>CAZEYT010000008.1:0-55458 GCA_964516295.1 uncultured Chthoniobacterales bacterium | reverse complement strand
ACATTTTCGACATCCTGAAATACACTTGGGAGCAGGCTAAGTGGGCGGAAAAGCTTGCCACTCTTCACAGCACCTTGACCACCGTTCAGGAGCATCTGCAGACGGCCAATCAGGTCAAGCAAGCCATTGGCGATCCGGTGGCAGCAATCGCCCTGATTGATAACGGCCTGTTTTCCGGCTATCTTGAAGAATCCGGGCTGGCCGACACGTTGGGCGAACTGGCCGATATTGCCCGCGAAGGCGGGGAAATTTCCGCGACCATTGGCCAGTTGTTCGAGCCGATCCAGATGGATTCATGGAAGAACCTCGCCACGGATGCCACTCGGAGTTTCGACGGCATTTCCTCGTTCCGGGATGGGGCCGACCCGCTGAAACGCTTTCGCGCCGTGGAAAATGCCTACTCGCGTTTTGAGATCCTGCTCGGACGCGCCCACAACAAACGCAAGGTCCTCAATCAGCAGATTGCCCGCCTCAACACGCAGTTGAAGGGAGCCAAGGACGATGCCGAGGTGCAAAAGCTCGTGGGTTCGCTGGCTGCCGCCCAGACCGCGCTGGATGACATCGACTATCTGACGGAATCCACCGGCAGCCAGGTGCAAATGCTGCACGTCCTGAATCAGAACCGCACCCAGGCAGAGGAAGTCGCCGCCGAAGAAATCAGCCGGGAACGCAATCGGGAGTTGGCCCGGCTCGCCGCTCAGGCCGAGGCGGAATTGGAACTCCCGGATTTCGGCGCACCAAACGAAGACCTTCCTCCCGGATTCTGAAGTCATCGGATTGTCCTCTCGCAAAATTCCCAAAAGCTTATGATTCCTTCGCTCTCCAATCTTTACGATGCCGCCTTCGAAATTCGGACGCTGCTCATGCCGTTTGCCTTTGTCCTCTGTGTCATTGGCATCGGAGAAATGGGCTGGCGGGCCGGTTCGGACACCCGCGCCATCCTTGGCGCTCTGCTAAAAACCATTCTCGTTGTCGGATTGCTCGCGGGCTACCCGGCAGCAATGGACGGCGGTCAAAAGGCGTTCGTTGAAATGCGCAGCAAATTCACGAACGCCCGTGATGCCAAATTTGTGCAGCTCCTCCGGTCTCGCATCGAAAACCAGCCGTCTGACTCGTGGACGGATTTAGGAAAGGTGGTTCCCGCTGCCATCGGAATGTTTTTTCAAGGCATCGGACGCTTCATGCTGAGCGTGCTCACGTTTTTTCAAAACTTCGCCATCGCCGGGTTGATTGCCGTCTCACCGTTGTTGCTGGGGTTCTTGTTCCTTTCCCACACCCAATCGCTCGGCATTCAGTTCGGTATCACGTCCATAACCGTTCTCCTGTGGCATGTGGCGATTTGTCTGGTGGACATCGTGATAGTCGCCATCAGCGACACGTTGTTTGCCCCGATTACGACCGGGGGAATTATCCAGACTGCACAAAACGCGATCATCGTCCAAAGCTGGCTTCTCTTCCCGTTTATCATGGCGTTTGCCGCCATCATCACGGTGTTCTTTTACTTGAGCGTTCCATTCGTCGCCGGTGCGATCATGAAGGGCGTGAGCGGCACGACAGCCGCTTTGCAGGCGGGAATTCAAGGCACCATGCAGGCTGCCGGTCTCGCGGTAGGAGCTGGACTTACTGCCGCAGGAGCCGGCGCAACTCTTGGAGGATCGACCGCAGTTCAGGGGGCATTGGCCGGTGCGCAAGCCGCTGCGGGGACCGCCAGCGCAGCGGGACGCATCGCCGCCGATGTGGCGGGGTCCGCGAATGGCCCGCAGTCCTCGGGAGGGGGCGATGTTCCGCCACCTCCTCCCGTCCCCCCATCGTCACCGGGTTCTGGCAGCGTCGCGAGCGCCGAGAATCCCGCCATGGTTGCCCACCAGACAGCCTCCAATGCGTTCGCCGTCGTGGACAACGATCGGGGAACGGTGTCCCACCACAAAGGCAGCATCGCCACGCCCTATGCCGCCCAAGCCGCCTTCAATTCCCACGCGGCCAAGGCTCAACCCTTGCCGCCCAATTCGCCTCTCGCATCCCGCAACTCCTGATTCACACCCATGAAACTATCCGCCGTTACTTCCATTACAAACAACCTCATTGCCGCCCGCTTTTGGATGGCGTTGGCCATTCTGGCAACCGCGTTTGCCGTGGCTGCGCCGTTCCTGACGATTGCCGCCATGAAACAACAGGAGAAGGTTGTCATTCTCGATCCGGGCGGAACGCTCATTTATGCGCCGCTTCTCGGATTCGAGGAAGCGGGCAGTCTTCACGCCTACCATGTCCGGCTGGCTTGCCTGGCTCTTCTGCAACGCAATCCCATCGGGCCGGATTTGTCGGACCTCTTAAAGCGCATTTACCTCGAAGATCCCGCCCGGAAAAAAGCTGCCGCTCTCTACAAGGCCCAGAACCCGGAATTCAAGGAGAAGCAGATTCACCAAAAGGTTGAAGTCACCAAGATCGACATTCTCGACACGCGCAAAATCAACGACGGAGCAGGTAAATCCTACGAAGCCGTCAGTGTCCGTGCCGAGGGGAACCTTGTTCGCACCGGCACGGTCAAAAATCTGGAATTCCGCGAGCCGGTGAAATTCCAGATCGAATTCCTCTTCGTCCGCAATCCCGACCTGCTTGGCAACGGGCGTCTCCCGCTCGTGGTGCAGGACTTCAAATATACCGAACAGCCTCTATGAAAAACCTCGCCCTCACATTCCTGATTGCGGCCACCGCCTACGCGGGGCCGATCACTCAAAAACCGCTCGATGAATTTGTCATCTATGACATTCCCGTCGCGTCGAAATCGGGAACCACCACCATAATGTTCCCATCGGAAATCTCCGGGCTCTATGCAAAATCGGTGGCTATTCAGGAGCAGGAAAATGCCGGATTCCTGATCTCGTTCACGCCGGGAAATTTCTATTTCAGCATTCGCGCCTTGAAGCCGGATGCCGAGGACCATTTGACGGTCATTTTCAATCGTAAGGCCTATGTCCTGCATTTGAAGGCGTCAGACAGACCCTTTTACAACGTCACCTTTTATCAGGATCAACGGAAGGGGAAGGACGGAGGCCGCGTGGCCGTCGTGCCGGAGCGTTTGTTGTCCCTGATGGACAAAGCGAAGGCCTATCCGCTCTTCGTCAAGAATCACCCGGAAGCTTTGGCCGGAGTGCGCCATGCCTCCCCTGAAATCGCAAACTACTACGACAATTTCACCGTCCGAATTCGCGATGTATGGCGTTTCGAGCAGGAGGACACTTTGATTTTCCGGCTCGAACTGGAGAACACGTCCGACCGCGCCATTTACTACAACCCCCAGGACTTGGCCGTCCGGCTCGATGAACGGATTTACACCCAATCGCTCGCGGATGCTTCGGGCGTCATGCCGCCCAAATCCATCACCCCGGCCTTCTTTGCCATTACCGGAAACGGGAACGGAGGCCGCAACCATCTCGCACCCGACAACAAATGGAACGTCCTCGTTGTCCGCGCCGAATCTCAAGCCCTGACCTCCGACTTGAAATGAACCTTCGCAAACTCTGGACTGAACTTTTCCAAAAACCGGCCGGGCGGCTCGTCCTATTCCTCTTGGCTGGCGCATTGATCCTGACGTTTATCCTGACTCGCAACGGGCACCGCTCACCCGAGCCGGTGAACACACCAGTTCCGGCCCAGGCGACAAAGGCGACCGGCTATTCGTTCGACGAGGATATTCCCGAACCGACCCGCGCCAAATCGACCGCCCTAACGCAGCCGGCCAACGAAGCACCGATGGTGCGTCCCGGACCTACACCGAAAGCGCCGCCACCAATCCCGCAAACCATCTTCGCGATTAAGGAGGCACCCCGCAGCGAAAACTATCTACCCTTCGGGCGTTTGCTCCGGTGCGAGTTGGTAAATACGGTTGATTCCACCAACATTGAAACGCCGATCATCGGTCTCATTGTTGAGGATGTCTGGCACGACGGGCGTTTGATTGTTCCGGCTGGAACTGAGGTGCATGGAGTTGCCCAGAAGACAGCCTCTCGCGAGCGAATCGGCTCGGAACGTAAGTGGACACTCGTTTTTCACGACGGACGCGAATTACCGCTTTCCGGCACCGTGCTTGATTACTCACCCGACGGAACCAATCCCGACGCTTGGGGGGAAACGGACGGTTCGGCCGGATTGCGCGGCTACATGATCGCCTCCGACAAATACGCCGAAGCCAAGGCCATCCTTGCTTCGATGATTTCGGCGGGAGCCGGAGCGTTTCCACAGATGACGAATATCATTTCGCCGCTCACGGGCGGCGTCACCCAAGTGCAGGGCGGTGGGTATCAGGACGCCATTGCCGCAGGCATTCAGGCCGGTGGGCAGATCTATTCCCAGCGGCTTTTGGAAGGGCTCGACAAGGAGCCTTACTACGTCCGCGTTCCGGCTGGGACGCTCTTCTACCTTTACGTCACCCAGACCGTGGACATCGCCCAGGCGACCACCGGCCTTTCGGCCAACCGTTCTACCCAACCCGCCCAATGAAATACCTCATCCCCATCGTTGCCGTCTGCCTTTGCTCGGGCTGTGCCACGCGCAAGGCCGTGAAATCCGACTCACCAAACACCGTTCCCGGCACCATCATTTCGCAGAAGAGAATGCCCAGCGTGAGAACGCCGGAAACGGTGAAAGCGTATCCGGTCGGTCGTTACAGCGATCCGAATTTCCCGGACGCCATGCACGAACGCCACACGGTCTATCGCCGGGAACAATCACCGGATTGGAATTACCTCCCGGACCCGCCTTACGCCCTGCCGCTTGGACCGACCGTGGCGAACTCAAATCCCTCGCCATCCTACTACGTGCGTGCGGACGGCGAAACGATGAATGCCCAGCAACGAGCCTATGCTGAGGCATTGCAGGAACAAAATCGTGCGATGAAAAAGCGGATCGAATCGCTGCAAGGTGAGACGGGCAAAATCCCGGAACTCGAACAGGAAATTGACCGGCTGAAAAAGCAGCTCGATGCCACTCCATCTCCAATGGACGCACCTTCTCCTGAACCGGATTCTTCCGGCGTCGTCGAAGACGATGACATTTTTTCCAACGTCGAGCCGCCTTTGCCAGTCTGGGAGGACTCGGATTCTCTGACTTCCCGCGCCGACGAGGAGGGACAGTCCTTCCTCATCTCTCAAATGTTGCTCAACGACGAGTTCACCGCCGCACTCGCCGAGGTCGAGCGTCAGCGCATTGCCGCCCGTCTCGTCGGCCCGGTGCTTCGCCGCCGGGAATTCGCACTTCTCACCAACACCAAACCATGAACACCACCAAAACAACCAACGTCACAGTCTCACTCGAAGAAGACACCCTTGCCACCTTCAAAGAGGCATCGGAAATCGTCGAGAAAGCCGGAATCCGCGTCCCAACGAGTCAACTCGTCCAGGTCATGCTTAATGCCGAGATGCAACGCCTCAGCGCCCGCAAGGTCGCCCAGCGTTTCCTGAAATCCATCATTCAACAGATTGGCGGATTGCGCGGGAACATCCTCGATGACGAGGACGACGAGCAAATTCCAGCCATCAAGCCCGCCGCCGCCAAGGCGTAGTTTTCACCGCAACCTCCGTTCCACCCGTCCGGCTACGGAAACCCAAACGTCGGGCATCACCACCATAAAATTATGGCCATCACGTCACCGAAGAAAAAAGAAGAACTGTCCAAACAGTTCAAGATCAACCCCGAGATCAACGCCAAACTGGACTCCTTCATGAAGGAGGAACCTGGCTTGGTCGAATACGTCAAGGAACTGCCTCGCGAACAGTTGGAACGAAAGTTCCTTCTTCGCAAGATGCAGGACCGCGACCAGAAGGAGGGCTATTCCGCCAAGGTCAAAGCCTGGCTGGAAAAGCCCGAACAGGCCGACCTCGTGAAAAGCATTAAGGCCACGATCAGCCCCAACATGAAGCCCGAGCGGCAGGAGCAAACCATCGTCACCCAGGCGAAAAACTTCATCCGCAATCAGGGAATCAAACTTGGCTGAATCCTCGCCGTGTGCCGGGTTCCAGCCCCGGCGCACGGTATTTGAAACCCCTCACGTAACATTTTCCATGTCCCTCAAATCATGCCGCAGAACACGAAAAAAACCGTATCTGAAAATGCCGAATTTATCCAAATCCGGGAGGCAGCCGATTGGTTGGGGGTGCCGTTTTCCTCTCTGCGTCAGTATGTGTCCCGAGGAATGCTGCCTTCATACAAGCTCGGCAGGCATCGGCTTTTCCGAAAGCGCGAACTCATCGAGGCCATCCGACAATCAACCAAAGCAACGCTTGATGAAGTCTTGAAGTAGCAATTTCGAGAACGATCGCGAATTCAGTTGGCAGAATCAACCCATTGCAAAATTACCACGATTTCGCCAGAATTCGTGGTAATTCCATATGAAAAACCTCCATCACCGTCCAGAGTGGAGAGCGTTTCGCGTCTTGATCGTCGAGCACGATGGAGGCGTATGCCAAATTTGCAAAAGAGGGCCTTCGGATGGCGTTATCCTTCAAGTTCATCATAAAGTTTATCACAAGGGGCGACTTCCTTGGGATTACGACCCGAGTGACTGCCAGACGCTATGCAAACTACACCATGCAGAGTTTCACGAAAAAATTAGGCCCAGCACGGGATGGGACTTGGTCTTGGAAGATGATCTAGGCGGTCTTGACGGAGTCTGCGAGGCCTGCGGAACCGGCATTCGGTATGTATTTCACATTGACCACCCAAGGTGGGACCCCTTGGCCGTAGGAACCTATTGTTGTGATCGACTGACAGGGACCACAGATGCAAGCGAATCCCGACTAAAAGCTGAGCGCAAAGAGCGTTTTTTAAAGAGCGATAACTGGAAGGATACTGATGGCGTCCTCAGTATCGAGCGAATGAAGATGGACTTCCTGATTCGTGAAGACTCAAGGGGACATTTTATTCATTTTATGGGTGTGAATGGAAAGACTCGGTTCGCGTCATTGGATCAAGCCAAAGACGGGCTTTTTCACTTGATTGACTCCGGTGATGCTCGTCGATTCAAGAACAAGACGCGAAAGCAAGCAAAGGCCTAACAACTAGCAATGAGTGCAGCTAATGTTAGCTTCACGCGATTTCTTCATGCGAGTCCCCAAACAGATAGCCCTCGACAATCTTCGCCGCTTCCCCTGAGGCGACTTCAAGGCGGCATTCTTTCATCATTGTCGCGAACGGAGCGTTCCACGATTCAGGCGGCTCCGCCACAGTGGTCGGAACCGGGTGCGTCCTCCGAAGCTCGAACGTGGCTTGAATAGCTTGCTTGAGGATGCCATTGTCCATCGCCTTCATATGAATCAGAAGGATCATGTCCACCAAGTCTTTCACCCGCGTATTTGTAACATCGGTTCGGGGCAGGGTGTAGGCGTGGAACTTTTCGGCAAATTGCTGTTCCTTGGAAATCGCCATGAACTGCGGCCTGGCGATTCCGGCGAATCCCAGCCAGTCACGAGCCTCGATTAGTTCCGTCGGTGGGGTCACGGCATCTCCAATGCCGACATCGAGATGAAACTTCGTGAACGTCCGGCCCGCAAGGGAAGCCGTCACAGGATAGCGTGCGCCTCCCTCCGGCGCAGCTTTCAAGTCCATCTGTGGTTCCGCAATGGTAAATGTAAAAAAGTCAGCCAAGTCTGCTCCGGCTTGATCCTGTAGTCCCGCAAGAATGTTTCCGCCAAATTTCGTCACTGCTTTCGAGGGTAGCGAAATGTCGATGTCTTTTGTCGTTCGTGCGGAATGGAGTCGCAATTCCATCGCATAGCCACCTTTTAGGAGCCACGGCGCATTCTGTTCTGCGAAAAACCGGGCCAAGAGCCGGTCGAATGAAACTTGCCGTCGAAGGCGTTGCAAGTCGGTGCCTTCCGACGTTGAAATGGCTTTGAGGCGTGTTTCGAGTGCTATGCGGAATGCGGCAGCAGTTGCATATCGGCGGGGGGCTTCGTTCATGCGGTTTGGAGTTCTCGGCTGTTAGGAAAAAGAAATGCGGGGAGCTTGTCCCGGTATCCCGTCACATCTTTTTCGGTAATGAGTCCTCGGGTTCTTCCTTCGGAAAATGCCTCGATGAGAATTTCGGGAGGCACATCACGGCTGACATCCACAACAGCTCGAATCGGGCGCGTGACCTGATACCCCTCGTGCTCCTCAATTTCGCTCGACGGGAGGTCTGCAAAATGTAGCTCCAGAATGGCCGGAGGGTCTGCCATGCGTCGGAATTTTGTCGGCACCGTCATGTGAAGTTTCGACGGCATCAGATCGGTGAGGTCATAGAGACCCAGCGCCGTTTGATGAGAATAAACTCCTTCTGGCAGGCCCTTACGATTCCGGGACCAGAGGGACCAAAGGATGAGGTCCGGACGCTCTGGCATTGGATATTGCGCCAGCCGGAAGATGCCACGGTGCTCCCGTTGCCAGTTCCCTGCTCCCACGTGGTAAGCATGATGCGTCCGGTCGAATCCGGCTCCCTCCGCTTGCTTGGCGGTAAAAAATCCTCCTTGACCTTCCGCGATGGCGAAAAGGTTTGCCTGGGATTCTTTGGATGATCGTTTCACGAGATTCAGCCTACCATTTAAAGGCGGAACAACAACATAAATAGCGCATTTGTTGCGCTGTTCATGCTATTTTGGCCTTTTCACCTTTACCGGTGCGAGAGCAAACCATTCCTTGGCTTCCGCTTCCGTGACCAACTCCCGATAGTGCTCGAAAAGCATTTTCGGACTGTTCCCAGCCTCCAACGCGACCTGGGCGGCGCTTTTGGTTTCTGCCATACGGTAGGAGCAGAATGAATGCCGCAGTCCATTGTGGACCAATTTCACGCGGGGGACGCCTTTTTCGTCCTTCAAGGTCTCTTTGGCCGCGTGGAATAGCCGGGTAAAGTGAACTTCGTTGCGGATCTCTGGCAGAACAGGGCCGGTTTCCTTGGCGCGGGGTTTCAGCCATGCGCCCAAGGCCGGACAAATCGGCACCAATCGGCGGGTGGCCGTCTTGGATTTCTCCCTGCCAACCTCGATGAATCCCTTTTCAAACCACACGTCCTCCCATTCCAGTCGCAAAATCTCGATGCTCCGCAGACCGGCAAAGCCCCCCAGAGCGACGAAAGGCACGAACCGTTCATCCACATACCGGAGCAGAGTAGCGAATTGCTTTGGCGTATAGATGCCGATTTTGCCGCCTTTCTTGTCGTCGAACCGCGTGACAAATTCCGCCTCTGTTTGCTGGCCACGGGGCAGGTAGCCCTTTTCCCGCGCATACGAAAAGAGCGTGACCATCGCCATGCGATAATTGTTGCGAGTGCGTTTTCCCGCGCCTTCCATGCCCTTGATCCACTTGTCAATATCATCAGCCCGAATGTCCCGCAGCTGGGCGGTAAACGCCTTTGCCGCCCGATTGAGCTTGGCCTGAAGGTCCTGCACGTAGCGTTTGGATTTTTCGCCGTCGATGGACTCCAGATACTTTTTGACGAGATCGGGCAGCGTGACGGGCGAAAGCACTCCATGAAGGGCCTCCCGCGCAAGGTGCTTGGCGTAGAAATCAACGGCTTCCATTAGCGGCTTGCCTTCGAGTATCTTGTGAGCATGGGCATACTGCCGCGCCACCTCCGTAATGCTCACATGCAACGGGGCCAGAATCTCCACTGCATCCGTGATCGCCGCCGTCTGCTTGAGCGTGAACGAGGAGACGTGAACCTTGCCCTCCAAAAGTTCGGGGACGAGGGCCTTGGCTCGCTTCCGGGCATCGGCCAGATTCGACACTCGTTCGCGCTTTCGCTCTCCTTTGGCGAAGTAAGTGATGAGGTAGCTTGTCTTCCCGCGACGGGGGTTGAGGTAGATCGGAATCCGAACGCCCCGGCTCTCGATGACATCGACAGGACCGGCTTCTTTCGTGGGGGTGGCAGTCATTTGAGGCATGAAAACACTCTATCAGACACCCATACTGACACCCAAGCCTTATTTTGGCCTATTTACTCTCTAATGACTGCGTATTCGAACCCTGTATCGCGCACCATTTTTAAGACCCTCTTTTTCGCCCGCAAACCCTTATAAAGAAAGGCTGTGCGGGTTTTTTAATGTCGAAACACCGGGTATGGAAAATGATGGAAAAAGCTGGTTCCGCTGTTACCCATTGTTACCCAAAAAGGGGCCAATTTTCAGCCGTGTTTGGCGGGCTTTATGTCCAAGGCCTTGCATGTTTCCAGGTTCTGTCGAAGGCGGCTCCTGAGTGCAAAGACAGGTGAATAGGCTCCAGAAACATACGGATCGCCGCGAGGGTATCGGGAAATGCGGGCGGCGCTTCCGAGGGCCGCATCCGTTTCGAAAAGCCCGCCCGTTGCGATTGCTTGGAGGCATCAAGGGCAAAATCCTCCTCGAATACCTGCGGCACGGCGGCAAAATCCTTGCTGTGCGCGCGACCGATTTTGTTCGTGTGCGGCCGTGAATGCGGCGGCGGAGTGGAGCGAAGTCAGTCTGTCCGGCGAGGCGAGGAGCTCATCCAGCAGGGCACCCGCTCCCGAGGAATCTCCGTTCCGGAGCGCCCGAAGGGCTACATCGAGTTTTTCAAGATCGGCTGGATCTGCACCGGGCGTGGAGATTTGGATTCCTTCCCCCGGATTGTCTTGAACCTGTCCCAGGTCGCGTTCGAGGAGAAAACCGAGTCCAAAGCTTGCCATCAGGCCGCCAAGAAAGAGGAGAGCGGCCGCTTGGAGCGCGAGATGGAGTCCACGTCGGCTGCCGGTCCAGCGTTGAAGCAGGTTGGCGAGATGCGGGCTGGGGGACGCGGCTGGCTCGGGATCGACGGGATGTTTCGACGCGGTAGGGCGCTCCATCTTCGGGCGTAGTCGCGTCGGCGGTGTCCGGGCCGCAGGCCGGACATCCGTGGCGCGAGTGATCTCCTGCGAGTCCCCGGCTGCCGAGCGGGCCATTTTGGCTGCTGGAGCGTTTTTGGCGGCGGTCCGCTTCGTCGTTTGGTGAAAGCGTGGCATTCATGGAGATCTCCTCGAGCGAAGTCGAGAGGGATCGAGGGGAATTTTACAGCCTGACTTTGTCACAATCCTGTTACATTCCCCGGCCATGACCGTTCTTGAAGTTCTCAATGGAGCGACCGATTACCTGACCCGGCATGGTGTCGAGAGTCCGCGGCTGAATGCGGAGCACTTGCTGGCGCATGTCCTCAGAAAAAGGAAACGCATCGAGTTGTATCTGGAGTTCGAACGTCCGCTGGGCGAGGTGGAGCGGGCTCCGCTGCGCGAACTGGTGAAGGCGCGGGCCGAGGGGCGTCCGCTCCAGCATCTTCTCGGAACGGTGGAGTTTTTCGGGCGCGAGTTTGCCACGGACCGCCGTGCCCTGATTCCGCGTCCCGAGACCGAGCAGTTGGTGGAGAATGTTTTATCCCGCATCCCCGATCCGGCCGCCCGTTTTTTGGACGTCGGAACCGGTACCGGGGTGATCGCTTTGACGCTGGCGTTGGAGCGTCCCGAGGCCACGGTGCAGGCGGTGGATGTCTCGGCCGATGCGCTGGCTCTCGCAAAGGAAAATGCCAAACGCCACGGGCTGGACACACGCGTGTCTTTCGCGTCTTCCGATCTTCTGGAATCCGTCAGCGGATCCTTCCATGCCGTTGTTGCCAATCTTCCTTACATTTCCTCCGGCGAACTGCCGACGTTGTCGCGCGAGGTCCGACACGATCCGGCACTCGCTCTCGATGGAGGAGCGGATGGCCTCGACTTGGTGCGACGTCTTGTCGCCGAAGTGCCGCGTGTGCTGGTGCCGGGAGGGCTGCTCGCTCTGGAGATAGGCCATGATCAGTCCGCCGCCGTTTCCTCACTCCTTGCATCGCACAATTATCGCGACATCGCTCCCGAGCGGGACTATCAAAACGTCGAAAGGTTTTTCTTCGCAGTTCATGGATAAAATTCTCGTTCACGGTGGTCGGCGTCTGCGCGGCACGGTCAAAATCAGCGGTTCAAAGAATTCGGCCCTGCCAATTCTCGCGGCGACCCTTTTGACGCGGGAGCCCTGCGTGATTTCGCGTGTTCCGGATTTGAGCGATATCCACTACATGTTGACGATTCTGAGCGAGCTCGGATGCGAGGTCGAGCGGGCCAGCGGCGTCGTGAAGATCAAGGCGGAAAACGTTCAGACCGAGGCTCCCTACGACATTGTGCGCAAGATGCGGGCGTCGGTGTGCATTTTGGGGCCGCTCCTCGGCCGTGAGAAGGAAGCCACGGTTTCTTTGCCGGGCGGTTGTATTATTGGTGACCGGCCGATCGATCTTCATCTGCGGGGATTTGAAGCGATGGGGGCCGCGGTTCGTGTGCAGAATGGAAATGTCAAAGTTCTCGCCCCCGAGCTTCGCGGCGCGACGATCTCGCTTCGCGGAAAATTTGGTTCCACCGTGCTGGGAACCGACAATGTCATGATGGCCGCCGTTCTTGCGTACGGAACCACGGTTATCGACGGGGCGGCCGAGGAGCCGGAAGTCGTCGACCTGGCCAATTTTCTGATCGCCATGGGTGCGAAAATCGAGGGGGCGGGCACGCGCCGGATCATCATCGAAGGGGTCAAGGAACTCCACGGTGCCGAGCACGAGGTGATCCCGGACCGGATCGAAGCCGGCACGTTTCTCGCTGCGGGAGCGATTTGCGGTGAGGAAGTCACGTTGAAGCGAGTGGATCCCGCCCATCTGCGCGCCGTCACTGACCCCCTTTCCCAATCGGGATTCGAGATCGAGACGCTTGATCACAGCGTGACTATCCGGCCGGGGAGCAACCGGCGTGCGCTCAAGTTGGATACGCTGCCGTATCCGGGATTTCCGACCGATATGCAGGCGCAAATGTGCGCGCTTTTGGCAACAACGGATGGGATCAGCGTGGTGACCGAGAATGTTTTTCCCCAACGTTTCATGCACGTTTCGGAGTTGAAACGCATGGGTGCCAACATCGAGCTCGAGGGCCCGACGGCTGTGATCCATGGCGTGGAGAAACTAAGCGCCGCACCGGTGATGGCCAGCGACTTGCGCGCGTCAGCCGCGCTGGTTCTTGCGGGGCTCCAAGCGGAAGGCATCACCGAGGTTAATCGGGTTTATCACATTGACCGTGGCTATGAGTCGATCGATGAAAAGCTGAATGCCTTGGGAGCCGAGATCGAGCGGGTCAAGGTCTAGGGATCGTGGCCCCTGGGGCGCGGGCTACTCGGCTGTCGGAGTTTTCGGTTTGTCTTCGAGAGGAGGGAGGCGGTCGGCGAATTCCGGGCGGTAGAACCAATCGGACCAAAAGGACCATCCGGCCTTGGTCATGGTGACTGGCTCGTCGATCCACCCGCCTTCCGGGTTCGGGCGGCGGATGCGATAGCTGTCGCGCCACATGACGGAGGTGCCTTGGGGCACGTAGAGGAAGAGGTAGGGCTGATCGCGATAAATGATGCTCTGCATCAGGCCCGCCATGGAAATGATGCGGTCGCGGTTGTATTCCTGTCGGATGGATTCGAGGAGGCGGTCGACCTCGGGATTTTGGTAGCCGACGACATTGAGTTGCTCCGGGTTGGTCTGCGAGGAGTGCCAGATTTGAAATTGGTCGTAGTCGTAGCCGAGAGACCAAGCGAGGACAACGGCGTCGAAATTGCCCTTGTTGACATAGTTTTTTAGAAAAACAGCCCACTCATAAAGCTCGACACGAACCTCGATGCCAAGCGCGCGGAGGTTGTCCTGAACAAGCGTGGCAATGTCGCGGCGGACTTCGTTGGCGTTGTTCGTAATGAGGGTGAAGGAAAAGCGCTGGCCGTCTTTGGTGCGGAATCCGTCCGGTCCCAAAACCCAGCCGGCTTCGTCGAGGAGGGCGGCCGCTTTGGCGGGGTCGTAGGTGAAGGGTACGACCCGGGGATTGAAGAACCACATTTGCGGAGTGAAAATTCCGGTGCTCTGGATGCCGTTGCCGTAGAGGATGTATTTCACCATGGCCTGAACATCGACAGCATGGGCGAGGGCCTGACGGACTTTTGGGTCTTGGAAAAGGGGGCGCTTCAGGTTCCACCCAATGTAAGTGTATTGACTGGCCGGGGCGGAGAAGACATCGAAGCGCGGGTCGTTTTGGAAGGCCTGAACGGTCCATGGCTCGGCGGTCCAAAAGTCAATCTGGCGGGTTTCAAAAGACAGGCGAAGGGCGAGTTGGTCGGGAAGGGAATGGAAGACAATGGCATCAAGCCACGGGGCCGGGGCGTCGAAGAAATCGGGATTTCGGACGACGCGGATGAATTCATTGGTGCGCCATTCGGCGAAGCGAAATGCGCCCGTGCCAATCGGACTGCGGTTGAAGTGTTTGCTCCACCAGTCCTGCGATTTTCCATCGAGAATGTGGGCGGGGAGGATGGAAATCATCCAACTGTTCAGGGCCGGGGAATAGGGTTTGCGGTAGGTGACGCGGACGGTGCGGAGGCCGGGTGTCTCGACGCTTTGGATGAGGTCGAAGTCGGCCTTGCGCGGGGAGGCCGTGGCGTCGTCCATGATCGCCCGGTAGGTGAATTCCACATCCCGCGAGGTGAATGGTTTGCCATCGTGCCAGCGGACGCCCTCGCGAAGGTGGAAGACGACCAATGGTTCGGCCAAAAAGGGAACGGGGCCAAGCTCGGTGACGGTGCCGCCTTTTTCCTGAATCGACGCCTCGAGCAACGGGCGGACATCCGGCGCAGCCGTCACCTCGAAAGCTCCACCGGATTCCACCCACGTGCGATCGACTGCGGCCTTTGGGTTGGCGGCGAGAAAAGCAGCAAGAACGTCGCGGGCGCCCTCTTTCACCTCGGCTCGGAGTCCGAATCGGGGCGAGAGAAGATCGGCGGGGAGTCGGGCGACGATTTTTTCGGAAGCATCCAGCCCGGGTTCGGTGAAGGCGAGTTTGAGGAGCGAACCATCGGCGGTGACGGCTTCCAATTGCCAGTCGTTCCACTCCGGCCGCCAGGTTTCGAGCAAGGCAGCTGCTTGCGTGGCGGCGGCTTGGTCGCGGAGGAAAACCGTGGTCGTCTGGCTGAGATGCCAGGATTTCGCGAGATCGCCGACGATTTCGAGATTCTCGTTGTAAGTGAGCAAACCGTTGAAAATCCGCGAGAATACCGTCGAGGCTGCGGCATCGGCTTCCTTGATCGGATTCAAAGTCGAAGGTTCGCCGAGAACGCCGACCGCCATTTCATTTTTCTTGGTGCGGGAGAGGGACGCGGAATTGACAAACGACGCGGCGATAAGCGCGATGAGCAGGAGGGGAAGTCCGTAAATGAGGATTCGAGCGAAACGCATGGGGTGGGGCAAGCAACATTACGCCGGAGGGGCTTCGCCGCGCAATTCCAGCACGCGGCGGATGGTGTCTTCGATCAAGTTGTTCGGACAGCTGGCTCCGGCGGTGATCCCGATGTGCAGTGCCTCGCCGGAGGGCAGCCACGCGCGGCCGGTCGCTTCGGATTTGGTGTGCAGGTCGAAATGACGAATCTCATCGGCGGAGACGAGGCAGGTGGCATTTCGAATGAACCACGTGGGTAGTTTTCGCTGGCCGATTTCGACGAGGTGGGTCGTGTTCGAGCTATTGTAGCCGCCAACGACGAGGAGCAAATCGAGCGGCTCGGCAAGCAGGTGAAAAAGGGCGTCCTGTCGGTCCTGCGTGGCTCCGCAGATCGTGTCGAAGTAGCGGAAGTTCGCGGTGCTGCCGCCATCCCGCCGGGCGATGGATTCGCGCAGCATGGCTTGGATCGACTCGGTCTCACTTCGCAGCATGGTGGTCTGGTTGGCGACGCCGATTCGCTGCAAGTGGAGGAGGGGATCAAACCCCGGGCTCACCGCCCCCTCGAATCGCTTCAGAAATGCAGCCGGGTCGCCCCTGTTCTCCAGAAAATCGCACACGATCCGGGTCTGCGCGAGGTCGAGGACGACGAGGTAGTGGCCGTCGGAATTTGGCCCCAACGCCCGCGAGGCTGTCGCCCGGGTCTCTTCGTGCGTGGCTTTTCCGTGGATGATCGATGTCACCTGTTCGTTGGCATTCTGGCGGACGCGCTTCCAGACACTCATGACATCGCCGCAGGTCGTATCGACGATCTGGCATCCGCGATTCTTCACCGCTTCGACGGTCGCGACCTCGGCCCCGAAGGCCGGAACGATGACCACATCGACCTCGGAAAGATCGGCCAAATCCGCTTCCGACGGGCGAACAGGAAAAAACCGAATTCCCATCGCGGCCATTTGGGCGTTCACGTCTGGATTGTGAATGATCTCGCCGAGCAGAAAAATCCGCCGGTCGGAAAATACCTTCGCGGCCGCGTAGGCCAAGTCGATCGCGCGTTCGACGCCGTAACAAAACCCGAACTCCCTAGCGAGCCGGATGGTTGTTTTTTTCGACTCCAAAACACCACCCGCCGCCCGGATGCGCTCGACGAGGCCACTTCGATAGTGCTCTTCGACCTGCTCCTGCACGCGGGCCATGACATCCGGGGTGCGGAGATTCACGCGGGTCGGTTTTGCGGATGGAGGTGTGGGTGTGGACAAAGTATGTGGGACAGGCGGTGGCACCCGGGTCGAGATGACGGGATTGACCCCTGTCTCAAATGCAAATCCGGGTCTTTGTCAAACCGAGAACCGAATTCCCGGAGTTGCAGCGCGGGGCGGCTACCGCTAGTTTCGACCGATGTTTCAACCGCATGACTTCCACTACGCGATGGAGAATACGCGTGTCGTGGTGAGCCCGCAGAGTGCCATCGAGACGTTTGGCACGACGCGATTTCGGTTTTCGCTGGTGAGCGAACTGCTTGATGAAGTCGATACCGTGCGCATCCGCAATGGCCGGATCGAAGCCGAGCGTCCCCGCATTATTTCGCCGCATCATTTTTCGAAGCTACTGCTCGATGGGTTCGGGGAGAACGCCCGCGAGGCGGCGGACTGGATCGAGTCGAACCCCGAGGCGATGCGGATCCTGCGTTACGGATTCCAGCTTCGCAAAACGGACGTCTCCGAGCAGGTCGTCCGCGAACCGATGGAGGCTGCGTTGGACCGCCTCCAGCAGCGCATGCAGGCCGACAACGAGCCGTTTGCCGCACTGATCGCCGGTGTGGACGATGCGTGGGAGGTCTGTTTGCTGAAATTCACCATGGAAATGATCCAGCGTTCGGCCGGCGAAAACGTGGCCGAGTGGCGTCGACGCGGGCTGGCTTGAATTTCCTCGCTTTCGAGCGTTCTGGAACCAAACTGAAGGGAGTCGAAAATGATTTGGAAAACCCTGACCATCCTTGTGCTCATCGCGGCGATTGCCGGCGGGACGTGGTATTTTGTCTACGAATTCCATCTCAAGCCCAAGAAGCTCGACGTGCAGGAAAAGCTCGCCGTCGCCGAGGCCGCGTCGACACCGCCGCCGGACCCGGCCATCGCTGCATTTGAGGCGCTCAAGCCCCAGCTCGAGCTCAATACGCCGGAGGCCGTCGCTGCGATCCACGCGTATCTTCAGTCCTACCCGGAATCCGCCGGTGCGCGCGATGCCCGCGCGGCGCTTGGACGCATCAATGCCGCCGCCTTCTTCGCCCCGGTCGCCGGTCTTGGCAAAGTCGAGTATTCGGTCGTCTCGGGGGATTCTCTGGTGAAAATCGCCTCGAAATTCAAGACAAGCGCCGAGTTGATCTATCGGGTAAACGGCCTCACGACGATCAATCTCAAGATCGGCCAGCCGCTCCTCGTGCCGCAGATCGACACCTCGCTGGTCATTGATCGCGGAGCGCAGAGCGTCACGGTCCGGAACAACGGGGAGTTTTTCAAGGAATACACGCCGCTTTCCTTCAAGCTCCCGCCGTCGGTCGCCTCGGGCAAGATCGAGACAAAGGTGAATGACAAGTTTATGATGAAGGGGAGCGACCGGCTGGCCTTTGGCTCGAAAGATTACGAGACCGGCGACCGGTGGATCATGCTCGGCACGGGCGGTCTGGCCCTCCGCAGTCTTCCCGCTCCGCCCACCGAGGGCACCCCGCCGCCTCCACCGCCGGGAATTGTTTTCACCCCCGAGGAGGCCGCGGAAATTTTCGTACTCGTCACACGTGGAACGCCGGTGATCATTCAGTAATCTTCATGAACAAGCAGCCGTTGGAATTTGAGAAGCCCATTATCGAACTGGAAGAAAAGATCGCCGATCTGAAGCGGCAGCTCGACCAGAGCAAAATCGACCTCGACCCGGAACTCCGCGCCATGCAGGAGAAGCTCGAAGCCACCCGGGTCGGAATCTACGGGAATCTCACGGCCTGGCAGCGGGTTCAGATCGCGCGACATACCGCCCGCCCGTTTTTCCTCGATTATGTGCGCCTCGCGTTCACCGATTTTGTTGAGCTCAAGGGCGACCGACTTTTCGGGGACGACCCCTCGATGCCGGGAGGCTTCGCTTCAATCAACGGCATTCGCTGTGTGGTCATCGGGCAGCAAAAGGGCCGTGACGTGAAAGAGAATCTCCTCCGCAACTTCGGAAGCCCGCATCCGGAGGGTTACCGCAAGGCCCTGCGGCTCATGCGGATGGCGGAAAAATTCGGCCTTCCGGTTGTGGCGCTCATCGACACCCCCGGGGCCTACCCGGGAGTGGGCGCGGAAGAACGCCACATTGCCGAGGCCATTGCGGTGAACATCCGGGAGATGATGGTTCTCCGGACGCCCGTTGTCGCTGTCGTGATCGGCGAGGGAGGATCCGGCGGCGCGCTTGGCATCGGCGTCGGCGACCGTGTTCTCATGCTGGAAAATGCCTACTACTCGGTGATCAGTCCCGAAGGATGTGCTGCGATTCTTTGGAAACACCGCAAGCACGCTCCCGAAGCGGCCGAGGCCCTGAAGCTCAACGCCCGCGAGTTGGTTGCAATGGGCATTGTTGACGGCGTCATCCCGGAACCTCTCGGCGGCGCCCATCACGATCCGGAGGCCGCGGCCGCTTACCTGAAAGCCGCCATCACCGAGGCGCTGCAATCGATTCAAAAACTCTCCACCGAGGAACTCGTGAAGCAGCGCTATGCGAAGTTCCGGAAAATGGGGGTTTTCGAAGAGTAAGCCGCCCCGGGGCTTTTTCTTCAACGGCGCATGAAGATCATTGATCGTTATGTAGGACTCAGCGTCCTGCTCACCACGTTTTTCGGCGTGTTGGTTCTCAGTCTCGTTCTGGTGCTGGGCAACATCTTCAAAGAACTCCTCGATCTCTTGATAAACAATCCGGATGTCCCGATCACGACCGTTCTGGCCTTCATCGCGCTGGTCCTGCCCTTTTCGCTGACATTTACGATTCCATGGGGTTTTCTGACGGCCCTTCTGCTGTTTTTTGGACGAATCTCCGCCGATAATGAACTCATCGCGCTGAAGGCGAATGGCGTAAGCATTCCACGCATCTGCGTGCCGGTTTTCATCCTCGCCATTTCTCTGACGCTCATTTGCTTCTGGATCAATATCGAGGTGGCCCCGCGAGCCCAGCAGGCCATGAGCCGGGCGGTGGTGGAAATTGCCACGAGCAATCCCGCCTCGCTTTTTCGTGCGGATGAAGTCGTCGATCAGTTCCCGGACCGTCGCGTCTATGTCGGGCGCAAGGACGGAAACAAACTCTACAACATCATTGTCATCGAAATGAACGAGCGCTACGAAGCGCTCCAAGTGGTGCATGCGCGCGAAGGGGTCCTCACGCCCGACCCGGAAAACTCGCGCCTCCTCCTCCGGCTTTTCAACGCCCGCTTCGAACAGCGCGATGAAAAAGATCCCACCGATGTTTCCAAGATCCAGCAGGGCATCGTGATGGAAGAAGGGGTGTTTCCCATTTCGCTCGAGAAGTTTTTCGAAGAATTCCAATCCACCAAGCGGCTCAGTGCCTACACCTTGCCCGAGCTGATCGACTTCATTCGCGCCGGAGCGGGCGACAAGACGACCGAGGCCTTTGTGGAACTCAACAAACGCTTTTCCGCCTCGCTGGCCTGTGCGGCCTTTGCGCTGATTGCGATTCCGATGGGCATCACAGCCCACCGCAAAGAGACTTCCGTCGGCTTTGCGTTAAGTCTCATTATCGCATTCACTTACTTCTTCTTCATCATCATGGCGGACACGTTCCGAAACAACGCCGCTGCAATGCCGTCGGTCCTGATCTGGATTCCTAACGTCCTGTTCTTCGGACTCGGCACGTATCTTTTCCGCCGCCTCGCGCGCCGCTGACTTATTGCCAGTCGCCGAGCGCCTCGACAGCCGCCGCGGAGCCATCCCGACGCCAGCCGTCAAGTTGCGCTTGGGCTTTCAACTGCTGACCGCGTGTCCGGGGCACGACCACGAATGCCGAACGCACGTTGTGCAGCGCAGTCTTATCACCCCAAAGTTTTTCAAACGGCGTCACCGGATAGACATCTTCCTGTCGGTGGCCCCACCGTTTTTTCACATCCTTGAGCGTGAGGTAAGTAGGCATTCGAGAGGCGAATCTCCACACGGCCGTGGCCGTGAACGCCTCGTCTGAATGCCGGCTGTGATCGAAGCCGAACAGGGTGAGGAGGGGGGCGATTTCGATCCACGTCGTCCGCGTGTTTGCGGTGTCTCATCCCGATCCTCAAGGGCGAGGTCGATCGAAATGTTGAGAACGCGGGCTCCCGCGGGGAAATCCATCCCGAGAAAGAAAATGTCGCTCTACGCGCTGTGCGAGAGATCCATGCCCACGGCGGTTTGCTCGTGAAGAATTGGTAACGGATCGCCCTCCCGCCGCGCGAGGAGGGCTGGGTGAACCCGCAGCGGGTGGGTTGACGAATGGCCGCAGCGAAACATCCACTGGTTGCCGCGGACCGACCGCACGCTCCGGCGGACCTGATCGGCGAGATTCTGAAGACCGAGTTGATAAAATGCCTGGGCCAGCGCGCTGGCCTGCGCGTCGTCGGGCACGCCACCGGCGGTGGCTTGGAGAAGATCATCAATCGCCTCCGCAAACCGCCGGTCGAGCAAATGAACGTTGGTGCTCGCAGGGGCCCGTCCGGCGGGCCGGTCGGCAATGCGCGGTGGAAGAAAGAACCCGCAGATCGCATAAAGGAAATAGAGGGCCTGAACCGCGCTGATCGCGCATCGTTCCGCCGCCGTCGTTTCTACCAGGTGCTGAGCGCAGGACCTTTCCCGGTTCCGGCTGATGTAAAGGTGGTCGCTGACCATCAGCAAAAACAAATCGTCGCCGAGGAATTCGCGCCCGCAGCAAATCGCATCGCCGTAGCCGTTCGGTTCGGCTTGTTCGACAAAGGTAATTCGCCCCGCATGTGGGACGGCGGCGCGGCGGCAGAGGTCCTCGTCGCCCGGGCTGGTGACGATGCCGCTTTCTCGATGCCCGCCGAGACCGCTTCGTCCACGAGGTGGGTGAGAACGGAGCGCGGGTAGCCATCGCGATCCACGATGGTTTGCAGCGGGAGATGCCTCTGGTTGCGCCCGGCGGCCGTGATGAGCGCTTTGGGGATGTTCATTCCCCGTCGCTCTGCAATTTCCGCCAAAATGGAGGAGAGAAAAGTTTTCCGCTTTGCGAGCGGGATGTGATTAGATGCGGGAGACAATGATAGAACGCTACAGTCTGCTAGGAATGCGGTCCGTCTGGACCGAGCAACGCAAACTCGAGATCTGGCTCGAGATCGAAATCCTCGCCTGCGAGGCCATGTCGGAACTGGGAGAAGTCCCGGCCTCGGATGTGAAGGAAATCCGCGAAAAAGCCGCGTTTGATATCGCGGCCGTTCAGGAAATCGAGAAGCGGACCAACCACGACGTCATCGCCTTTCTGGAAAATGTCGCCTCCTACGTCGGGCCGGCGGCCCGTTGGATTCACCAAGGCCTGACATCCTCCGACCTTCTCGACACGACGCTGGCGGTGCAAATGATGCAATCCTGCGATCTTCTTGCGGCCGACCTGCGGGCGCTGCGCGAGGCGGTGGCCGTGCGGGCGAAGGAACACAAATTCACACCGATGATCGGCCGCAGCCATGGCATTCATGCGGAGCCGATCACGTTCGGCCTCAAGCTCGCGCTCATGTATGACGAGTTTTCCCGCGCGCTCGAACGGTTGGAGCAGACCCGCGAGCGCGTCCGCGTCGGAAAGATCAGCGGAGCGGTCGGCACGCATGCGCATCTCGATCCGCGCGTCGAGGAGTATGTTTGCGAGAAGCTCGGGCTTCTTCCCGACAAACTCTCGACCCAGATTGTTCAGCGCGACCGCCATGCGGAGTTCATGACCACTCTCGCGCTGATTGCTTCCAGCATCGACCGGTGGGCGACCGAGTTCCGCCATTTGCAGCGGACGGAAGTCCTCGAGGTCGAGGAGTATTTCAGCGAAGGGCAAAAGGGCAGCTCGGCCATGCCCCACAAGCGCAATCCGATCACCGGCGAGCGCCTGAGCGGGTTGGCGCGCGTGATCCGGGGGAATGCCATGGCGGCCCTCGAGAATGTCGCCCTGTGGCACGAGCGGGACATCAGCCACAGCTCCGTCGAGCGGATCATTCTGCCCGACAGTTGCACGTTGGTCGACTACATGCTCGTCACGCTGACGAAGCTGGTCTCGCGTCTCCTTGTGTATCCGGAGAATATGAAGCGGAACATGGAAATCACCGGCGGGCTCTATGCGAGCCAGGCGGCGCTTTTGATGCTCACGGAAAAAGGCCTGGAACGAAAGGCCGCCTATGAAGCGGTTCAACGGGCGGCCATGAAAACGTGGAAGGATGGTGGCGGTCTTGCCCGCAACCTCAGCGAGGAGCCCACGGTCTCCGAGCATCTCTCGGCGGCCGAGATCGAAAACGCCTGTGCGCCGGAGCGGCATTTCCGTCATGTGGACGCGAAGTTCCGCGCGGTGGGAATTCCCGAGTGACCACGCCCCGCCTCGCCGCCGCGCTGGAAGCCGGGATTGTTCGGAACGAAATCCGGCGGGTCTCGATCTTCCTTTGGGTTCTTGGGATCTTTCTCGTTCTTCTGCTGGGATTCATTTTCCTGCCGGGCGTGTTCGGGTCCGCGGTGGCTCCGGAGGTGAGGGACCGCCTGCAGGCCGGGGCACCATTGGTGGCGGGGATTGTTTTTCTGATGGTTGTTTACGAGTGGGGCGTTCGCTTCTGGCTGAAACGTCTTGCTGCCCGGGGGCAGAGTCCGGGTTTCGCGTTGCGGTTGCTGAATGCCACGCTGGAAGTCACGTGGGTCGGGATTTTGCTATTCCTGTCCGCCGAATATTTCGGAGCTCTTCAAAGCGTGGTGGGGACGATCCCGTTTCTGTTTTTCCCAATACTCGCGTTGTCGGCTCTGAATCTCGATTTTCGCCTCAGTGCGTGGGCCGGGTTTGTCGCGGCGGCGGGCTATCTGGCCGTGTGCCAATTCACGGGTGTTTATGCGGTTCACGTGCCCGATTTTCCGATGCTGACGTCCCAGCATCAGTTTCGCTTCCGGGCGCTTCTTTTGCTCATTGGCGGGATCTCTGCCGGATTTGTGGGCCTGAGTCTTCGACGGCAGCTGACAGCGACTTTGGAATCGGAGGATCAGCATGACCGCGCGGTAGCGGTATTTGGACAGCATGTTTCACCGCAGGTCGCCGAGACCTTGCTCAACCAACCATCGCGTTTGAGCGGCGAGGAGCGGGATGTCTGTGTGATGTTTTTGGATATCCGGGATTTCAGTGTCTTTGCTGGAAAAAAATCGGCGACGGAGGTGATGGATTTTCTCAATCTGCTTTTCAGCGGGCTGATCCGCGGGGTGAGCGAGCACGGGGGGATCGTGAACAAGTTTTTGGGTGATGGCTTTATGGCCGTGTTTGGAGCGCCGGTGGATGATCCGTCCGCCTGCCGGAATGCGGTGCGATGCGGTCACGCGCTCTTGGCGGAGGCGCGCCGGTTGTCGGAGTGTGGTGATATTGCCGGGACGCGACTCGGGATCGGACTTCATTTCGGCCCGGCGGTGACGGGCAATGTCGGGTCCGAGGAGCGCAAGGAATACACGGTGATCGGCGACACCGTCAACCTCGCCGCCCGCATCGAGCAGGCGACAAAGATGTTCCATTGCGAGCTGTTGGTCTCCGAAGCCGTGTGGCGGCAGCTCGGGCCGGATCTTCAGGTGGGCGATGATCTTGGCCCGGTCGAGTTGAAAGGCCAAGCCGCTGCGACCCGGCTTTTCAAGCTCGTGTAGCTCCGCTACGGGGGGTGCTTCAGCGCACGCCGTGGGATTGGATGAGAATCATCCGGCCGATGAGTCCCCACCGATTGCGCGGTTCGCGCGGCTGGATTTGCTCGATGCCAACAATACGCGAATCCGGGAAGACGGCGGCGATGGCGGCTGCAATCGGCATCCACGGAATGTCATCGGCCACGGCGCCCTGGGCGATGAGATCGCGGAGCTGGTGTTCGAGGGCGGCAACGCGGGATTCGAGGGCGGCGAGTTGGGCGTTCGGATCAGCGCTCATGAAAGTTCCTCGACGAGGGCCTCGGCCACACGACCGCCGATGGTGAGACGAAACCGTTTGGAGCGATCCGAAGGCTCGGGAGCGGCGACCGGTGCGACCGGGGGCTCTTCTTTCCGCGGTTGGTGGAGTTTTTCAACTTCCACGGGGAACATGGCGTAGAGAACGGCCATTTCATCGGTAACGGGCAGGTTTTTCTTCGCGAGGGCCTCTCGGAGCTCCGGCATGCGGGGCGAGAGTTGGTCGGCGAGCCGGCCTTCAAAGGCTTCCTGCCCGGATTTCTCTTTGGCGATTTTGAGTACATCCGGATCGATGTTCCCCGGAGTGCGTCCATACTTTCCAAGCGCGATATCGATGGCGGCCGGGGCGAAGGTTTTCCAGCGGCCGAACTTCACATTCAGCATGGCCTGCGTGCCGACGATCTGCGAGGTGGGAGTGACGAGCGGGATCCAGCCGAGGCACTGGCGGACGTAGGGAATCTCCAGCATGACCTCTTCGAAGCGGTCGAGCATCTTCTGGTCTTTGAGCTGATTCCGGAAGTTGCTGAGCATGCCGCCCGGGACCTGATAGCAGAGCGTATCGCTGTCCACGACTTCGTTGGCATGGTTTGTGAAGGCGGAGAGTTCCTCGTAGACGGTCGAAAAGTGGTCCCGCAACTTCGCAAGAAGACGCGTATCGTAGCTGACGCGCCGCGCGTGGTTTTCGAGAAGTGCAACCATCCGAACGGTATCCGGCTGGGAGGTGCCGTTGGCGAAGGGAGAGATCGATGTCTCGATGGCATCCGCACCGGCTTCGACCGCGGCGTAGTAGGTGGTCGCAGCGAGTCCGGCGGTGTCGTGGCTGTGGACGGTGACTGGGAGGCTGAGCGTTTTTTTGAGTCCCGAGACGAGTTCGAAACAGACCGCCGGCGGAAGAATTCCCGCCATGTCTTTGATCCCGATGGAGTGGCAGCCGAGGTCCGCGAGTTGTTTGCCGAGAGAAATGAAGCTTTCCACGGTGTGCACGGGGCTCGTGGTGTAGCAGATTTCCCCGCGGGCATGACCACCGGCGGCGCGGGTCTCATCAATGGCCGTGGCGAGGTTGCGGACATCATTCAGAGCATCAAAAATCCGGAGGACATCGCACCCGGCATCCACCGTCGAACGCACAAAGGCACGCACCACGTCGTCGGGAAACGCGGTGTATTGAACGATATTCTGTCCCCGCAGCAGCATGATGTGCGGCGTGTTTGGGGCGGCCCTCTTCAGGGCGCGAAGCCGATCGAAGGGATTTTCGTTCAGGAAGCGGAGGCAGGAATCGATGGTTGCTCCGCCCCATGTTTCCAGCCCGCCGAAGCCGCATGCGTCGAGAATCGGCGCGGCCGGGAGCATTTGGGCGGTGGTCATGCGAGTTGCAGCGAGCGATTGGTGTCCGTCGCGGAGGACGGTGTTGTTGAAAACAATGGGCTTCATTTTTGATGGAATAGAATTGGTCTGCTGGTTGCCTCGGAGGGAAGCTTTTTCGAGCGGACGGCGGGGTAAAAACCGAAGGGAACTTGGGCTTGGTCAAGAAAATGGGAAGTCATCATACGCCGGAGGTGAAGGAACGGGGGTCTCCTCATGATCTCGTCCCCACTGGTACCAACAACTCGTAATCGATAAGGCCCCAGGCGATCTTGCCATTTCGCCGGAGCACGCCGCCATCGGGACGCGGCCGAACGATGACGTGGCGTGGCTTGTGATCGCAGACCACCCAGCCGTCCTCCCGAAGCGCCGCCCGTGCGGTCTGGGCCAGCGCTTTCATTGAATCAGAGGAAATCAACCCCAGAAGGGCCGCCTGCTCGGCATCGACGCCGTTCATCCACCGGTAGAGCAAAATATAAATTCGCTGCCAGTCGTAGGTGATCTTACGCTCCGACGGCACGTCCGATTGGGAGCGGTCGAGTTCGCGGTCCATGCGTTGGGTCAGGAAGGATTTTCTGCCGAGTTCCCAGTCGTGATGGAGCGTCGGAGGAGAATAAATCGCCAGCGCCTGCGTGGTTCGAAGCGTTTGACCCGACGATGTCCGGAGCCGGTGGAGTGCGCTGAATTCGGCGAAGGGAGAGTGGAACTCCGCTCCCTCGAGGCAGCCCTTCTCCACGGGGTCGAGTTCGAGTCCATCGGAGACCACGGCGATGCCGACATCCTGAGCGGCCCGGCTGAACTTGACGACGAGAGCAGCGTTTCGACGCGCGCGATGCGGGACCGGGACGCGATAAACGGCACCGGTGGCTCCGGCGAGAGCGCGACCGACTTTGGCAAACTTTTGTCCGACGAACCACGCCTCCGGGAGGATCGATTCGATACACCGCCATCCGCTCCGAGTAACGAAGAGATCACCCCCTTGGAGGCCTTTGATGTGGATGTAGTCCACACCCATGAGGCAGTGTCGGTGGTTTTCCGGCACCGCATCGAAGACGGGTTGGATCGCCTTGTGGAATTTGTAGTCGAACTGCTCCACGAGTGTCTCAATCCTCACGCTCGAGGAATGGGGCATCGATGAGTCGCACGTAGTCTTCCAAACTTCCTCCGTTGAGGCAGCATTCGATGATGGCGCGGCCGGTGGGCAGGAGATCCGGGACCAGAAACCGCGAGATTTCCTGTTTGAAGAAGTCGGTGAGAATTCCGGCACCGACGTCGTAAGCGGCTTCGCCGACCTCGGATTGGCGGTCGACTTCGAAGAACCACTTTCCGATGGTGCGGCCTTCAACGATGATCGAGGACGGCGTGTATCCCAACAGCGGGCATCGCGAGGGAGACATGGCGCTGGCCGGGAAGCGTGCTCCTCCGCGACGGGCGAGGTATTCCCGGGTGATCCACTGCGGCATGAACCCGACCTCCCAGACACCGATGTGCTGGTTGGGGACGAGGATGTAGCGCACGCTTGGCGTTTCCAGAATCTGGTTGAGTTGGAGATTGGCTTGGTCGACCCGACGCCCGGTGGCAAAGGGCCAGTAGGACCCGACGCCCTCGGAGGACATGCCCTCGGAGTCCACGATGCTGGGATTCGCATGGCCGCGAGGAGCGACCAAGCGCCACAGCCAGGCCAGCGCGGGCGGCAGAAGGTGAAACAGACCGATGATTCCATAGCTCGGATGCTCAGCGGAACAGGGCGGAGTGCGCACCCCAAAGCTCCGGACATCGACATCGACCGGGCCATTGACGACCCCCGGGATCGAACGCCGCGGAATGATCAGCCGCGGATTCGGGCAGGGTTGTCCCGGCGCATCCATGGTGTGTTCCCAAAGGAGGCAGGTTGCTCCCGGATGGGCTTCGAGGTTCAGAAACAACAGGGGCTCCGGCGGATGGATCGACAGTTTTTCCAAATGAGGATCGATCCCGTAGTGGGTGAGGTGGTTGCACCGGACGAACCAGGCATCCTCGGCATCCATGAGGGTGAGTTTTCCCCGTCCCTTTTCGAGCGAGGGGTGGCAGAGCGCCATATCGTCTGTGACTGGCTCCAAGCCGCATGTTTGCGGGAGGGTCAGCATGCGCTTGTCGCCGGTTTGGAGGTTCCTTCCGATGAGGAGGGAGCCTCCAGATGAACGGTGCGGCTCTTCGAGCATCTCGCTCTTGCCGCCACCGCTGGCCCCTTCGTGGGAGATCACGATCCGGTTGTCGTAAGGAGTGACCACCCGCACCGTGGAGCAGTGCATGGTGAGCCAGTGTTCCTCCTCCCCGAGATTGAGGAGCACGCCGTAAATGCCTTTTTTGGCGCTGGGACCGGGATAGAGATTGTAGCTGAACAGCTCGTGGCCGGAATCCAGTCGGTTGTGAACGACGACCTGTCGGCCGTCAAAATCCGTGTGGCGGAAAGGCGGAGCCACATAAATGATCGCGCGGGGATAGAAGTCCTCCGGAATTTCGCCTGGCGAGAGAATGCCTTGGAGGAGGGAGAGACCGAGCGCGAAGAAACCGGCGTTGTCCGGCGCGATGACCATGGCGTGAACGCCCTTGCCCGGCATGCCCGCATAGAACGGAAAGGCTGCCAGAGGTTGGGTTTTCAACCACTCGATCGTGCGGGTCCGCATCGGGAGAAAGGATTCGCCAAATCGCTGTTCATACGTCGGCTTGTCGGTTGGCCTGGAATCGCCGATGACCATGCAGTCCGGATCGCGGCGGCGCATGTAGGGCTCCATGTAATTCGCGCAGATGCCATTTTTTGCACGGCAAACCACCGCTTCGACCACGCGGCCCCTACCGGGCACATCGTAAGCCACCTCGTGCCAGCCGTCCACGGCATCCCGCACGGCGAGATCGGCCAGTTCGGCGGACGACGTGGCGATCCGGACCGAGGGAGCCGCGTTGAAAATTTCCTGAATCTCGGGCGGAAGGCGGAAGCCGGCTTGGACGGTGGATTGGGTGGTCATGCTTGCTTGGTTCGGTGTGGTCATCTGGATTGGTTGGAGAAAAAGTCGGTTTGTAGTTTGGACGTATGAATCCCGCCGTGGAACCTAAGCGAAATTGGTCGGGAGCGCCACGCATCTGCTGCTTGCTTTGCGCATTTATTGCGGTCATTTTTTGCGCGGTTTCCGACCAGGATTTTTCATGCCCAAAATACTCAGACGTGCACTTTTGGAGCGGATTCAGGGACTGGAGCAGTTCCGGATTTTTGTAGAGGACTTCCGAACCCTCACGGGTCTGGACCTGATGCTGTTGGATCAGTCTGGATGTCCGGTTTCCCGCGAGCTTTCGCGGACAGGGCTTTGTCGGGCGGTTCAGCAGAGCCGCGAGGGAATGGCCGTTTGCGAGCGCACGCGTCGGGAGCTGCTTGTGGCCGACAAGCAAGCCGGAGCCGGTTGTGCCTGTGAGGCCGGGCTTCATGAAGTTTCGGTGCCGGTTCAAATCAACGGACAGACGGTGGGGTTTCTGGTGATCGGCGGATTCCAGCGCCGTCGAGCGCAACAAGCCGATGTCCAGCGGATCGCGGAAAAGTTTGCGCAGTGGGGAATCAAAGTCCCCCGGCAACAGCTCGATCGGATGCTGGGGGAATGCCCAATCGTGTCGCAGGACGCCAGCGATGCGATGATGCGCATTGTTGCTGCCAGCGCGAAGCATTTCGGGCATCTCGCTGCGCGGCAGGTTATTCCGGATACAAAACTTCTTCCGGCCGTGGCGCATCGGGTGCGGCGCTACGTGAGGGCGAATGGGCTTGGAGGGCCCTGCCGTCTTCCGGACATTGCGCGGGCCTGCGGGGTGAGCCCGGCCCACCTGTCACGGGTTTTTCACCAATCCACCGGACTGACCATCTCGGATTACCTCGCCAGGTTCCGGGTCGGGCAGGTTATGGAACGTCTCAAAAAGCGCCGACACTCAGTGACCGACATCGCGTTTGCATGCGGCTTCCAGTCCCTGTCCCAGTTCAATCGGACGTTCCGACGAATTGTCGGTTGTTCCCCGACGCAGTACGAGTCCGCGGCCAGGGCCCGGGATTTGATTGTCCGAAGTGTGGCGGAAGCCGAATCGGGGGAGGATGATGGCTTCGTCGTGGCTTCGGCTGCCGGGCGGGGAAGGGAAATCAAAGCCCGCCGGTGATTTCGGCTGCGGTTTTGAAGTGAGTTTTGGCGAATTGCTCGAGGGCGGCAGCCCCGTCGCGGCCGACGAGGGCGCGGGCGGAGGATTTGACGGCGGCTGACACGCCGCGCGGCAGGGGAAGGCCGAGTGATTTTCCCGTATCGTCGAGCCAGTTGATGAATTTCTCGCGGGCCAGAATCGAGGCGGCGGCGACGGCGAAGTCGGATTCCGCTTTTGTGCGTTGGTCGAGTTGGATGCCGCGACCTTTGGCCAGCAACGCTTTTTCCAACACGCGAACATCCGCGAATTTGTCCGAAAGCGCGCGCGGACAATCCGGCCGCATCTCGCAGAGATTCTCAATTACGCGGGCGTGACCCCACGCGAGGAGTCGGTTGAGATTTCCGATCTTGCGGTAGAGCTCGTTGTAGCGGAGCGGGGATATCACAACGACGCTCTGGGGAGCACGAAGATCCCGGATGGCTTTCGCCAGATCACGGATCTTTTTGTCCGATCCGATCGCCTTACTGTCCTGGACACCCGCATCCCGGAGCGCACGGGCGAGGGGGGCATCGACATAGACTCCGGCAATCACCAAGGGACCAAAAAAATCCCCCTTTCCGCTTTCATCAATGCCGAAGTGCGGCTCGAAAAGCTCGGGTGTGTGGATCTCCTCATACCCAAACTTCGCTTCTCCGAGCACCTCGGGCTCCAAGACGAAGGTGATGAACTCCTCGAGTCCGCGGCCTTGAAGCAAAACCTTGGGGCCCTTTTCATAAACCGCGACGTTGAGGCGGTCCTTGCGCGCTGCAAAAAGCGTGTAGGGTTTCTCCTCAAACTCGAATCCGCGAGCTTTCAGCGCCTTTCGCAGGAGATCCGCCTGACCGGTTGTGAGCGGTGCGGTGTGCGAGTGGAGCTTTTTTTCAGACGACATTCCGCGATTGGGCGCGTATTCGATGGGACTGTCCAGATGATTTCCGATCCCGCTTCTTTTCGTCGTGATCTTTACCGGTGGTTCGACCGCGACGGGCGGAATTTGCCGTGGCGGGGGCATGCGGATCCTTACGCCGTGTTGGTGTCCGAATTCATGCTGCAACAGACGACCGTCGCAGCGGTGATTCCGTTTTTCCGGAGGTGGATGGAGATTTTTCCAACGCCCGCCGCACTCGCGGGAGCGGACGAGGGGGACGTTTTGAAATGCTGGGAAGGCTTGGGATATTACTCCCGCGCCCGAAACCTCCAAAAGGCCGCGCAGGCGGTGGTTCGCGAGCACGGTGGACGCGTGCCCGGGGATGTGGAGACGCTGCGACGGCTTCCCGGGGTCGGTCCCTACACGGCCGCGGCTGTTGCGGCGTTTGCGTTTGATCGCTGCGTGCCGGTGGTGGATGCGAATGTTCTCCGGGTCCTGGCGAGGCTCATCAATTTTCGCGAACCGGTCCAGACCGCCCGGGCTCGCGGGACCATTGACGCCGCGGCTGTGGCGCTTCTTCCGAAATCCGGCGGTGCCCGGCATACATCGGCGCTCATGGACCTTGGCGCGACGGTTTGTCGTTCGGGTGAGCCATCCTGCGCTATCTGTCCGGTACGCAGGCACTGCATCGCTGTGACGCCGGCCGAACTTCCGGTGAAAGCGCCCAAGCCGGTCATTCTTCAAGAGACGGACCACCGCGCCTGGGCGCTGCGCCGGGGACGGCTCTGTCTCGTGAAATCCGAAGGCCCCCGCTGGAAGGGCCTCTGGCTTCTGCCGCCGGCGAGGTCCAACGGAATTCCGATTGTGACGCTCAACTACGTCGTCACGCGTCACCGGATCCGCTTGGAGCTGTTTGAGACCGCACCGGACCCGGAGTGGACAGCATTTGCATGGGAAGCCCTGCCAGCCATGCCCACACCGCACCGAAAGGCAGTCGAAGCGGTTAGCGGACAAAGGCGGGTTTTGCTCTAGAAAAACTTGGCACGCGAGCTGCTATCAATGATCTCGAGAACAGCCCGGTCGGAGGGTTTTTTTGAAATTGATGTTGGGGGACATCAGGGACATGGGCCGACCGGGCTGGATTTCTTTTCGGGCCAAGCCCTCCTATCGACTCTACCCGAAGAGTTTCTTTTTTGCCGGGACGTCCCGCATGAGCTCTTCGAGCGAAGCCCGGTCTCGCGCGTTCACGATGGCTTCCTCTTTGGAGATTTGGCGGGAAAGGTAGAGCCCGGTGAGGTCTTCATCGATGGTGTGCATGCCGTCCTTGGCCCCGATTTCAATGAGACCGACCAACTGCTCCCAGCGCCGCTCGCGGATGCAGGCGCGGACGGCGGGATTCGCCGTGAGCGTCTCGGTCGCCAGAACCCGACCGCTTCCGTCCTCCTTGGCGATGAGCCGCTGCGAAACGACTGCCTCGAGGGCGTTTGCCAGCTGGGCGACGATCTGGGATTGTTGGTCGCCGGGAAACGCATCCACCATTCGGTCAATCGCTTTGGGGGCGTCGATGGTGTGAAGCGTCGCAATCACCAAATGTCCGGTCTCCGCCGCCGTGATCGCGGCCCCGATGGTCTCCGGATCGCGCATTTCACCGACGAGAATGACATCGGGATCCTGCCGCAAGACGTGGCGGAGCGCTTCGGAGAATGATCGGGTGTCACTGCCGACCTCGCGTTGTTTCACAAGACTACGGGCGTTTTGGAAAACGTACTCGACCGGGTCCTCGATTGTCACAATGACGCCGCTGCGCTGGCGGCTGATGTGTTGGATCATCGCCGCCATGGTTGTGCTTTTGCCGGATCCGGTGATGCCGGTCACGAGCACAAGACCGCGCTGAAGATTGCAGAGGTGGAAGACGATCTCGCGATGTCCGAGCTCGCCGAGTTCGGGAATTTTGTCGGGGATGTATCGAAACGCCGCTTCCAGCGCGCCGCGGCTGTAGTGGGCATTGGCGCGGAATCGTCCGAGGCCATCGACCTGAAGGGCGAAATCGAGTTCCCACTCCTCCTCCAACCGCGCCCGCTGAGTATCGGTAAGAATTCCCAGCACCAGCTCGCGGCAGGTATCCGCCGGGGTCGCGTGGTCGGCCAGCGGATTCAGAAAACCATTGATCCGTGCCATCGGGGGCACGTCCGCACAGAGGTGGAGATCCGAGGCTCCGGCCGCCACCGCTCGGCTCAGCAGATCAATCAAATCGAAGGAAGCATTCATCGTCGGGATTGCGTGGAAGAATTGATTCCGCGCAGCAGGCGCGAAAGTTCTTGGGGGTTTTCGGCGTTTTCCGAGGCATCGGCCTCGGAAATGCGACCCGCGCGCACCATCTGGAGCAAGGCATCGGCAAACGATCTGGCCCGCAGGGGATCGCCCCGGGCGATGAATTCCGGGAGATCACTGCCCCGTCCTTCCATGATGATTTTGCGCGACGACCCGGAGTTGGAGAAAAACTCGCATACGAGCGCGAGTCCGCCCGTGACCGCCGGGATGAGGCGCTGACACAGGACGCCCAGCAATTGGACAGCGAGCGCTTTTCGCAGGCCTTCGCGTTCGCCGGGTGGAAAAAGCAGCTCGAGCCGCGAGATCACATCCGCGGCATTTGAGGCATGGAGGGTGGCGAAGACAAGGTGACCGGTTTCCGCCGCCTGAATCGCCGTGGCCGCCGAATCGGCGTCCCGAATTTCGCCGAGAAAAATCACATCCGGGTTCTGTCGCAGCGAGCGCCGAAGTCCTTCTGCAAATGAAGCGGTGTCAATTCCCACCTCGCGCTGGGTGAATGTTGACAGGCGGGGTTGAAAAACAAACTCAACCGGATCTTCGATGGTCACTATGTGTCGGGCAGACGTTCCATTGAGCCAGTCCAGCGCGGCGGCGACCGTGGTGGATTTGCCCGATCCGGTCGGACCCGAAATCAAAACAATCCCGGACCGTCGCGCCGTCCACTCGCGCAGCAGATCGGCCGGAAGGCCCAGCGATTCGAGGTTCGGGACATCGCTTCGAATGCGTCGGAGAACCGCCGCACGAGCACCGAGTTGACGGAGAAGATTCACCCGGAATCGCCCGCCATCCGGACCGGTAATCGCTGCATCGAAGTCCCGCGCCTCCGGCTCCGCGCCGCAGAATTTCCACAACGCCTCAAGATCCGTCTCGGTCACCGCGCCCGACGTGACGGATACCAATTCGCCGTCCAAGCGCGCCTGCGGGGTCTTTCCCGAGTGAAGCAAAAGGTCGGACGCCCCGCTTTCCACAGCAGCGCGCAGGAGGTCGTCGATCAACGGGGAGATCATGGGGCAATTTCGGGATCATAACCCGATCTCCGTGCGATGGAAACAGCGGAGTTCCTGTCGCGCCGGAATTGCTGGTTCACCCACGCCGGTCGGCTGTCATCTCACCGTTCCAGGCGGGACAACGTCAGCGCTGGAGCTGAGTATCGAGCAGGCAGACGGCATGGCGGGTCTTTTCGTTCTCTTCCATGCGCTTCTTCACCAGTTTGCAGGCGTGAATGACTGTGCCGTGGTCTTTTCCGCCAAAGGCATCGCCGATGTCACTAAGCGAGGAACTCGTCAACTCGCGCGCCAGATACATCGCAACCTGTCGCGGAAATGCGATATTGGCCGGGCGGCGTTTGCTGGTCATATCGGCGAGGCGGACGTCGAAATGCTCGGCGACGCGGCGCTGGATTTGATCGATGGTGACCGATTTGCGGGCCTGTTCCTGAAAAATGTCGCGGAGGAGGTTTTCGATGACCTCGCGGGTGATGATGCGATCGCTGAGCGACGCGTATGAAGCGACACGCATAAGAGCGCCTTCCAAACGGCGAACGTTGTTCCGAATCTTGTCTGCAAGGAACTCGATCACCCAGGGCTCAAGTTGGATGTTCAGACCGGCCGCCTTGCTGCGAAGGATGGCGATCCGGGTCTCGGTATCCGGCGGCTGCAATTCGGCGGTCATGCCCCACTCGAAGCGGGAGACGAGCCGTTGCTCCAGTTTTTCAATCTCGCTGGCGGGGCGGTCACTGGAGAGGATGATCTGTTTGTGTCCGTCGTGGAGCGTGTTGAACGTGTGGAAAAACTCCTCCTGCGAGCGTTCCTTGCCGGCGAGGAACTGAATGTCGTCGATCATGAGGATGTCGGCGTGCCGGTAGCGTTTGCGGAATTTCACGAGCGTTCCGTGCTGGATGGCGTCGATGAACTCGTTCGTGAACTGTTCGCTGGAGAGGTAAACGACTTTGGCCGACCGTTGGTTCGAGAGGACGTGGTGGCCGATGGCCTGGAGGAGGTGGGTTTTCCCGAGTCCGCTGCCGCCGTAAACAAAAAGCGGGTTGTAGGTGCGGGCAGGGGCTTTGGCGACCGCGAGGGCGGCGGAGTGGGCGAATTGGTTGTTGGACCCGACCACGAAGGTCTCGAAGGTATTACGGGCGTTCAGGCCGGGAACAGTCGCAGCCGGCGACTTTTCCTTGCTCGCGCGCGGAGCGGCGGCCGGTTTGGACATCGGCTCGACTTCGGCGGGGCTGGCCACAAAGTGAACCTTCGAGACGGTTGGGATCACCTCACGGACGGACTCTTCGACGATGGGCAAATAATTGCTTTCGATAAAGAATTGGTGGATCGGGTTCGGAACACAGAGCGTTAGCGTTTCGCCGTTGCAGGAAATGGCACTCGCTTCGGAAAACCAGCGTTCAAAACCGTCGGCGCTGATCCGTTCCCGGATCCGTCCCGCGACGGAGACCCAAATGTCCTTTGTTTCAGTCATCATGGCGTTGTTATGCACTCCCCTTGGTTTTACCCCGTTGCCTTCGTCAACACGGCTCTCGGCGGAAAAAAGCGGGAAGGGAGAGTTTCAATTTTCCGGACGGATGGGAAGTTCCGCGTGAAAAAAAACGTTTCCCGGCCTCGCAAGTCGTTCGGGGAGAGTAATTTACGAGGTCCTCGGCTTGGGTTGATCGTGAAGGGGGGGAGCATTGCCCGGCGGGACAGGTCCGGGCGGGTCGGAAGGCGGCAGCCGGAGGCGGGACGGGGTTGAGAGGACTTCTTCACAGGTTGTTCACATGCTGGCTTTTCCTGTCTCCGCCAGCGCGGTGAGAGTAGAAATCGGGGGCAGGTTTCTCAAGAAAATTTGCCCCGCGGGGCGAAAATATTTGTCGAAAAAGTCTCGACTATTTTCTTGACCCGCCCGCCCTCAAGCCGTGGCTTGTTCCGAGGCTGGTTCGGGGCGTTTCCGTCCGAACAGAATCCCGCATCCCAGAGTGATGAGACAGGTGATCGGATAGAGCCAGGCAAAGTTCAGCTGCGGTCTCCACGCGATCGATTGCTCTGGAGTGAGGATTCCGAGAGCGGCGAGGAGGTTGTAGAGGTCGGGGCGAACCGCAAGAACAAGCAGAATGGAGAGGACGGATCCGATCCAAATCCCGCGGATGTCGCGGCGGATCGGACTCAACGCGAGGAGGAAGGCTCCGAGGAGCGGGCCGTAGGTGTAGGTGACCATTCCAAAGGCGAGGCTGAGGAGATTGATTTGTCCGCGGATGGCTTGGAGGCCGATGGCGACCAGAACAAGTGCGACGCCCCAGAGGACCACGGCGACTTTGGATTGGCGGATGAGCACGCTCTGATTGGCATTTTCCATCCCGGTGCGCGCATGGACCAGCGCCAGCGAGGTCTGGGCGAGCGCCGCGAGGGCGGAGTCGAGACTGGAGATCGCGGCGGCAAAAGCTCCGGCGAGAATCAGCCCGGTCAGCCCCGGCGGAAGGACGGTCGTGATCCAAACCGGGAAAACCGAGTCCGAGTCTTTTGCAAAGAGAGCGGCCTCGGCCGGGGTGGGGGGATGCTCGACGTAATAGACAAACAAACACGCGCCGACCGCGAGCATGAGCACGGTCACAAGCAGGGAAACGCTGCTGAAAACAATCGCCTTCGAGGCATCGGCCGCCGAGCGACAGCAGAACATGCGCTGGGCATTGAGTTGATCCGTGCCGAAGGCAGCCAGATTTTGGAAGGGCATCGCCAGAAGACCAACCCACAGGGTGAACTGAACGTCCGGGTTGGTTGAAAGATCCCAGAGACGCAGTTTTCCGGCTTCGCCCGCCGTGCGGATGATCTCCGGCACGCCACCGTCGATTTGTGACACCAGAACGAGGAGCGCGAGAATCCCGCCGCCGATAAAAACAAAAAACTGGATGACATCGGTCCAGATCACCGTCGTCATCCCGCCCATGAGGGTCCAGATGACGGCAAAGGCTCCGATGATGACGATGCACCACTCAAAAGGCAGGCCGGTGACCGTCCAAAGAATCAGTGCGGTGACGAGCAGGCGGACGCTTTGGCCAAGGATCGAGCTGATAAAAAACAGCCATGTGGTGAGGGTGCGTGCGCCGGCACCGAGGCGGTTCTGCATGTAGTCGTAGGGACTGAAAATCCCGCGTTCGTAGAAGACTTTGACGAACCAGATGCCGACGATGAAGCGCGCGATGATCGAGCCGATGCCCCACTGCAGGTAGGTAAAGTCCCCCTGCGCGGCGAAGACCATGCCGGGGACCCCGACAAACGTAATGGCGCTGATCTCGGTTGCGATGATGGATCCGGTGACGGCAGGCCAGGGGAGCGAGCGACCGGCGAGGAAAAAGTCCTTTACCGTCGCCTGGGAGCCACGAAGGGCGTGGCCGATCCATGTTGTGGCCAGCAGGTAAGCGGCGAGGACCACCCAGTCGATCCAAAGAAAATGAGTGTGAACGCCTTCCATCTGGCGTCAGGCGCGGAGGTGTTTGACGAGCACTTTGGAATTCCTTCCGCTCACTTCATAACGGGCGTGGCGTTCGGGCGGCAGCGTGGCGGGGTCGGCCGTGACATAGCCACCCTTTTGCTCGAGGTAACTGTAAGCTTGGGTCGAGAGCGCAAAGAGACTGCGCACGCCTTTCTCGCGGGCGAGATTTTCCACAAAGGCCATCAGTTTTTTTCCATAGCCTTGGTTTTCGTGCGCCTTGCTCACGTGCAGGCAGGCGAGCTCGCCGGCGGATTCCGTCGGATAAAGATGAAGTGCCACACACGCGATGGGCGAGCGGTCGATCTCCAGCAGCCAGTAATCTTCCAAATGGTCGAGAATCTCGGCCCGCGTGCGGCGGACGAGCTCTTCGTTGCGCACGGATTGACGGATCAGCGACATGACCGAGCGGACATCCTTTTTGAAAATGCGCCGGATCTGCTGGTATTCGTTCGAATAAACCATGGTCCCGATGCCGTCGTGGCTGAAAACCTCGTTGAGCAAGGCTTCGTTCACACCGCCATCGAGCAGGTGAACACGCGGGACGCCCTGCACGCAGGCGCGCGCGCTGTTTTCGAGCTTGGAGACGATCCCGGGAGAAAACTCCGTCCGCCGCTTTTTGAGGAGTTCCTGAGTCTCCGGGACGGAGAGCTGCCGGGGGAGCGTGGCGGAGGCGGCAAAGGCTGCACTCGGGGCCAGATAAAGAATCTTCGCGGCGGAAAGTTCCTCGGCAATCTCGACGGCAATGGCATCCGAGTTCACGCGATACGTGCGCCCCTCGCCGTCGAAACCCAGCGGCGGGACCACGGGAATGATTCCCTCTTCGAGCAGAAGCTTCAGTGCTTTCACGTCCACGCGCTCGACCTTGCCGGTGTATTGTTGGTCCACCCCACTGAGAATGCCGGCGGGGTGCGCAATGAGGGCGTTGATGTAAGCGGCCCGAAGATCCACGGAGGACAGGCCTTCCATGATCTCGTTCGTGAGGCGAATTGCGGCGTCAATGCTGAGCTGGAGCGTTTCAGCGTCGGTGACCCCGATCCCGTCGGAGTCGGAAATCTTCACACCGCGCGAGCGGGCCAGGGACTCGATCTGATGGCTCGCTCCGTGGACCAACACCACCTTCACGCTCAGCGAACGCAGGACGGCGACGTCCAGAAGAACGTTAGAAAAATTTTCAGAAGCGGCGACTTCACCGTCAATCGCGACCACAAAAATGCGCTCCCGAAAACGGGGCACATACTGGAGAATCTCGCGGAGGTCGGAAACGTTCACTCGGGAATCTTCAGGCTCTTAGCACACCGGCCCGGACAAAGACAAAGAAAGTGTGAGAAATTTCACGGCACCGGGTGCAGGCGCGCGTCGAGGAGGCGCTCAATCGTCGCAGTGAGTGGATCGGGAACTTCCAACGCGGCGAGAACACCGGCATCGGGCACGATTTCGAAGCCGGAGCGCGCGAGTTTGCGGCAGAGCGAGGCCCCGCTTTCCGGAGAAAACCCGGACGCCTTTTCGGGCCAGAGGATATCGACCGGAACGGCGACATCGGTGAGGCGCTCCTCGATGTCAAACGCCAGCCGTCCGCGAAGGAATCCCAAAATCGCGTGCTCGGCCCCATATTGATGCGCACAGGTGGAGAGGATGTGAACCATCTCGTCGGTGAGGCGGGTCGGATCCGACAGCGCGAATCGCGAGAGCCAGCCGCGGATGAACGAGGTGCGCGCAAGGTAGTTGCGATAGACAAAGCGATTGATTCCCGGCATGCCGCTGAGCGCCTGCATGCCCATCGCGCGCCAGTTGCCCGACTCGCGGAGCCCGGTCGGCAGAAGCAGAATGAGCCGCGAGACGCTCTCCGGGTGCATGGCGGCGAGGAGCAAAGCAATCCCCGCGGTGAGGCCGCTGGCAATGACGACCGGGCGTTCGCCCGGACTCGCTTCGTGCAGGAAATCCGCGAGGCTCGCGGCGTAATCGGTCGCATCCATTGTCGTGGACGGACGCTCCGATTCGCCGAAACCGATGAGATCGGGTACGATCACCTCATGCTTCGCGGCAAAGCGCGGGTAGATCTTTGACCACTCGTAGGAAGATGCCCCCAGAAAAATCCCGTGCAGGAAGACAAGGGGGGAGCCCGCTCCTGAGACGTGATAAATCATTTCCCCATGCCGCGTCTGCGCGACGCGGGTGGCGAAGATCGCCGGCGAGATATTGTCGGGGATGGGTTCCCGCGCCGCGCGCCGCAGGCCGTAGCGGACAGCGAGCGCAACAGCTCCCAGGAGACCGACGCCAATGCCGAGTCCCAGAGCGGGTTTTCGATTCCAGAGTTTCACAGGGATTCCCCGCCTTAGCACAATCGCCGGCGATGGGGAAACTCTTTCATCAGACGATAACGACGTCCTGCGGTCCCTCGACAATCGTGCCGATGCGAATTCCGCGTGTGAGACCGAGGGCTTCTTCCGTCCGGGCCTTGGGGACGACGAGCACCATGCCGATGCCCATATTGAAAACCTGATACATCTCCATCTCGGACACGTCGCCACCGTAGCGGATGAGATCAAAGATAGGCGGGATCTTCCACGAGGTCTTGTCGATCTGCGCGCGGCAACCGACGGGGAGAACCCGCGGCAGGTTGTCCAGAAGCCCGCCGCCGGTGATGTGGGCGGCACCGCGCAGGAGGCCCTGCGGGAGTGATCCCATGAGCGGTTGATAGTTTGGATGCACGCGGAGCAATTCCTGGCCGAGCGGATTCTTCATGCCCGGGGCGGGCTTTGCCAGCGAGAGTCCCATTTTTTCCAGCAGGACCTTGCGAGCGAGCGAGTAGCCGTTCGTGTGCAGACCGTTGCCCTTGAGGCCGATGAGTGCGTCACCCGGACGGATTTTTGATCCGTCGAGCAGGCGCGGACGGTCGACCACTCCGACGATTGTCCCCGCGACATCGTATTCCTCTGGCCGATACATGCCGGGCATCTGTGCGGTTTCGCCGCCGATCAACGCGCAACCGCCGACGCGGCAAGCCTTCGAAAAGCCGCGCAGGACTTCGCGAAAGACCGCGGGATCAAGGCGTTCGCCCGCGATGTAATCGAGAAAAAACAGGGGCCGTGCGCCAATGACGGCGATGTCGTTGATGCAGTGGTTCACCAAATCCTGCCCGATCGTGTCGTGGCGGCCGGTCGCGAAGGCGATTTTGAGTTTCGTGCCGACGCCATCGACGCTCGAGACCAGCACCGGCTCGCGCAGGCCGCGAAAGTCGGGACGGAAGAGTCCCCCGAAGCCCCCGATTTTTCCAAGGACCTCCGGGCCGTGGGTGGATTGAACGAGTTGATGAATGCCTTTTTTGACGCGGTTGCCGAGGTCAACATCCACGCCCGCTGCGGCGTAGGCTTTTTGCTTTTTCTTGGTCATTACAAAAGTCGGTGATCGGCCGATTCGAGGAGACGCGCGGTCTCGCGGCGTTTTTCCATGATCAATTTGTCGAAGCTGGCGTCGAACGGCACCGGGTAGTCGCCGTTGAAACAGGCCATGCAAAAGCGGTTCTCTTCCTGCCCGGTGGCCCGTACCATTCCATCGACGTCCAAGTACCCAATCGAGTCCGCGCCGAGGTATTTGCAGATTTCCTCATCGGTGCATTGGTTGGCGATGAGTTTTTCGGGATCGGGAAAATCGATGCCGTAAAAACACGCATATTTGTGCGGTGGACAACTGATCCGCATATGAACTTCTTTCGCGCCATTCTCGCGGAGGTTCACCACGCGGGTTCGGGCGGTCGTGCCGCGGACGATGGAATCATCCACCACCACCACACGCTTGCCTTCGACCGCCTCGCGGATGAGGTTGAGCTTCACGCGGACATTGAAGTCACGGATGAGCTGAGTCGGCTGGATAAACGTCCGGCCGATGTAGTGGTTGCGGACAAAGGCCGGGTAGTAGGGAATGCCGAGTTCCTCCGAAAACCCCAGCGCGGCATAGATGCCGGAGTCGGGGACGGGCACCACGAGATCGGCCTCGACCGGATGCCGCCGGGCGAGTTCGCGGCCCATCTCCACGCGAACCTTGCTCACATTCACGCCACCGACATTGCTGTCCGGTCGCGCAAAGTATACGTATTCGAAAATGCAAAAGGCGCTGCGGCCTTTTTTGAACGGCCATTCGCTACGGAGGCCGTTGTTGTCGATGATGACAACCTCGCCGGGCTCGACGTCGCGGATGAATTCTGCATGGATGAGATCAAAGGCGCAGCTTTCCGAGGCGAGAACATAGGCCCCGTCGACCTTTCCGATGCAAAGCGGCCGGAAGCCGTGCGGATCGCGGAATCCGATGATCTCGCGTTCGCCCATGAGCACGATGGAAAAAGCGCCCTCCAACCGCCGGAGCGCGGCCAGGCCGCCGCCGGCCCCGTGAGGTTGTGCGAGAAGATGCAGAACGATCTCGCTGTCGACAGTGGTTTGGAAAATCGAGCCGCGGGCCTCCAATTCGGACCGCAGCGAGGCAGCGTTGACGAGATTTCCATTGTGCGCGATGGCCAGTTGACCCCGGGCGGTGTCGACCACAAACGGCTGCGCGTTTTTTCGGGTGCTCGATCCGGTTGTCGAGTAACGGACGTGTCCGATGGCACGCGTGCCGGCAAGGCGATCGAGCTCGTCCATCGGAAAAACCTGGGCGACCAGCCCCATGCCTTTGTGCGCTTGGAAGGCTCGCTCGGATCCCTTTGCGGAAACGATGCCCGCGCTTTCCTGTCCGCGGTGCTGTAGCGCAAACAGGCCGTAGTAGGTGAGAAGGGCGGCGTCCGGGTGTCCGAAGACGGCGAAGACGCCGCATTCATGAGTGGGTTTGTGTTTGCTGGACAAAACGTAAGGCGGTTGACGAGGCGGAACCTTCGCCGGACTTTCGGTGTCGTTCAAGGCTTGAATGTATCCCCCCGTCCGCGCAGCCAGGCGGTTTCGGCATTTTTGAAAAGCGCGGTGAGAGATTCCTTGGAGTCGAGGCGGTATTCCACGGTGTGCGCATGCGTGGCCTCGGGATATTTCTTCACGACCTTTTTCCAAGCGTCCGTCCCGCTCCGCTCAGCCCCCTCGGTGAGTTTCTCCTGCACAAAATTGATCGTCGATTGCCCGATGCCGCCGGGGGCTTGAGGGACGTTTGGCTCGAGAAAATAAAAGCGGGCCTGCACCGAGCCGACGGTATCGATGCTGACTTCGGTGACCCGCGCGGCACCGTCCACCACGTATTCATGCATGCTCAAAGACGTAATGGACCCGAGCGAGACGATGTAAGTCCCGCCGGGCAACTCGGCCCGCCACACGCCCCGATTCGTCGGGGCACCATCGGGGGTGGGGGAGGGAGTTTGAGCCGCGAGGCGACCGCCGCCGAGACCCAAGCTGGCGACGACCCAAAGATAGAGGAGACGAGTCACCCTGCCATTCACCCCCGCGGCAGCGGCGCTGACAAGCTTCCAGTTGGTCTCGGGCACGACTTTCGTGTAGGGTCGAATCCTGATGTTGCGATACCGTCCCAATGTGGCTCTGATTCTCACGCGATCCGGCGGGCAAATCCTCGTCTGTGAGCGGTGCGATTTTGCCAGTGGCTGGCAGTTTCCGCAGGGTGGCGTCCAACCCGGCGAAACCGCCGTGCAGGCCCTGCGCCGGGAGGTTAGCGAGGAGATTTCGCTCGGACCGGAGGATTATCGCATTCTGAGTTACAAAGGTCCCTACCGTTACGAGTTCCGGCCCGGTTTTCGCAAAGAAGGATGCGACGGGCAGGAACAGACTTACTTTCTCGCGGAGTTTCTCGGCGGGCCCGATCACGAGTTCCATCTCGATCAAAAAGAATTCCGCGCATTCCGTTGGATCGATCCCCGCGATTTTCGAATCGCCTGGGTGCCGCCGATCAAACGCGATGTTTATCGCGGAGTTTTTCTGGATTTTTTCGGCGTTCGACTGCCGTGAAAGGCGCACCTTGGCGCGATTTGTTGTTGACTCCATGTCAAAAACTTGGGATTCCGCGGCGCGCAATCTATGCTCACACTCTCGGCCTTCTCTATTCTCTCGTTGTTGATCCTCGGATGCGTCTGGTGGGTCAGCCGCGACGACCAGGGGGTTTCCTGACCGGTTTTACAACCGTCGAGGTTTCATGATTTCCTGGTTGAGTTTTGAGTGGAAGACGTCCGGCGTATCCGAAGTCGGCGAGGCGCTATCACCGCTGTCGATCCGTCCCGCCCGCAAGGACGATGAGGAAGTGGTCAAAAAAGCCGTTCTCAGCGCGTTTTCCATGGACCCGGCGTGGGGCGACGTGACCCGTGCGCTTACCGAGAAATTCGGCACATTGATCGGCACCGCCTTCGAGGCCGCCGAGCCGCCATGTGTGGTGCTTCTCCATGGGGCGCGGATTATCGGGACGTCGCATATGGACGTTGCCATTGAAGCGTCGAATCATCTGGTGACCGGCCCGTGCGTTTTGCACGAGTATCGCAACCGCGGTCTCGGTTCCGCTCTCCTTCAGGCGTCTCTGGTGTTTTTGCGCGAGCACGGCGTTTCAACCGCACGCGGCATCACCCGTGGAAATTCCATCTCGGCGCGCTTCGTCTATCCGAAATTCGGCGGACGTTCTCACCCGCTGGAGACCGATCCGATCAAGGCCCGCGAGGCCTGATCGATTTTCCTCTTTTCATCCTCGCCGCTCTTTGCGACGTTGCGCCACTGGATGCAGGGACTCTTCGAACAATACGAATCGGGTGGATTTTTTGACGAGATGTTCGGGCCGGACGGCTCCGTTCGTCCGCACTACGAACTCCTCCTCCAACGCTTCTCGGAAATGGAACCGGCGGAATTTGACCGCAAGCGTCTCCTTGCCGAAAAATCCTACCTCAACCAAGGCATCACCTTTACGGTTTACAGTGGCGACGAAGGCACGGAGCGCATCATGCCCTTCGACCTCATCCCGCGCATCATCCCGGCGGCCGAGTGGGAGCAAATCGAGCGCGGACTCGTCCAGCGGCTCACCGCGCTGAATCTCTTTCTCCACGACATCTACCACGACCAGCGCATTGTGCGGGAGGGAATCATCCCGGAAGAAATCATCCGCAGCGCCAAGCACTTCCGGCCGGAACTAGTTGGGTTTGATGTTCCGAAAAATATCTACATCCACATCTGCGGCACGGATCTGATCCGCGGGGCCGATGGGCGATATATGGTGCTCGAGGACAATGGCCGGTGTCCCTCGGGGGTTTCCTACTTGCTGGAGAACCGCCAGGCCATGAAGCGCGTTTTCCCCAAGCTTTTCAGCCGCTACGGTGTGCGCCCGGTGGACCGCTACCCGCAGGAACTTCTTGCCGCTCTCCGCCACGTCGCTCCGAACGGTAACCCGGACCCCACCGTCGTCGTTCTTTCGCCCGGCATTTATAATTCCGCCTACTTCGAACACTCGTTCCTCGCCCGCTCAATGGGCATCGAAATTGTGGTCGGGCAGGATCTGGTGGTGGAGAACTCCAAGGTCTTCATGAAGACGACCAAGGGGCTCAAACCGGTCGATGTCATTTACCGCCGCATCGATGACGATTTTCTCGATCCCACGGTCTTTCGAAAAGATTCCGTGCTTGGCGTGCCGGGCATCGTCGAGGCTTATCGCGCCGGAAATGTGAACCTCGCCAATGCTCTCGGAACCGGTGTCGCCGACGACAAAGTCACTTACTATCACGTTCCGGCGATGATCAAATTCTACCTTGGTGAAGACCCGATCCTCCCGAATGTGGAAACGTATCTCTCCGCGGTCGATACCGACCGTCGCTACATCCTCGACCACCTTCCCGAGTTGGTGGTGAAGGCTGCGAATGAGAGCGGTGGCTACGGAATGATGATCGGGCCTCACGCGACGAAGGAGGTCATTGAAAAATTCCGTCAGGCAATCATAGCCGATCCGCGCGGCTATGTTGCCCAGCCGGTCGTTCAGCTTTCACGCTCGCCCTGCTACTGCGACGGAGCTGTCGAAGGGCGGCATATCGACCTTCGGCCCTACATTCTGTCCGGCGAAAAAACGGTCATCATTCCCGGCGGTCTCACCCGCGTTGCCATGCGAAAAGGATCGCTGGTCGTCAATTCATCGCAAGGCGGCGGGAGCAAGGATACTTGGATTTTGGACGAGGGGGACGACGTATGTTGAGTCGCGTGGCAGATGCGTGTTTTTGGTTGAGCCGCTACATGGAGCGTGCGGAAACGAGCGCCCGCGTTCTGGACGTGAACATCCAGCTGCTCTTGGATTTCGAGGATCAGAATGGAGCCACCGCGCAGGCGCACTGGCTACCCATCCTCGCGACTCTGGAGGATCAGGAGCTCTTCACCGAAATTTACCAGACCATTTCCGCCGATGCGGTCATGGCTTATGTGACGTTTGAGAAGCGGAATCCCAACTCCATCCTCTCCTCGGTTTCCGTGGCTCGCGAAAATGCCCGCACCGTGCGCGAGCAGATCTCGAGCGAAATGTGGGAGCAGCTCAACCGGCTCTACCTCTATCTCCACAGCCAGGCGGCGCGCGCGGCGTTCATTGAGAGTCCGATCGATTTTTACCGTCAACTCGTCGACAGCCTTCACTCGTTCCAAGGCATCACGGATGCCACAATGACCCACGGCGAAGGCTGGCAGTTCCTGCAGGCCGGGAAGTTTCTTGAACGGGCCGACTCGACCTCCCGCGTGCTCGACATCAAGTATCACATCCTCCTCCCGAGCGGGGAGCAGGTGGGGGGAGCCGTCGATATCACGCAGTGGATGGCCGTCCTCCGTTCCTGCAGTGCGATGGAAGCGTTCCTCAAGATTTCGCGGGGCCAAGTCACGGGCTGGCAGGTCGCAGAATTTCTCATCCTGCACGACACGTTCCCGCGCTCGATTCGATTTTGCGTGGATGCTCTCGACCGTGCGCTGCACAGCATTTCGGGGTGCGAGCGCGGCCACTTTAGCAATGAAGCGGAGCGCCTCGCCGGCATGCTTCGCTCGAATCTCGATTACACAACGATCGAGGCCGTCTTCGCCACCGGCCTCCACCAATACCTGGATCAGATCCAGTTGCGTCTTACCGAGACGTCGAATGTCTTGGTCAAGACCTACTGCAAGTGGCTCGACGGTTCGGAGATCGTCGTCGGGCAAAGTCAGTCGTCGTCTTGACTGGCGTCCAGATCCTGGCCTGGATCGTCTTCCTCGGACAGCATCTGCAATCTTCCAGCGGCAGGAGGGAACGATTCTGGAATTTACCGACAGTCCGTTGGATTTAACCGATAACCAAAAAACCGTTTTTCCGAGTAGATTCAGTCAAGAGACAGGCTAAGGAGGATCCTGCGTCGTTCTTATCACGCTTCCAGGAAAGTCTCCGTCGAGATAGCTGATCGCGATCCGTCGTGGGAGGTGGTCAAAGTGCCTTGTTCCAAGGCGAAGAAAACCGGTCGGACGGCTTTGTTGCTCCGACCAGTGCCAAAGCTGCCGTGTTCAGAGAGCTGTGCCGACCATTTTCTTCAGGCGGAGCATGCCGCGACGGATGCGAGCCTTCACCGTGCCGAGTGGTTCGCGAAGCTTGGCGGCGATTTCCTGCTGGGTCAGGCCGCCGAAATACGCCATTTCGATCACTTCGCGTTGTTCCTTGCTCAGCTTCATGACCGCCGTGCGAACGATGTTGCCTTTTTCCATGGCGTCAAGTTCGTCAACCGGCCGACGTTCGTGAATGAAATCTTCCGGGTTGGCCTCTTTCTCCACTTCATCCTGTAAACGAAACCGACGTTGCACGGAGCGGAGGCGGTCGATGGCTTTGTTGCGGGTCATGGTCACTGCCCACGTAATCGGCTTGCCGCGAGCGGGGTCATACATTGGGGATTTTTCCCAGATCATGAACATCACGTCCTGCGTGACATCCTCCGCATCGGTCTGGTTGTTGAGAACGCGGTAGGCGGTCGAATAAACGAGCCCGGAATAGCGCCGATAAAAATCCTCAAAGCTGGCACGGTCGCCCATGCCGATTTTCCGGATCAGCTCCATGTCGTCCTGCAATGCGTCGGCGGCATCCATGGTTTTGAGCCTACTCTCAAGGTTTGCCGGATGCAAAGAAAAGCCGCTGCCGGTTTTCCGTGGCACGGGTGGCGGACTGCGGCTAAGGTCCCTGCCCATGAGTGACATCAGCGCCCCGACCCGCACGCCGACCCGCAGCGAAGTGCCTGCCGAACATACTTGGGATCTCACCCCGCTTTACTCCGACGATGCAGCGTGGGAATCCGACTTCAAAAAGCTCCAGGAGGAATTTCCTGGGGTTGAGCGTTTCCGGGGCCGCTTGGGCGAATCCGCCGCGATTCTCCTCGAATGTCTCGAATTCGAAAAATCCGTCGAGCAACGCGTGGAGCAGCTTAATCAATTCGCCGCCCTGCGCGTCACCGAAGACAGCGCGGATGCCGCTGCCCTCGGCCGCGAGGCGCGCCTCCAAAGCGTGCTCGTCCAACTGGGCGGGACATTTTCTTTCATCGCCCCGGAAATTCAGGCCATTCCCGATGAGGCCTTTCAAGCAGCTCTCGAAGATCCGCTGCTGGCCGATTGGGCGATCTCGCTGAAAAAACTCCGCCGCCTGCGGCCGCACACGCTGAGCGCTTCGGAAGAACGCCTCCTCGCGCTTGCCTCGTCGGCGCTCTATGGTCACAGCGAAACCTTCTCGCAGCTCACGAATGTCGACATGAAATTCGGCAGTCTTCGTGATGGCGACGGGCGCGAGCGCGAACTGACGCAGAGTTCCTTTTCCTCCTTCCTTCAACAACGCGATCCCGCGGTTCGCAAGGCGGCGTTTCACCAATTCTACAGCGAGTTCCAGGATCACCAATTCACCCTTGCCTCGAGCCTCGCCAACTCCGTGCGGGCGGATGTTTTTCACGCCCGGGCGAGGAGCTATCCTTCCGCCCGCGAAGCTGCCCTCTTCCCGGATCATGTGCCGGTGGCGGTTTATGACAACCTCGTGTCCACCGTGCGCGGCAAACTGGGCTCGCTCTTCCGCTATTTTGCCCTGCGCCGCCGCGTGCTGGGGCTCTCGGAGATTCATCACTACGACACCTACGTGCCAATGGTGGGGGAGGTGAAAACGGACGTATCGTGGGACGAGGCGGTTGAGAAAGTCCTGGCGGCCCTGGAGCCGCTCGGTGGCGACTATGTGCAAACGCTCCGTCACGGACTCACCGCGGGCCGTTGGTGCGACCGTTACGAAAACAAAGGCAAGCGCAGCGGTGCGTTCTCTTACGGCACGTTCACCAGCCCGCCTTACATCATGATGAATTACAAGTCGGATGTCTTTTCGGACGTTTACACGCTCGCGCACGAGGCCGGGCATTCGATGCACACGTGGTATTCGCAGCGGACCCAGCTTTTTCAGAATTACCACTATCCGATCTTCCTTGCCGAGGTCGCGTCGACCTTCAATGAGGTCCTCCTCACCGAGCATCTTCTCAAGGTTTCCACCGAACCGGCCATGCGGGCGTTTATCATCAACCGCCAGATTGACGATCTCCGCGGGACGCTATTCCGGCAAACGATGTTCGCCGAGTTCGAGCGCGACATCCACGCTGCGGAAGAGGCCGGGGAGGCGCTCACTCTCGATGCTTTCAAACGCATTTACCGCCGCCTCTTGGACAACTACTTCGGTCCCGACTTTTCCATCGACGCCGAGCTTGAGCTTGAATGCCTCCGCATTCCGCATTTTTACAATGCGTTCTATGTTTACAAATACGCCACCGGCCTTTCCGCCGCGGTCGCGCTCGCGGGGCAGGTCTTGGAGTCCGGCGACGCGACCAATTACCTCGGCTTCCTCCGCAGTGGCGGAAGCCGGTTTCCGATCGAGACGCTTGCGGCGGCCGGGGTCAATATGGACAGCCCGGCACCCATCGAATCCGCGCTGGCCCTCTTCGAGCGCCGCGTGGGCGAGTTGGAGGAACTGATCGGCTGAGCGCTTTAGAGGACGAGACCCAGCTCGGCCAGAAGTTGACGGGTCTCGCCCGCGTCGCGATTCAACACGGCATTGATGCCGATCGAGGACGCCACTTCGCAAAGGAGCGGGCGGTCTTCGATGTAAGCGACCTCACCGGGTTCGACCTGCGCGACATCGAGAGCGAGATGGTAGATGTCGAGATCAGGTTTGCGGAAATGGACAAAGGCCGAGACGACGAAGAAGTCGACAAACTTTTTCAGATGGAATCGAGCGATCCGATCCTCGGCGATCTCGCGACCCTCATTGCTCACCACGGCGATGCGAAGGCCGTACACCGCCTTCAGCCGGCACACGAGGTCGATGGTGTCCTGGTACGGCTTGGCTTCTTCCAAAATGAATTTCGTGACATCCGCCGGGGCGAAAAGCCGGGGCTCGAAAAAGATGATCTGCCGGAGGTAGGTCTCGAGCGACATCTTGCCTTCTTCATAAGTGTCGTAAGTCACGCGATGACGGTGATCCAGCTCGTCATAGTCGACCCCGAAGTGCGCGGCCGTTTTTTTGCGAAGAGCTGTGTCCCAGCCGTTGGTGAGGAGAACGCCGCCGATGTCGAGGAAGAGAGTGGTGATCTGGGTCGAGCTCATGGCGGCAAGAGAGCAGATGTTCGGCCGGTTGGCGAGGCTACAATTGGCCTTCGCGCCGGTAGAATTCCCACGCCTCACGCAGGGCCTGCTCCAGCCCGATCTGCGGCTTCCATCCGGTCGCCTGCTCAAAAGCCGAGCCATCAACCACCCAGCGCCAGGGCCAGATCTCCCGGGCCCGGTCGCGGGTCAGACTTGGAGTGGCTTCCCGAAAGGCCGGGACCGCATCCACCAAGGCAGCAACCGCGCGAATTACCGGCTGCGGCACCCGGAGCGTCACGCCGTTCGACCCGGTCACCCGCGCCGCGGTCTCGATCAGCTCGACATCGGTGATGGGTGTTTCGCGGCAAATGTAATACGGCCCAAAACCTCCGGCTGCCAACGCGGCAAAGATCGCTCCGACGACATCCTCCACCGCCAGGAAACTGTAGGTCTTGTCGCGAAGACCGGGCTTCGTGCGAATCGGGCCCGCGGCCATTTTGAAAAGCGGAAGCGTGGCACTGTCGCGCGCTCCCAAGATCATCGGCGGTCGAAGGACGGTAAGGTTCCGCCCGGAAAAGTCCCGCCGCAGGGCAGTCTCCAGCGCGAGCTTCGATTCCCCATACCAGGTGATCGGCGTGTCGGGCGTTTCCTCGGCGCGCCGCGCGACGCCATCCGGGGTCGGTCCGCCGGCGGACTGGGACGAGAGCACGATGACCCGGCACGACAGCGGGAGCGCGGAGAGAATCCGGTGAGTCCACTCCACATTTGTCTCAAAATATTCGTCCCGGTTCCGGGCAAAAAGAACGCCCGCGGAAAGCACCGCGACATCCGGGGCCGTTTCGTCCCATTCCGCGGGCTCGCAGGGCAGCGGTACGACGTTTGTCACGTCCGCCCCTTCGCGCTCCAGTTGCCGCCGGAGCTTCCTGGCATCGCGTACCGGTGCCAGCACACGAAAGCCATCACCCAAGGCCCGAAGCACGAGGTTTCTTCCGACAAAACCGGTGGCACCGGTAACAAGGAGCGTTTTCATAGGGAGCGTTCGTAAAGGCGCCATGTCTTGTGGCGGATGCCGCCGATCATCGTGGCATTCGAGGCGATCTCGGTGTTTGTCTCTTCAATCCACCCGAGCTCGGCGTCGTGATACCCCTCCTTCGCCTTGCAGAATTGCTCGTGCAGAAGCCACGCGTGCAGCCCGCCCTTGTCGCGGAATCGCGGCGAGATCCCATAAATCACCTGCCGGGCCGAGCTCGGACGCCGCGTCTTCACCAGCCACGCCATGTGCAGCCAACGAAGAGGACGCGGGGTCGTTTTGGTCCGGGCCAGAAACTCATTGATATTTGGCAGCGAAACGGCCACGCCGGCGTTCTCACCGTTCATCTCCGCAATGAGAATCATTTTCGGATCCGCGATCTGCCGCATGTCATCCGCCGCGCTGAGAAGGTCGTCCATCGATATCGGCGTGAATCCCCAGTTCCGCTCCAGCGTGTCGTTGTAGATCTCCTGCACGATCTCCATTTCTTTGGCGATCCGGTCGAGCTTGATCGGCCGCAGGATGATGCCGGACCGCTTGGCCGCCCGCTCCACGATGCGCCGCAGCCGCTCGGGTGGCTCCAGCCGGTGCAGCGGCAACTCATACCCGTAAAGCTCCCGCACGCCCACCAAACCCCACGACGTCAGAAGCGACTCATAGAATGCCGGATTCCATGTCAGCCCCATGAATGGCCGGATGTGATGTCCCTCGACCAAAAGCCCGCACTCATCGTTGATGCTCGGATTGTAGGGACCGCGCACCGTCTGGAGCCCCCGGTCCCGCAGAAGCTCCGCTGCCGCACCCAGCAATGCCGCCGCGGTCGGGGGATCGTTCTCGCACTCGAAAAATCCAAAGAAGCCCGTGCGGTCGTTGTAGCGTTGATTGTGCGTATGATTGATGATGGCGGCGATGCGACCCACCGCTCGACCGTCCCGACGGGCAATAAACCCATGGACCTCACCATGACGTTTTTGAAATGGACACGCCGGATCCAGAAACTTCGCGACCGAGCCCGGAAATGGCGGAACAAACGCGGCATCTGCTCCGTGCAGATCCTCGGCAACGTGTTCAAACTGTTGATACTCCCTTTTCGAGCGACAGGCCTGCAATTTGATCATGACGAATCCGGGGATTCAGACAGGATTCCCCGCGCCTCGGAAATCAAAAAACAAGCCGCCCGTTTTCAGCTCCGCGGCCGAATCCGCGCCGGAGACATCCACTCATTGTAGAGGACCGATTTTCCCTCGTAGCTGCACTCGTGCATGTTCTCAAAAACGTCGATCACCGTTCCCGGCAGCCACTTCCCATCCGCATTGCGAATCTCGACCTCCTCGCCTTTTTCATACGTGGGGTATTCATACTCGCGGATGTCGTCGAGTGTGACCCACGCGCGTTTGGCGTAGCGGTTTTTGTCCGTGAAATGCACCCGCACCTGCGAGGTCTCGTCCCCGCGGAGTTTCACATCGACGATCTCCGCTTTGTACCATTTGTCGCCCTCCCTGGCTTCGATGAGCCCGCCGATTCCCTCCTTGGCCGGACGGTCGGTTTTTGAAAGAACGAGCTCACCGTCAAAATCTCCCGTGCTCGCATAAAGCGGTTTGCCTTCCGCGACAAACGCCATGTAGCGCTCCGCAAAGACACACAACTCCGCAAAGCTGACCGCCCCACTCTCGTCGAAATCCATGGCCACATCGCCCGACCACGCGCGCATCAGCACGTCCGTAAACCGCCATCCGCTATAGCCCAGATTTGCAGAGCCCGTCGTGCTCAACGCCCCGAAGCCGATCGGCGTCTCCGTGCGCACCTTCGCAAGCTCGACCAATCCCCCGGAAAAACAACAGTCCGAAAACAACATTGCCTCCGTCCCCTCAAACCGCCCCTCGATATTCCCCACAAACCACCCGATCGGAATCTTGCCATCATACGTCGAAAAGGTGTGCGCCCCCGTCTCCGGATCATAGCCCCCATGACTGCTGTAGTAAAAAATCAGCGTCTCATCCGGCGTGCTCTCATTCAAAAACGCGGGGAACTTCTCCATGACCGCCTCCTTCGTGGCCTCCTCGTCCTTGAGATAAAGAATCTGATCTTCCGGCACACCACGCTCGATAAAAAGTGCCACCAACGGGTCATCCAGCCGGTCCGGAATCGAGAACGATGTCGCCCCGTCCTTCTCGCCGGCAAACCGGGCCAGACTGATCACCACTAACCGCGTCTTTTCCGGCGACCACTCGCTGGCATCCGACCCGTCCGCCCACACGCCCCCAAGAGCCAGCACAAAAACCATGACGACGATGAGTTTTCCCATGACGGGGATCATGTCATGCAACCGGTTAAAATCCAGCCTGGTTTCCGGGAAATTTCGAAGAACATCGCTCCACAGAAAAACCGGCCTCCGTGAGTTTTTCCCACCGTTCAATCGGGTAACCGGATTGCTGAGCATTTGGTGCCCTTATCCTACAAAAGCGTTCCGCAGCATTTTTTGAATTTCTTGCCACTTCCGCAGGGGCAGGGGTCGTTGCGGCCGGTTTTGGGGAGTGGGAGAGCAGGATCTTCTGCGAAGTCGCCTTCGACCTCGTCGAGGGCGGGTGGGAAGAAGGCGAAGGAGGCGGAGGGCGTGGCGGTGTGGGAGGTGATCTCGCGGGGACGTTTCCATCCGGGGATGTCGTCGGGATCGGGTTGGAAGCAATGCCAGTCTTGCATCGAGGCGACAGCTCCGCCGTAGGGACGATACTCGCGGCGCATCTCGTATGACTCCGGGTCGAACGGGCGGAGGATTTGCCGTTCGAGGTCGGCCAGCGGGCAAAACATGGGGTCGCACAGTCCCTTGTGGAAGAAGTCGCGGAGGGTGGGGCGAAAGGACGGGAGGCGGAAGTCGGCGATGAGCGAGGCGAGCGCGTCCCAGTGGTATCCAGGGTTGTCTCCCTTCAAGATGGGAAGCAGGCGGTCGATGTGCGCGGCGAGATCATCGCGGGTGAGCGTTCCATTGAGGGTGGCGATGCCGAGAGCCCGGAGTCCGGCTCCGCGTGCAAACCCGTCGGCTTTGCGGTTTGTGATGAGTGGATCGATTGGTTCGAGGTTCCGACCGGCCAGCGCCGCAAGGATTCCCGGGCCGTCGGCGGCGAGATCGTCGCCGACGAGATCATCGGCCTTCGGACTTTGAAAGTGGCGGAGTACGGCAGGCAGGGCGGTGGGTTCGCGGAGTTCGCCAAGGATGTGCAGGGCATAGGTGTGAAGCATGAAATCCGAATCCAAGGCCTCCTCCGGATGGTCGGTTGCCCAATCGAGCGCGGCGATGAGGTGGGGGACGGACTCTTCGCGACGGGCAAGGGCTTCACGAACGGCACCGAGTTGAAAGCAGGGGGTGAATTTGACGAGAGGCAGAAGAAACGCGGGAACAGCGGGTGACATGGCGCATTCTTGCCTGGCGGAATCGGTTGTGGAAAGTCGGGAAGTCGGGATTGTCTGAATGTTTTCGTCATGCGTAGGCTTGACGAACCATGAACGCCCAGTGGGAGTTTGATTTTCCGCTCAGCCGACGGGAAGTAACGGGCTTGAGCCACGGCGGGTTTCGCGCCGGGAGGTGATCGAGGCGTTGGCGCGGCAGAATCGCATTCCACTCGGGCAGCGAGTGCGGGTGGACTTTTCGAGCGGCCCGTCCTTGGAGGGATTGCTCTGCCTTCAGGCGGAAACGCTTTTTCTTCCAGCGAATCCCGACGCCCATCTTTATCTTCGCATCGGGACGAAAACTTTCCACAAAGACGAGATCGTGGCGTTTGTGAGTCTGGGCGGCTGAGATTTCACCTTCGAGATTCTGACGGCAGCGGCTCGGGGTGGTGTTGAGCGGGGAGTTGTTGGAAGCGGTCGAGGAATGGCTTTTCGTTGGCGAGCATTTCGGTGAGTTCGAATTCGATGACGTCTTGTTTGGCTCGGAGGGCGAGTTGGCGTTCGGTCAAATGCTCATGGAAGGCCATCTGAAGGACGCCAAAACCGAGCCCGACCGGGTTGGATTTTCCGGACGCAAGGAGCGAGGAGGAAAAGGACGGTCAGAATAATCAAGCCGGGGAAAACAAGGAGGGTAATCCAAAGGGCGGATGGCTCGATTATGCGTGCAGTCGATAGCAGGTTTGATGATGGGGTACAATCGCAGCGGGCATCACGCGTTGGGTTTCTTTTGATCGCCCGTCCCGTGGAGTGATATCCTCTCTTTAAGATACCAAGACCATTAAGTTTTCGAAAAAGTGTTTGCT
>CAZEYT010000007.1:0-56559 GCA_964516295.1 uncultured Chthoniobacterales bacterium | reverse complement strand
TTTCGACACTCTTCAATCTCACTTGCGCGCGCCATATTTTTGTTCCGAACGTAATATAGAATGATGCGCGAATTTATTGATTTAGGATTGTAATGCTATTTCAATAAACCTAACACGAAGGGACACTTTGACGCGTGACTTGGCATCCGGGTTGGCGTTTCTTCAAATTCCGAACTCCTCTTTCCGACAAGAATCATGAGATCGGTTCCCTTCAAAACCTCAACTTAGCCAGCAGCGCGGGTTTTCCTCTTAGTGCGCCTTTGGAGGTGCCTTTGAGTTCGCGCATGAAGGATTGGAGTACTTTGTAGGCGGTGTTGCGGGTGGCGGTGGTGTTGATGGCCTGGCCTTCGGCTTCGTTTTGGTCGGAGATGGCGTTGGTGAGGGTGTCGATGGTGGCGGCGAGTTGTTGGAGTCTGGCGGGGGAGTAGCCTCGTTTGGTGAGTTTTTCGGTGTAGGGGGCTTTTTGTCCGGCGGCGTAGCTGGTGTCGGCGGTGGTGAGGAAGGGGTCGGTGGCGTAGGCGAGAATGACGCGATTCTGCGGGCTGTTCGTGCGGCGGGGTTTGGTGGTGGGTTGTGGTGTATCCATGGTCTTCCTGTGCTCGAGTGGAGCCCGGTCGGGTGTCGATACAACGCTGGCACCTGCCGGACGTATTGCGCTCAAAAGCAATCACTTCCCCAAAAAATCCGCAAGGACTTTTTGAGCGTTAAACAAAAGTTTTTGCGGTGGGTGAGGAAACGGCTTCTGGACAGGATTTACAGGATTCACAGGATTTATAAAACCGGAGGGCAGCGGTGGGAGACGGTCGCGGTTTTGCCGAATCAATGAACAGGATTCACAGAATCGGAGGGCGGATGCTTGGTCATCATTCCGTGTATTCTATCCTCTTTTCAAACAATCCTGTCCGTCCTTGGATTGAACGACTCCGGGGTGGATTTGCGGTGGTGCGGATTGTGTTTTTACGACTCCGTTACGTGTTTTTTAGACTCCGGAGCGTGTTTTCAGCACTCCGGCCCCGGTTTTGAGGAGTCCGGGTTGGATTTTCGGCACTCCGGATTCGATTTTTTCTACTCGGGGGCGTGTTTTTCGGACTCGGTCCGCAGGTTTCGCGTCTTTTTCTCCTCGTGGTGATCTCCGAGGTCAGCCTTCGAAGAGGAGGACGAGCCACATGAGGAAGACGAGGAGGTGAATGGCGCCTTGGAGGAGGTTTGTTTTTCCGCGGCCGAAGGTGATGATGCAGAGGGCGAGCACGACGGCGAGGAGGAGGCAGTCGCTGCCGGGGAGGCCGAGAATGACGCTGCGGCCGGTGAGGACGCCGACGAGGAGCACGGCGGGAATGGTGAGGGCGATGGTGGCGAGGGCGGAACCGAGGAGGAGGTTGACGGCGCGCTGGAGGTGATTTCGGGCGGCGGCGCGAATGCCGCCGAGGCCTTCGGGCGCGAGGATGAGACCGGCGACGAGGAGGCCGGCGAGGCCGGGCGGGAGGTTCATCTCGTGCGTGCCGAAATCGAGTACGACGGCAAGTTCCTCGGCGAGAATAACGACTGGAACAAGGCTGACGATGAGGAGCACGAGGTGTTTGGCCAGGCTTCCGGCTGGGGCTTCGATGTGGTCTTCCTGCAAGACATCCTGCGAGAAAAACTCGCGGTGGCGCATGGTTTGTATGCCGAGGAAGCGCGCGTAAACACCGACACAGAGGACGGCGACCACCACGGCTTGGAGAGTGTGCCGAACGGCTCGCCGAGGCGGTGGGCGATGGCATCGGCATGGCGCACGACACTGAAGGCCGCGCCGAGGATCGCGGGCACGATCCAGAGGAGAAAAAGTCCGGCGGTGACCGGGCTGGAAAGATCCTTGAGCCAATGGTCTCCGACCGTGAGAAAAATGCCCATCGTGACGAGGCCGAAGACGAGGCCCCAATGGGAGGGAAAGCATTTTGGAAACCGAAGCATCCCTATTCTTTTTGCACCCACTGCCAGGTGCCGTCGGGGCTGGGGGATTCGATCCATTCGTCTTTGAAAGAACGTTTCCGCCAGAGTTCGGCCTGGCGGGCCTGAACGTCGGGGAGCGCGCTTTTCTCGCGTTCGGAGAGGGATTTCATGAGAGCCGAGCGGTCGGCATTTTCGGCGGCAACGGTCTTGCGGACGTAGTCACCGAAATCGCCCGGGGATTCCACGCGCACGGCCAGGAGGCCGTCGCGTCCTTCGCCGACGAGGCGTTGGTTTTTGAATTCCTGGATCTCCGCCATGCGATTGCGGCGGGCGACTTCGGGATCGAGCGTGGTATTGGTCGGAGCGGCGGGCACCGCTTTGCCCGGTTGCTTGGTGTGTTGGTAAACATCGAGCCGCATGGCGATGTCGACCTTGATCGGCTCGGAGGTGGCGAGATTCACCGTCGGTCCGGCGCAACCGACGAGGGCGAGGGTGCTGAGAGCAGCGAGGATCAGGGTTTTTGTTTCCATCTTCCCTCCTGGGATTCGTCGGCGTGGAGCACGACATCGAAGTTGCGCGATCCCTGCGGTCCTTGCAATCTCAACTCCGCGACGCCCTGGTCTTGCACAAACCAGGCGTCGCCGGTGGCGGTGTCGTAGTCAAAGTCCCGGAGCGCTTCGAGTGCGATGCGGGTGCTGCTTTGTTTGAGCGCGGGCCAAGTGTCGGGGATGTTCGCGAGGAGGTCGTCGAGTTTGCTGATGCGGAGGCGGCCGGGTTTCAGCGCGCGGAATTCGCCTTTCACGCGCTCGATCCGGCTCCCGAAGGCGTCCATCTGCACGCGGAAATCGACGGGGCCGGTCATGCGAAAATTCTGGGGCGCGACGACATCGGTGAGCTGGCGGAGTGAGACGCGCTTGCCATAGACCCACCCGATCCATGGGGAGCGGGCGTCGAAGAGAAAACTGAACCCGCCACTGACATAGCCGCCATAGGCCTTGCCGCCGAAGTCGCCGTTGATGCCCTGTTTGTCGAACGTCGCCGAGATCCACGCTTCGTCGGCTTCGTATTGACGCCACATCACGCGGCGGAGGAACAATTTTCCGACGAGGTTTTTTTCGCCTTTCTCGGGCGGGTAGGCAAACCGCAGGTCGCCGCGCTCGGTGGAGACGAGGATCTGATAGCTCTCGAATTCATAGTCCTGGGCCGGGATCTCGAGCGCGGCTTCGACTTGGAGGGCGGCGAGATTGTCGAGGTCGACCTCGCGAACGGTCGTGCCGAAATTCAGCGGGAGCCCGTAGCTGGCCCGTCCGCCGCTGCCGAGGACGAGTCGGCCGAATTGCACATCGAGCTTCGCGACTTTCCAGCCGGGACCGCCCGTTCCACCATTGTTGGTTCCGAACCGCTTTTGTGCATCCTCCATATACCAGAAGAGATCGGGGCCGACGTGGATGGTGGGGTGAAGAATCGTAATCTCATCGATCTCGCGCCGCAAAAGTCCGGCCAGTCGGAATTGGAGGATGATGGTCCGGAGCGTGAGCACTTTGGTGAAGGGATCGAGCGGCGAGAGCACTTCGAGGTCGGCGATTTCGATCGTCTGCGGGATCTCGCCGACCGTGTCAGCCGTGTCCCCGAGCGCGACGCCGCGCAAGGTCGTATTGAGCGCAAACGTTATGTCGGAGATTTCCTCGCGACCATCGTCGAGACGCACCGCGACATCGCGGATCTCGAACGCCGCCAGTTTCCATGCGGGAAGCGGGGCGGCGGCATCGCGGGGCGGACCGGAAAAAATCTGCTCCAACGCGCGCCCGACGACGAGGTTGCCGCGGGTGACTTTGACCTCGTCCACAAACTGCCGGTTGCGAAGGCCGTCGGGCGAGGCGGTCACCTCGACAAGATCCAGCCGGAGAAACGGTGCCGGGTAACCGACCGCGCTGGCCTGAACGTCCCACACCGCGAGCCGGAGGGGTTCAGACATCGCCGCCGCATCGCCCAGGCCCTTCCAATCAAAAGCAAACTTCCCGCGCACGAGCGGTTGATTTTTCCCGGCTCCATCGAAGAGAAACTCGCCATAGTCGCAGACGAGCCGCTCCAGCACCCACGTCCGCCCGCCGCCGCCGGACGTTCCACCCTTTGGCAGAAGTTCCATCAATCCGGGCGAGGCCGTGAGACGCGGGTTGACCAAGCGAACCTCCGCGATGCGACTTTGAAGAAGGCCATCGAACGAAAAGGCGATGCTCCCGCCATCCAAACGCAACACCTCGGCTCCCGATGTCTTGTCGTGGAGAACAAATTTTTCGAAATCCACCGCCGAGGGCCCCGCAAAGCGAACGGCCCCGAGTTCCACGCGCACCTGCGGGATCGCCCGCTGCACAGCCCAGCGTGCAATGGTCGTCACCTGCGCGAAGGCCGACCACACGCCGGTTCCCACGATCAAAAGACCCAGTACGAACAGGCCGAGCAGGAGCCGCCGGACCCGCCGGCGGGGGCGGGGGGATTTTTCAGCCGAGGACATCGAGCAGGATCCCCACGACAAAGGCCACGCCGACAGCGGCATTGGCTTGGAAAAAGGCGCGATTGATCGATTCCACCGACCCGCGTCGCGCTTCCAGGTGTTCGTAAACAAGCGCGGCAAAAATCACGCCGAGGGCAAGGGCATAAGGAACGCCCAGCCCGGCCAGCCATCCGAAGAGCGCGAGCCCGAGAAACGCTAGCCCGTGCAGCCCGACCGCCCAATGGAACGCCCGCTGCACGCCCAATCGCACGACGAGGGATTTCAGCCCCTCGCGCCGGTCCACCTCGTAATCCTGGCTGGCGTAGATGAGATCGAATCCGGCCACCCAGAGAACCACGGCCGCCGCGAGCACCAACGGCGGCACGGCAAACGATCCCGTCACCGCAATCCACGCGCCGACCGGGGCCACCGCGAGCGCGAGCCCGAGAAAGAATTGCGCAAGGTGGGTGAACCGTTTCGTGAGCGAATAAAAAAAGACGAGCCCGAGGGCCACGGGAGAGAGAAGGAGACAAAGATCGTTCAAAAACCCCGCCGCCGCCACGAATCCCGCCGAAGATACCACACACGCCAGCACGGTCGTCCGACGGTCCACCAGACGGTGGCGCGCGACCGTGCGGGGATTGCGTTGATCGATCTCCCAGTCGGCCAGGCGATTGAACGTCATCGCCGCCGTTCGCGCAAAAACCATCGCTGCGATGATGCCGCCCAAAATGCGCCACTCGGGAATTCCCTCGGCCGCCACCAACATCGCTCCGAGCGCAAACGGCATCGCGAAGATCGTGTGCGAAAAGCGAATGAACGTCAGAAAATTGGAAACCCGGCCCACGCCGGGACGCTAACCGATCCCCGCCTCACTGGCAGCCGAAAGTTTTCCCTCCCGCCCTAATCGCGCTGCAGGAATCGCAGAATGATCACCGCCACCGACCCGAAAGCGGCCAGAAGCAATGGCACCGTGAACAAGAAAGCCGCCGCAGAATCAAAGCGCGGGGGCGACACCAGATTGGCCGCGACGACCAACCGCGAAAAGAGAATCTGCCAGATCAGAAAGGCGCAGCCGAACCAATAGGCCGACGCGAGCAGAAACGCGCACGCCTTTTCGTAATTTCCCGGCGCACGCCAGTAATCCGCATTCGGCACGTTGAGATACTCCGCCGGAAAATGCCGCAGCACCGACATCACGCCGATCACGAAGGCCGGAATCCCCAGCCCGATGGCCAGCATGAGCGCGGTGAAAGCGGTTTTCGACATCCATCCATTGGCCTCGCCGGCCGCATTGAAATGCGAGGCCATGTGTTCCGGCAACCGATGGTAATCCCAAAGCGCGACCAGAACAAACCCGACCGCACACGCAACAAAGACCGTGCGGGATTTCACCGTCGCCGCCTGGCGAGGGCCGTTCCGCTGCCGCCGCCGTGAACGATAAACTCGGGCGTCCCCGTAGTGACCGTGTGGGTCCGGATCCGCGGAGCCTCGGGGGCGCAGCCAACCGTCAGCAGATTGCTCCCGGTATCAAAAAGGAACGGTTGACGCCACGTCGCGCCGAACGACACCTGGATCTTGGGAAAAACGCGGGGCACCATTGGAAAACCCGGTTCAGGGAGGAAGCTGCCGTCAGCGCGTGTAGGCGCGGGCCTTGTCGCGGTATTCGAGGGCCTCGGCCAGCGTGACGAATCCGTCCTTGTCCGCATCGGCTCCGTAGAAAGCAATCGTCATGGCATCCATGGCGACTTTCGCGGATTTGGCTTCTTCCAGGGTGATGACGCCGTTGCGATTCACGTCGATTTTGGCGAACGAGGCCGGTTTGCCGCCGGCGGCGAGGAATTCCTTGCGCGTGATGATGCCGTCTTTGTTTACGTCGAAAAGGATGAACGCGTCTTCGATCATGATCGCCCCGAATTCCTGCTGCGCGACTTTGCCGTCGTTATTTGCGTCGGCGCGGTGGAATTGCTTCACCCACGGATCCTTCGACGCCGAGTGGGTGGCACAACCGGTGACGAGCGTGGTGAGACCGAGAGCGAGGAGAAGGGATTTGGCGTTCATGGATGATCGTGATTAAGCGGAGGGATGCCTCTGGCGTCAATGCGGAACCGGTCAGGTATGCTGGGCGGAACGGTAAAGCGCGGCATACACTCCATCGCGCCGGAGCAGGTCGGGCCCGCTGCCATCCTCGACAAGCGCTCCGTCCTTCAGCACGAGAATGCGCCCGAGCGAGTGAACGGTGGAGAGCCGGTGGGTGATGATGAGGGTCGTGCGCCCGCGCATGAGCTCGGCAATCGTCTCCATGATCGCATGCTCGGTGGTGGGATCGAGCGCGCTCGTCGGCTCGTCCAGAAGCAGAATGGGGGCATCCTTCAAAAACGCCCGCGCGATCCCGATGCGCTGCCGCTGGCCGACGCTGAGATGCCCGCCGCGTTCGCCGACCGGGCTGTCGAATCCCTGCGGCATTTGCATGATGAAGTCGTAGGCCTGTGCGCGGCGGGCGGCTTCGAGGATCTGCTCCTCGGTGGCCCCGGGTCGTCCGTAGGCGATGTTTTCCTTGATCGTAGTGGAAAAGAGCAGCGTGTCCTGGAGGACCATGCCGATGTGCGATCGAAGGCTTTTCTTCGTGATGTCGCGGAGGTTTTCGCCATCGAGCGAAACGGTGCCGGAGGTCGGATCGTAGAAGCGCGGCACGAGACTCAGGAGCGTGCTTTTTCCCGTGCCGGTGCCGCCGACAAACGCGACGGTCGTGCCGGGTTCGACTGCGAAGCTGATGTCTTTGAGAATGAGCCGTTCCTCGGAGTAGCCAAACGAAATGCGGTCGAAAACAATGCGTCCCTTGGCCGTGGCGAGCGTGCGGGCATTTGGCGCATCGGGCACGTCGTTGTCGCGGTCGAGCACTTCGAAACACCGCGTCGCGCCGGCCATCGCACCTTCCAACGCCCAAGCCGTGTAGGTCAATTGCTCAAGCGGCTGATAGAGCATGAGCAGATACGAGGCGAAGACCGTGAGGTCACCGAGCGAGAGCGTGCCGTTCAGAACCTCGTTCGAGCCGACGTAATACATGAGCGCCGTCCCCGCCGCCATGAGCGTCCCCACGACGAGCGCGCTGGCGACCGAGGTCATGTTGAGCCGGAGATTGGCTTCGAGGCTCTGCGAGGCACGGCGGCGGAATTGCCGGATCTCGAACGCCTCGCGCCCGAACGCATGCACCATCCGGATCTGGCTCAGGCCTTCCTGCGTGAGCGTGAGGAGGTCGCTTTCCCGCTCCTGAATGGTCGTGCTCTGACGGCGGACGCGCTCGGCGTAATGCCGCACCGCCCACACCACAAACGGCAGGATGACGAGCGAGGCGAGCGTCAGTTTCCAACTCATGCCGAACATCACCACCAACGCGCCGAGGAGCATCACGACCGATGACAAAACCGTGGCGAAACCTTTGTTGTAGATCGTCTGGATGCTCTGCGAATCGTAGGCGACACGGAAGCTCGAGTCGGCACTGCGGCGCGAATCGTGGAACTTCAGCGGCAGCGCTTGGAGTGTGGTGTAGAGATCGGTGCGGAGCTTGAGCAGCGCACGAAGTCCGACCCGGATAAAAAGATAGTTCGCCGCGAGATTCACCGCGCCGGCGAGAAGGCTGATGATCACGAGCGCGACGCAAAGCCAGAGGATGGCCTGCGAGCCGCCGCCGAGTTGGGCCGCCAACTCGCGGGCTTCGGCGGTTCCATTGGTCGCGTCCAGAATGCCGTCGATGATGTATTTGAACGGCCATGGCTTGAGCAGATTGAACGCAATCGTGACGAGCGTCAGCGCGCTGCCGATGGCGGTGGGCCAAAGGAATGGCCGGAAATAACGGAAGACCCGGGCGTAGATGTTCACCTGCGGTTGCATTTAGCGGGAGCGCCCGGCGGGCGCAAGCGGCGTCACTTGGCGTCCGGGAGGATCTGCCCGGTGATGCGCTCGATGCCTTCGCGCGCAAACTCGCTGGCGGGGTAGGCTTTCTGCGCCTTCAAATACCAGGCCAGTGCGGAGCCGGGTTGTTCTTTGTTCTCGAGGTCCTCGGCCTGCTTGAGCGCCCGGACAAAGTCGGCGGATTTGGTGGTGAGGTTCGCGCGGACTTGGTTGAGCTTGTTGTCGTCCGGGAATTGCTGGAACGCCCGCTCGGCACTTTCCCAAGCACCGGCAAAGTCGCCGCGTTTTTCGACCTCCTCGGCGCGGATGATGGCGGACTCGATGATGGCCATGTCGTCGAGTACTTTGCGGAGTTGCTCCTGCTTCTCGGGATACATCGCCGTGGCGGCGATGAAGCGCATTTTGTCATCAAAAATCTGCCGGTAATTCCGCTGGCTGAGAAGCTGGTCGAAATCCACCAGCGCGCGTTGCTGGACATCGGCCTGGCTGAAAATCATGCCGCCGACCTCGGCGAGGGCAGGGTTGCGCGGCCAGATCTCGGTGGCGGCTTTGAGTTCGGTCTCGAGCGTTTGTTTGTCACCGCTGACAGCGGCATTTTTTGCCTTCGCGATGTGCATGGCGGCCACGGTGCGGGCCGTTTCAATCGCAGCCATGGGTTTGGAATTGTCGAAATCCTTCGCGGTTTTCTCGAGGTCCTTCACCAGTTTTTCGGCGAGGGCGTAATCCTTGACCTCGATCGCGCTGATGAGCTGGTTGGACTTTTGCACGAAGGCGAGGGCCTTGCGTTTGTCAACGCGCGGGAGGGTGCGGACATCGGGCATGTATTCGCCGATGATGAAGGTCTCGGCGAGCCGCTTCGTGGCACTTTCGAGTTCGTCTTTTTCGAGAAGGAATTTGAAGGCCTGGATGCCCTCGCGCACATCGCGCATCGCTTCGTTCGCCAGCGAGTCGAGGGTTCCCACCGTGGGCGGCATGCCGGTCGTCTTGGAAAAAAAGCTCTTCGCATCATCCCCGACCCGGAGGAGACTGTCGCCGTCGCTAAAAACGCTGCGGTAAAACCGCGTGGCAATGACCACGTGTTGAAATCTCCGCTGAAGGAAGTGTTGGACGATGAGCGCTTGGAATTCGATTTTGACCTGAAGCTCGGCGACTTCCTTTTTGACCTGATTGGCCTTGAGGAGGGCGTTCACTTCGGCGAGCCGGGTCACAAGCGGCTGCATCTCCATGTCGCGCTTGAGCTGCTGTTGTTTCTTCCACTCCTCGGCCCCGGCACCGTCGCGGCTGGTCGGGCCGCCAATATTCGTCGCGGACGCGGTGATCTTGGCGTTCCACTCGAGGCGCTTGCGTTCTTTTTCCAGACTGTCGTTCGCCGCGAGGAGGCGGTCGTTCGAGCGATTGGACAGCCAGGCCGCGTAAACCTGATTGGCGATGGCATCGCAGAGTCGGGAGTCGATTTCGAACGCGGACGCCTGCGGGAGAAGCTGGAAGGCCTCGTCGATGGACTTCGGCGTCACGCGGCCGGGAGCCAGCTTGTCGAGAATCTCCTGGAGGATCTTGTTGTAGTCCCGATCACTCTCGGTCGTGGCTTCGGGGGCGTTGAGGAATTTTTCGAACCGCGCCTCGAAAATGCGGTTGTTGTTGATGTTCCAGGTGCGCCCGTCCCATTGGATGACCTCGCTGCCGGGATCGAAAACCGGTGCGTCTTTGCCGAGGAAGGACGAGCCCTGCTGGGACGCGGGCGCGGCAGGCTGGGACGAACTCGGGTTGCCGGACGGTGCGGCTGGGGCCGGCTCGGGCGCTGCATCCGGGACCTGAGCCAAAAGCCCCAGCGGCATGGCCAGGATCAACGGGGAAAAACACCACTTCATGCTTTCGAGATTTTTTTCGTCCGAAGCACGCCTTTCTCATCCACCTCGGTGACAATGATGAGCTTCTGGCCCTTTTGAATGTTCATGGAATTGAACTCCGGCGTCACAAGGACCGGGATGGTGTCGCGTCCGCCATCGACATCGACGGCAAAGAGCCGACCGGCGGTCGGCGACCAGGCGAGCGCATTCGAAACCTCGCCCTCGATCTTGTAAACATTTCCACGAAGGCTGTTCGAGTTGTCCAGATACGACGCCACGTCGAGCTCGGGAATTGTCCGATACGGATCGTTGCCCGCATTTGGGAAAAATCGCGACCCAATGAAAGCCAGAACCAACAACCCCGCCGCTGCGGCCACCCAGAGTGGTTGAATGGAGGATTTTCCGCGTCTCGCCATCGGGAGAGTGTCGCCGCGCCACCCCCAAAGATCAACGGAAAAGACCTGCCGAACGCGCCCTTTCCGTCATGGCGAAAACCCGAGAAATCCCACAAGCGTCAGCGCGAGAATGCCGAAGATGACAGCCCAGCCCGCGACCTGCCCGCGCCAGGTTGAATCCGGTCGCGGCCGCAGCCAGAAATCCATCGCCCGCGAATACCATGGCATGACTCCATAGGTCAGAATGGCCATGTTGATCGTGAGCAGAATGAGAAACGCCGTCGGCAGGGGAAACGCCCGGAAAAGGGGGTCGAGCAGATGCCGCATGACCATGATCACCGGAAAAAGCGCCGAAAGAACGATGAGTCCCTGACGCCACCGCGCCGGGGATGTGGCACTTGGCGAATGGTCGAACCATCCTTCGAACCCGCTGCCGATCCGGCGGAGGGAGACGTGCTGCACAAAAGCCTTCACCTCGCTCATGAGGCGATTTCTTGCCTCTGAGCGAAGCCAAGCGTCCAGATGAGCGCGGGTGTTGAAGCGGACGACGACGATAAACTCGGGTTCGCTTCCTTCCAGCGAGTCGAACGATTCGGTGCCCAGATACCCATCCCATTTTCGGACCTCCTCGACAATGCGACGCCGCCACGCTTGGAACTCGCTGCTTTTCTCCGGACGGATCCGATAGGCAAACACCGACGAGGCGGTGCCGCCGGGCCGTCGACCGTGCGTGAAGTAAAACTCCACCGCCGGCTCGACGAGGTGGTGCTCGATCTTGTCCAAAAGTTCCTTCCGGCGGGAACACTCCAGCCACGCCCGTAAGTACCGTCCCTGCGAAAAACGGTAGAGGACGACGTATCCATCCTGCACCCCGGGGATCGGCGGAAAAATTTCCGAGCCCAGAAATCCTTCTCGGGCCTGTGCGAGTTTCATGATTTCGCGCATGACGGATTCGGCCTCCGCCTCGTGACCCGGCGCGACCCGCCGCCGGATGATTCCCGTCACCGCCGCCGCATCAAAGGCTTCCATGGCGCGGATTTCATCCGTTCGCTCACTGAAGGGAAAGCTGGAAACATCCCGTTGGCAGGAAGCCGTTTCTCTTTGCCCCGCCAGGAGATCGCAGGTAAAGGTTCGTCCGATGTTTGCCGGAAGACATGCTTTTTTTCAGGCCGCGCTGCTCCTCGCGGCGTCGGCGTCCGGCGTTTTTTCCCAATCCGGCGGCTTCACCCGCGTCGAGCCTGGTCTCGAGCGGGCGGTGCGCTGGAAATGGTCGGTGCAACCGTCACCGCAGACCGATTGGGGCCTCGAACTTCCAAAACCGCCACCCGCCCTGCCCGCCGACGCCACGCCCACACCAATCCCGTTGGACCGCCAGAATTCCTACGAGGTCCAGCGTGGGGACGCGCTGGCGAAAATTGCCCGTCGCTTCGACATCAGCGTGGCGGCTCTGAAAAAGGCCAACAACCTTGAGGGTGACCTCATCCGCGTCGGCGACATCCTGCGGATTCCAACGCCGGAAGAAATCGCGGCCATGGGCCTCACCAAACCGACGCCCCCTCCAGCGCCCGCTGCGCCGGGCCGTCCGGCGGCCGCCAGCACGACGGATGCGGCCGACCCGGAGATCCTGCTTTTTCAGATCTACCTCGACCGACAGAATTTTTCCGCCGGGCCCATCGATGGCCGCACGAGCTTTCCGTTTCAGAAGCTCATGTATCTCTACCAGACGGCCAACGCGGAGGCCCGCGATCTCGACGCCTTCCGCGCCAAGGCCCGGCAGGTCGTCGGAGAGTCTCTGACGCGCTACACGCTGAAACCCGAGGATTTCCGCTTCATCGCGCCACCGAAAGCCGTGGCGGCACCCGCCGAACCCCCGCCGACACCGGGACGGAAATCCACAAAGCCGCCCGCTCCGGTCGAGTTGCCACCGCCCGTTTACGAAGAAATGGTGGACTCGCCCATGCTAGCCTATCGGACGCCGTGGGAATTTGTCGCCGAGCGCTTCCATTGCGACGAGGGACTTCTCCGACGCCTCAACCCGCAGATCCGCGAACTCCCGGTCGCCGGGACGGAATTTCAAGTGCCCAATGTCACACCCTTCGAAATCGAGAACGCCTTTGCGCCGCCACTCCGGCCCCCGGTCAACACGGCCGAGCCGGTTTCCGTCTCGGTCTTTGATTTGAATCGCGCCGAAGTTTATCGCGGCGACCGCCTCGTCGCCGTGCTGCCCCTCTCCTCCGCACGACCCGGACTCCGCGGACGCGGCACCTGGACCATTCTTGACGCCATTCCGCGTCCCCGCCTCGCCACCCGGCAGGAATCCCGCTTCGCCCCGCGACCGACCAATCCTTTTTTCGTCGGCGAAAGCCCGCTGGAAAAACCGGTGGTCACCCTGTCCGAAGATCAGTTTCTCCCCGCCGGCCCGAACAATCCGGCCGGCATCCTGTGGATCAATCTCGCCAAATCCGATTCGCCCGACGTGCTCCCTTTCGGTCTCCATGGCACCAGCGATCCCTCGCGCATGCAGACGCAGGAGAGTCTCGGCGGATTCCGTATGTCGAATTGGGACATCATTCGCTTCGCCCGCATGGTTCCGATGAACAGTCCGCTCTTCTGGAAAGACAGCGAAGTCGCCGCGCCCGCGAGACCGCCGGAAATGTAAGACCGCTCTCCGGACCGCAGCGCTGGACGCACGGCATGATTGCTGCTACCACAACGGAATGTCAGCGGTCGCTTCGTCGCTGTTTCCGTTCAAGCTCCGCGAAGTGCGGCGCTGGCTGAATGGTCCCCGCATCCAGACCGGGTTCTTCGGCCTGTGGACGCTGGGCGTCTTTGCCTTTCTCTACATCCCGATCGTCCTGCTGGTCGTCTTTTCGTTCAACTCCTCGCGGCTGAACATCCGCTGGGAAGGCTTCACCACCTCCTGGTACGAAGCGCTGTTCTCGAATCGCGTTCTCATTTCCGCCTTTCAGAACAGCCTCATCGTCGCGGGGGCGACGACGGTTTTGGCCACGATTCTGGGCACGCTCGGGGCCTGGCTGCTCTATCGCTACCGGTTCCCGTTTCAGCGGGTGATGGGGCTTCTGATTTTCGTGCCGATGGTCATGCCGGAGGTGTTGATGGGGGTGAGCCTGCTCGTCCTGTTTGTCCAACTGCTCAACATTCCGCTCGGGTATGCGACGCTCATCATCGCGCACACGACGTTTTGTTTCCCATTCGTTCTCGTCGGTGTGCAGGCGCGCCTCCAGGGAATCGATCCGTTTCTCGAAGAAGCCGCCATGGATCTCGGCGCGACCCCGGTGCAGGCGTTTTGGAAAGTCATCGTGCCTTACTTGATGCCGGCCATCGTATCCGGCGCGCTCATGTCCTTCACGCTCTCGCTGGACGAATACATTGTCAGCGTGTTTCTCACCGGCGCCCAGACCCAGACGCTTCCACTCCGCGTTTACGGCATGGCCAAAGTCGGTCTCAACCCGCAGTTGAACGCCCTCAGCACCCTCTTTATTGTCGCAACCATCCTGCTCGTCATCTTGAGCAGCTTTATCAGCAGAAAGAAAAACCCATGAAAATGAAACACACCCTGATGGCCGCCCTGGCCGCGTTCGCGCTGGCCGGGTGCGGAAAGGCCCCGGAAACAAAACCCGCGGATGACTCCCCGGCCGCACCCGCCGAGTCACCTGCTGCCGCGGCGGAGACGCCACAGGGTACCGGTGGCGAGCCGAAACTGCTCAACATCTTCTGTTGGTCCGAATACATCCCGCAATCCGTCATCGACAAATTCTCGGCGGAGACCGGCATCAAGGTCTCGGTGGAAAACTATGCCTCCAACGAAGAGATGCTCGCCAAGCTTCTCGCCGGCGGCGGGACTTACGACATCATCCAGCCAAGTGAATACGTCGTGGGGGCACTCATCAAGGAAGGCCTCCTGCACGAGATCGATCTGGCCAAGATCCCGAACATCAAGAACGTCGATCCGAAGTTCCTGAACATGAGCTTCGATCCGGGCAACCGTTTCAGCGTGCCCTTCATGGCGGGAACGGTGGGCATCGTCGTGAACACCGATGTCGTCAAGGACGAGATCAAATCGTTCAACGATGTCTTCCAGGAAAAATACAAGGGTCGGATCGTGGTGCTCGATGACGCGCGCGAGATCGTGACATGGGCCTTGCTCACCCAGGGCATCCCGGTCAACGAGGTCACCGACGAGAACCTCGAAAAAGTAAAACCCATCCTCCGCAGTTGGCTGCCGCTGGTGAAGGTCTATGATTCCGACAGCCCGAAAACCGCGTTGCTCAATGGCGACGTGGACATCGGCATCGTCTGGGGCGGCGAGGGCGCACTGCTCTTGAACGAGGACAAGAAATTCAAGTGGATCATCCCCACCGAGGGCACCCACCTCTTCATCGACAGCCTGGCGATTCCCAAGACCGCGAAGCATCCATCGAATGCCGAGCTTTTCATGAACTTCATCCTCCGCCCGGACATCAGCAAAGAGATCTCGGATGCCTTCCCGTATTTGAATCCGAATCTCGCAGCGCGGGCCTTGATGAGCCCCGAACAACTCGGCAATGCCGCCAGCTTCCCGACCGACGAGGAACTGGCCAAAATGCAGACCTTTGAGGACATCGGCGATCAGGCTTCGAAGATCGACGAGATCGTGACCTCGCTGAAAGTTCAGTAAGACCACCCGATGGCCGGCGTGGCAGCAGCATCGATGGGCGGGGCGACCAGAGAGTCGCTCCGCCGCAAACCGGGCCTCGGAGCCTGGCTCGTCCTGCTGCCATTGCTGGCGTGGTTGGTTTTGTTCATCGTCGTTCCGACCATCATGCTCGTGGTGGTCAGCTTTGCGGAACGCGACGCCCTCGGGCGGATTGTTTACAATTTCTCTTTCGACAACTACATCCGCGCCTTCAACTGGGTGTGGTTGAAGGTGCTCCTGGACTCGATCTGGTATGCCTTTCTCACGACCGTGATCTGCATGGCGGTGGGGTATCCGGCGGCGTATTTCATCGGCCGCGCTCCGGAAAAATGGCGGGCGATCTTGCTCATGCTTGTGATGGTGCCGTTCTGGACGAGCTTTCTCATTCGCACCTATGCATGGATCACGATCCTGAGTCGCGATGGGTTGGTGAACGGCCTGCTTGTGGCCTCCGGGATTTTCGCCGAGCCGGTGAATTTTCTCTACACCCCGTTCGCGATTGTGCTCGGGCTCGTTTACAACTTTTTGCCATTCATGATCCTGCCGATCTACACGAGCGTCGAGCGGTTGGACGGCGCGATGATCGAGGCGGCTTACGATCTGGGAGCGGGTCCCGTCCGCGCTTTTTCGCAGGTCATCATTCCCCTCACGCGACCCGGCATCGTGGCCGGTGCGCTGTTGGTCTTCATCCCGGCGATTGCGATGTTTGCCATCACGACGCTCATGGGCGGCGGCGCGAACCCGACGATTGGCGAGGTGATCTACCGTCAGTTTACCTCCGGGCGGAATCAACCCTTTGGTGCCGCGCTCGGAACGATCCTGCTGCTGATCTTTATCGCGGCACTGTGGTTCACGCGCCGAAAGCGGGACGAGGACTGAGTGATCAGGACCCGGCGAGGGCCGGGGCTTGATCGGCGATCGTCACGGGGGTTCCGATTTTCGTCAGCTCGAAAAGTTTCACAGCCACTTCCCGCTTGAGGCGGATGCACCCGTGCGAGGCCGGACGACCCGGAACGTAGCCGACGTGGAGCCCGATGCCGGTATTGGTGAGACGCATCCAATAGGGCATCTTTGCCGCGACAAAGGACGCGCCTTCCGGCACGGCATGGACCCGCGTGTCGGCGTCCGAAACAAGGACCGTTCCGGCCGGATCGACGATTTTTCCGTAAAGATTCGAGGCGTAGTCCTTTTGCTTGCCGATGATCGTGAAGGACCCCGCCGGCGTGGGATGCGAGCGCTTGCCAGTCGCCACGGGAAAATCCATGGCAATCGCACCGTCCACCAACAGGAGACCGCGTTGTTCGGCTCGGGCGATCTCGATGGAAATATTCCCGCCGGTCGCGCGGGCGAGGAGTTCGGGATTCCGGTAGATTTTCGACCGCCAGCTCTTGGTCGTGGCGCGCCACCGGGCATGCGCTTCCAGCGCGGCGGCGCGTTTGGCCGCGAGGCGCTTGTCGGTTTCTTTCTGCGCGGCGCGGGCCCGAAAATCCTCGAACACCGAACACGACGAAAATGCACACGCAAGCACCAGAAAACCGGCACAGCGGGCGAGCAGGTGCGGGGTCTTCATGCGACGGGATTGCTTTTGAACCAAGCGACCGCGGCTTCGTGGCTCTCGAAGATCGGATAGGCCGTGTCAAATTTCGCCAGGTCGAAGACGCGTTTGACTTCTCCTTGCAGCGAGCACACGGCCAGCCGCCCGCCATGGCGGGCAAGCTGACGTCCGGCCAGAAACAATTCCCGAAACCCGGAACTGGCCATGAAATCGAGACCGGACAAATCCACGAGGAGATCGGTTTTTTTCTCGCCGCCCGCGAGCGAGCCGATGGTGTCCTTGAGATCGCGCCAGGCAAACGGATCGAGTTTTCCAGTGATCTTCAGAATGTTGAGATCGCCGTCTTGGGAGGTATGAAACGCAGCCATGCTTTTTCGCGGAGTTAACGCCACGCCCCGCCCGTTCGCAACGCGAAATCCCGCCACCGGCTGATTTACTCGTAGCGGAGCGCGGAAATGGGATTCAGGCGCGACGCCCGAAGCGCCGGGTAGATTCCGGAAGCGAACCCGGCGAGCAACGCAAAGATCAGGCTGAACAAGACCCCACCGACCGTGATGATCGGCGTATTGTCCGAGGGCGCGATGACCTTGATCAGCTCGACGAGACCCACCGCGGCCCCAATACCGAGCACGCCGCCGATGGCCGAAATGCTCACGCTTTCCGTGATGATCTGGATGAATATGTCGCGGCCGCGCGCCCCGACGGCAAGACGAATGCCGATCTCGCGAACGCGCTCGGAAATGCTGGCGAGCATGATGTTCATAATCCCGATCCCACCCACAACCAAACTGATGATGGCGAGCATGCCGCCGCTGAGCCGCGTGGCCCGCACACTGGTCTCCATGCGGTCGAACCACTCTTCCCGCGTCTCCAAGTCGTAGTCATCCACCCCCCGGTGCGTGCGATCCAGAACCGAGCGAACCTGATTGAGCGCTTCGCCAAAGCGGGAGAGATCAGCGACGCGGACGTTGAGCGTGTTCAAGCGAACGGTATCCAGAGAATCGAGGGAAAACTGGCCCGACCGAAGCTCGTAAAAAGCCGTCGAGATCGGGATAAGAACGGCTTCATTTTTTCCGCGGAACGGATCCCAGCGACGCCCCGAAGAGCCGGCGAACCGCTGGCCGCCGGGATGGCGTTTACGCCGACGTTTGTCCTCCTCGCGTTCGTAGAGAGGGAGCACGCCCACGACGTGGAACGGACGTCCATCAACAAGAATGAGCCGACCGACGACATCCTTCGCATCAACACCCGGCCAGAGAAGGTCCGCGATGGACCGGCCGATGACGGCGACGCGGGCGGCCCGCTCGATGTCCAAGTCCACAAGGAACCGCCCCTCGCCCGGCTCGTGCTTGGCGACAACGAAGTGGTCCGGCGTGACGCCATGCACTTGCTTGCGGTCGGTTTTGCCGCCCGAGCCGATACTGGCCCCGAAGGAAAGCTCCGGCGAGACGTGGGAAACAAGCGGCGCCCCCTGTTGGAGGGCATGGACATCGCGCATAGTCCGTCCCGGCGAGAGATTCCAAAAATCAAACATCCGCCCGGAGATTTCCTTGTTCACCACACTCACAAACTCGAGGCCGCCCATCTGCTGCATGAACGTGCGCGCGCCCTGTTCGATGCCCGCCGTGAGAGCCATGGTGGCGATCAGACTCGCCACACCGAGGACAATGCCCAGCATGGAAAGAAAGCTGCGGAACTTGTGCGCTGCGATCTCGCTCAGGCCGATCTGGAGGACCATAAGAAGATTCATCGCCGGTATTCGCGCTGGATTTTTCCGTCGCGGATTTCGACGACCCGCTTGGAGACCGCGGCGATGTCGGGATCGTGCGTGACGAGGACGATGGTTTTTCCAGCGGCGTTCAGCTCGTGAAACATCTGGAGGACGATCTCGCCGGTAGCCGAGTCGAGATTTCCGGTGGGCTCATCGCCGAAGACAATGCGGGGTTCGTTGACCAAAGCCCGCGCGATCGCGACCCGCTGACACTGACCGCCGCTGAGTTGAATCGGACGGTTGGCCAGACGCTCGCCCAGACCCACTTTGCGCGCAGCGGCTATGGCACGCTCCCGCCGCTCCGCCGCCGGGACGCCCGCATAGACAAGGGGGAGCTCAATGTTGGCCACGACATTGAGGCGCGGGAGAAGATTGAACGCCTGAAAAACGAATCCGATCTCGCGGTTGCGCACCTTCGCCAACCGGTCCTGCGAGGCGCGGCTCAGGTCTTCTCCGCAGATTTCCATACGACCCGTCGTCGGTGTATCCAGGCAGCCGAGGAGGTGCATGAGGGTGGATTTGCCGCTGCCGCTGGGGCCGATGATGGAGACAAATTCGCCTTCCTCGATCTGCATGTTGACTTGGTCGAGCGCACGAAATTCCTGGTCGCCGAGGCGATAGACTTTGTTGATCCCTTCGAGGTGGACGAGGGACACGCTCAGGATCTCGCTGAGGACAACATGCCCGGCGTGGGCTCAAAGAGCAGGATCTCCTCGCCTTCGTTGACGCCCGATTTGATCTCTGCACGCGACATGTTGGTAATGCCCACAGAGACCTGCCGTTTTTCGATCTGCCCGCCTTTGCGGACGTAGACGACCTTTCCCTCGTTCTGTTTGAAAACTGCGGCAATCGGCACTGTCACCACCCCTTCGGCCCGCTGGATCGGAACGTCCATGCTCACCGACATCCCGGGTTTGAGACGGGGATCCGACTTCTCCACGAATGCCTGGACTTGGAAACCCTTGATGTTGTTTTTCACCGTGGCGAGCGGTGCAATGAATTCGATGCGGGCGGGAACTTTCTCATCACCCGCGCTGTTCAGGTGAACATACATCGTTTGCCCGACAGCAAGACTTCCGACGTCCATCTGGTTCACATGGGTGTCGATGAGAAGGCGGGACACGTCGGCGAATTGCATGAGGGTGGTGCCGGAATTGACACTCGCCGCGGCCACGACGACCTGGCCTTCGTTGATCGCCACGTCGAGAATCGTGCCATCGCCCGGGGACAGGATGCGGGTTTTGCTCAGACGGTCTTTCACGGACTGGAGACGGCGTTCGCTTTTCTCGAGCGTGTTCTCGGAGATTTTGAAATCGGCCTCGAGATTGGCGAAGACCTCTTTGCTGATGAGCTTCTGCTCGAAGAGGGCGCGAGCCCGCTCGTAGTTGCCGCGCGTCTTTTCCAAGTTCAGGCGCGCGCCTTCGATCTCCGTTTCGACCGAGGCCTGCTCGTTGAGGAGATCTGTGTCGTCAATGGTCACAAGAAGCTCCCCTTTTTTGACGGTTTGGCCGGGCACAACGTGGATGGTCTTGACGCGCCCGCCGACCTCGCCCTTCACGTCAACGAGAAAGGCCGGCGTGATTTCGCCCGAGAGGAGGAGGTTGTTCTCCAAGTTATCCCGCACGGCCGTGCTCGATGCAGCCGTGGCCGCCGCGGCGGTGGCGGCATCGGGGCCGCCCAACCAAGCCTGCCAGAAGGCGACGCCAATCGCGGCGACAACCAAGGTCAGAATGACGAGAACCTTTTTCACGGATGATACCTTTGACGATCAGGCGGGTTTTTCAACCCATATTGCCGCGGCCGCCGTGTAGCCGTGCAGGGCATTTCGGCCGCCGACGGGTCCGATTTCCCCGTTGCAAAAAAAGCCGGCCGACGCCCGACTGCCGGTCGCGGAGGCGAGTTGGCGCGCATCGTGATCGGATTCGCCGAAAAATTCCTGCCCGCGGGCCACGCACGAAAAGAGAAGCGAGGCAAATGGACGCCGCCCGGCGAGGGGCACCGATTTCAGTGCCCGCTCGAGGTCGGCCCCGGCAACCGAGCGGTCGCGAAGTTGGTATTGAAGCGTCTGCCCGATGCGCGGGATGCCGCCGATGACAACCGCTCCGGAGTTGGGGTCGGCTCCAATGATATTCCGGATCAGAAAATCGCCCGGCTTGAACTCATCTACATATTCGGTGCCCGCAATCCCGGCGAAGAGATTTCCGCGCGCGTTCGATTTTTCATCATCCGTCAGGCTTTGGAAGGCGGATTCGAGAGCCGAGTAGGCCGGCTGTCCGCCAAGCGCGTAAACGACATTGTTCTCGGCTTTCGTGACCGTGAGCGGCTCACCAATCGGTCGACATCCCTGGCTGACCACGGGAAGAATCCCCGTCTGGCCGACGACCGGCACAGCAATCCCGTTCACGGTGCGACCGTTGAAAAAAACCTCGACCTCTTCCTCATTCCCGCCGCTCGCCAGACCCCCAATAATCGGAACACCGGGGAACGCGCGATTCCACTCTTCGAGCCAGTCATTCGCCGTGACCGCATAGGGATTCAACAAGGTGATCCAGGCATTCGGAGACGTGGTGAGTTGCGGCAGCGGATGGTCGTCGCCCGTGATCACCGGATCGCCCGCTTCGCAAGCCAGGGCAAGGATCGAGCAGCCGACGCCCTCTTCGATTTCCCGTGCTCCGGAAACCCGTCCCCCGCACGTGCAGCCGACCACGTCGGTGACGTGGCCGTCTACGCGGAGCGTGTCGCAAAAGTCCGTGAGATGCGGAACGTAACCCGTATCGGCAAAAACAAAGGCCAGCCGCGCCGGACGACCGAGCGTCTCACGAATCTCCAGCGCGGCCTTTTCGGCAGCGGCCGGAGAATACGACTCTCCCAGATCAACGGTGGTGGCGGCGTGTGCGCTCATTGTTTCATGATCGCGCAGGGTTCCCCGGCGTCAACCAACCGCACGCGGGATTCTGCGCTCGGTCAAGAAAAGGCACGGTCTTTTCCGACCCGCAGCAATCAATCGCAGCCATTGGAAAGCACCTTCATGGCCTTGCGCACATCGCTGACCCGGAGAATGAGGAGCCCTTTTTTGGCAGCGGGCATCGAGGCGAGGTAGGCGTATTCGATGTTGATCTTCGAACCGGAGAGGGTCTTGGCAATGCGGGAGAGACTTCCGGGACGGTTGTCATTTTCGATCATGAGCACGTCATTCTCCACCACGAGCGTGCCATGGGCCTCCAGGAGCGCGATTGCCCGCCTCGTATCGCTCACGACCATGCGCACCACGGCGTGGTCCACGGTGTCCGACACCGTGAGACCGTAGATATTGATTTTGTCGGCGGCCAGTGCATCGCACACTTCGGCGAGCGTGCCGGGTTTGTTCGCGATGAAGATGGCGAGTTGTTCGACGATGCGCACGGAGTTCATAACGCTCCGATGATGCGCTCCCCCCGGGCGGGAGTCGAACCAAATTCCTCCCTCGCGTGCCCGGATGGTCTGTGACATGATCGGACTGTCTTTTTGTCGTATGGAAATTCTCATCGTCGGCGCGGGAATCGGCGGGCTGGCCCTGGCGGCCCTCCTCAGGCAACGCGGCATCGGATGCACGGTGGTCGATCGTGCGCCCGACTTCCGGCATGCGGGCTACATGCTCACGCTTTACCCGATGGGAAGCCGGGTTCTTCACGGTCTCGGGGTTTTTGAAAAATTCCGGGCGGCCAGCTCGCCCTTTCATACCTATTCGGTTCACAACGGTCACGGCGACCTCCTGCACGAATTCGATGTTCGCGGCCTCAGCACCGAATTTGGCTACACCGGACAGATTCTCCGCAAAGACCTCCTCGAAATCCTGCGGGCGGCTGCTCCGGATGTGCCACTGCGGGCCGGAACCTCCCTGGAACATCTTGAGCAAATCGGCCACCGCGTCGCCGTTCGGTTCCACGACGGTTCAAAAGCCACATTCGACGCGGTCATCGGAGCGGATGGCATTCACTCGAAAACCCGGCGGATCACCTTCGGCGAGGAGGCGGATCACGAAACCGGCTGGGGACTCTGGCTTTGGTGGACAAAGGTTGAGGCCGCGCGCGACACGGTGCGGGAGTTTTGGGGACGTGGGCGGTTTGTGGGTCTCTATCCCACCCCGACCGCTGTCGGAGCCATCGTCGCCGGGCCGCGCGACCTGATCGGACCCGACGCTGTGGGAAAAAACGGACTTCGCGTCCGCGAGATTTTTTCCGCGTTGGGCGGCGGCGCAGCCGAGGTCGTCGCGGATTTTCCGGCCGACACGTCGGAGCTGTTTTTTTGGAATCTGAGCGATTACCGGAGTCACCGCTGGTGTCACAAACGCGTGGCACTTCTCGGCGACGCCGCCTGTGCCTTTCTCCCGACCGCCGGAGTCGGTGCTTCCATGGCGCTGGAATCCGCCGCGGTGATGGCCGATGAACTCTCCCGCACCGATGCAGAGTTCCTGCCCAAGGCGCTCGATCTTTACGAGAAACGTCGTCGCCACCGCGCCGAGGCCGCGCAGGACGAGTCCCGCAAGCTGGCTGTCTGGATGTCCACCGAATCCGCGCCCCTGGTCTGGACCCGCGATCAGTTTTTGAAAATGGCCACGTTGGATTCGCTGGTCAAAAACATCGCCCGCAGTCTCAATACACCGATCTGATGAAATCTCTGCCGCTCTTTGCCGCTCTTCTGCTCACTTTCGCCGGTTGCGCCTCGCGCCCGGCGGCCAACCCGGTCGAGGATTACCTGGCGGCCGAAAAAGCCACCCCGGGCGTCGTCCTCACCAGCTCGCAGGAGGCGGCCGCCATCGCCCGCTTCAAGACGTTTTTCGGCAATGTGACCGAGGAGGCCGTCCGCACCCAGATTCGCGATCTTTACGCGCCGGACGCGTGGTTCAATGACACGCTCAAAACCGTGCGCGGCGTTCCGGCCATCGAAGACTACTTCACGAAAGTCGCCAAGAGCACCGATCTCGTCAGCGCCACCGTGCTCGATGTGGCGCGGTCGGGCGACAACTACTACATCCGCTGGGTCATGGATGTCCGGTTCCAAAACTCCAAAACGACCATCCGCACCATCGGCATGACGCAGGTGCGCTATGACGCGCAGGGTCGGATTGTTTTTCACCAGGATTTCTGGGATTCGACCGCCGGGTTTTTCGAGCATGTTCCCGTGTTGGGAGCCGGCATTCGCTGGATCAAATCCCTGCTCTGATCACGGTGCCGTCATGCGCACGATGCGCGCCGGGTCGAGCGCCTGGCGCGTCCCATCGCGCAGGCGAACGACCAAAACACCGCCGCTCGCCGTGACGTCCCGGATGTTCGAGATCACTTCGCTGTCGGCTTCGTTCAAATAGATGATGGAGGCCGTGGGACGCGCGATTTGCTGGAAAGCGGTGGCATAGCCGGTCGCGAGAACCACCGACTCAGCTTCGGCTGCGACGGCCGGGACAGACAGGCAGACCAAGGTCGCCAAGGTCGCGAGAAATTTTGGGACGACGGGTCGGGAGGTCGGGAAAATCGTGCGCATTCCTGTTCATGGAACGCACCGCTCCGCGGTCTATTCAAACCCGCGCGTCGATCCATGCCCGCAGGTCGGCGATCACTCGGTCGCATTCCCAGTTGTGCCAAAGAAGATGATAGGCGTCGGGATAAACAAAAAGCGTTTTGTCAGCCGCCGCCAGCGTGTCGTGCCAGGACTGGATTTGCTCCGCCCGAACAAAGCAATCCTTTCCGGCCGCGAGGGTGAGACAGGGTTTCCGATGACGCCCGCCAGTGTCGGGACTCGCGGCAATGAGGTCGCCCAACTCGGAAAGAAACCGAAACGTAAAAACACGAAGGTGATGCGGACGCTCTCGAAGGCTGTCCTGATACGCCCGGTCGCGGGTCAGCGGCGGGGAGAAACGACGCCCGTTCACGAAAATTGAGGGCGGACACCGCAGTTGCGGCGCGACCCGCCCGATCCAGCGCACTCCGTCGCGCACCAAGCGCGGCACTTCCGTTTTCAACGCGACGACGGGAACCGAGTGGATGACTCCCGCCACCGGAGAATCCGGACGCTCGGCGGCATGGGCTGCGACCAAGAGAGCTCCCATACTTTCACCAAGAAGGAAAATCGGGACACCGGGGACTTTTCTGCGGACGACCTCGATGAAAAGGTCCAGAGCACGAAGTTGCGACGGCACGTCGAGGATCGCGCCACGCCGCGCGGGATTCGAGTCATTTCCCTGCCCGCGCAGCTCGACCGCGTAAAGAGAAACTCGCGGCAACGCATGGCCGAGAGGAGAAAACTGCTCGGCGGCGCCACTCAGGCCGTGGACGCCGATCACGACGGCGCGCGGGGCTGGGACTTCCCAAGCCAGCGCCATGGAGGATTCTCCGTCGAGACTCTCCCATGCGAATGGCATTGCTTTTTCCGCCGCGCAGGAATAGCCGGATTCCATGCGCACCATCATCGCCGCCCTGTTGTTTTCCAGTGTTTCACTTTTCGCCGGTCAACTTGACCTCGCCATCATCCAGTTTCCAGAAGTAAAGACGGTCGCCGAGCTCGATGACGCCCTGGCCAATGTTTCCCTCGCGGAGATCTCCGACGGTGACCGCACCCTGACGAATGTCTCCTACCTAAAAGGCGGCTACGTCGTCTTTGCCCAGAGCCTCCCGGTGAATCCGGGCCAGCGGTTTGCCTCGGCGACGCGCTTGTCGAATTCCCGCGCCGACGTCATCGGCCGGCTCGGTAGCAGCGACATCGAACTCTCCATCACACTGAGCGAAGGGGTGGAGGCCGGCCTTCGTCGCTTCACCCGTCGTGTTTTCGAGGCGTCCGGACCCTTTAACGCCGGCCAGGCTCGCGTGCTGAGCCTCCGCCAGATTTCCGGTCGCACCCAATCCACCATCAAAGGTCAGGCCACTGTCAAAGACTCAGCCTTCACCAGCGTCATTATTGGACAGTATTCGAACTGATCGCTTCGCGAATGATTTGTGAATAAGTTGGGCATGGCTGTTGTCTTCCACCAAAAACCCGGCCGTTTCGGGAATTTGTTGGTCCCGGTTTCCGCGAAGTCCAAATCTGTTCACAACCCTCCTTCGCCGTGGAACACCGATGGATAAAGCGAGGAACATCCATTCGACCACTTGTTCACAACCTTAAGAAGAAGAGAGGGTCTTTCAAAAAATGAAGTTCTTCTTTAACGCTGTGAATAAAGGAGCTGGGCCGGACGGAATCTAAAATGCCGGTCATCATTCAGAGGCTCTTCCTCGGGCTTTTCCTCATTGCGGCTTCGGCAGCCGTTTTGTTGCTCTCCGATCTTGGGTCCCGGACAGAAGCGGCCCCGCGGGCTGGGGCGTTGCCGAAAGTGACACTTCTCCAACACGCCTCGCAGGCGATTTTGGAGGAAGGCGTCTCGGGCGTCCTTGCCGGCTTGGCCGAAGGTGGCTATGTGCCGGGCAAAACGCTCGAACTTCGGCGCTTCAATGCCGAGGGCGATGCAGCCACGTCCAATACCGTCGCCCGCGACATGGCGAGCGGGGATTCCGACCTTCTCTTCACCGTGAGCACGCCGTCCCTGCAGGCGGTCGCGAATGCCAACCGCCAGACCCGGAAAAACCATGTCTTTGCTTTGGTTACCGATCCCAGCGCGACCGGCGTTGGGATTTCCAAGGAAAACCCGCTCGATCACCCGGCTTGGATGGCCGGCTATGGCACCATGCAGCCCATTCGTGAGGCGCTTCTTGTCGCCCGGGAACTCAACCCGACGCTCAAACGCATCGGGGTTGTTTTCAATGCCTCGGAGGCCAATTCCCTGGCTCAGATGACCATCGTCCGGAACGCCTGCGCGGAGCTCGGGATCGCGCTGGAGGAAGCCACCGTCGACAATTCCTCCGGGGTCGCGGAGGCGACCGGGGCCGTTGCCGCCCGGGGATCGGAGGCGGTCTTCATCATCGGCGACGTCACCGTCCTGGTGGCGTCCGAGGCGGTGATTCAGACCGCCGGCCGCGCCGGGATCCCGGTCTTCACGGTCATTCCTCCCAATGCCAAAAAGGGGGCGATTTTTGATCTCGGAGCGGACTATTTCGAGGTCGGAAAAAAAGCCGGGCAGTTGGCCGCGGAAATCCTCTCTGGTCGTGATCCGGCGACCGTGCCGATCACAAATTTTATGCCCGAGTCGCTGGTCATCAACGAACAGGCGATCGCGCGCTTTGCCGCGAAGGGTTGGACGGTGCCGGAAGCGATAAAAACGCGAGCCCAGACTCTGATCGGACCTGACGGCAACGTTCGTGAACCTTCGCGCAAGGCGGCGGCCCGGCCACCGGCGGGCAAACCATGGAACATTCAGGTGATCTGTTTCAACGAATCACTCCCGGCCGAGGAAACGCTGGCGGGATTGCGCAAGGGCATGGCGGCATGGCCGTGGAAGGAGGGCGTGGACTATACCGTTCGCGTCCGCAATGCCCAGGGCGACATGGCGGCGCTCAACGGTTTGGTCGAAGCTGCCATCGCGGAAAAGCCGGATGTTCTTGTGCCGCTTTCGACCCCTTCGCTCCAGACGGTCGTGCAGAAAATGCGAGATCAGAAAGTCGTCTTCGCCATGGTTGCCAATCCCATGGCGGCCGGTGCTGCGACGTCTTACGAGGAACATCCCGAGAATCTCACCGGCGTGACCGTCCTGGCCCCGGCCGGGGAAATCCTCGACATGCTGGCGAAACATTTTCCTAGGATCCGCCGCATCGGAACGCTCTATTGTCCGGCTGAGGCAAACTCCGTGGATCTCCGCGATTTGCTGCTCGCGGAGGCCGCCAAACGCGGAATCGTCGTCGAGACCGTTGCCGTGGCCACGCCGGGCGAGCTGGCGGACGCGGCGATGTCGCTTGCCGGCAAGCCGATCGATGCCATCGTGCAAATCTCGGACAATCTCACGAGCGGCGGCTTCACTGCGATCACACGCGCCGCCCGCCAGGTGCGCAAACCTCTTTTTTCGCTGAACAGCACTACTGTTCCTCTCGGCGCGGCGGTAGCCATGGGTCGGGATTACGAAGTTGGAGGGGAAGCGGCGGCCGGGCTCATCCGGCGGATTCTCGAGGGAGAATCACCAGCTGGAATTCCCATTCAACCCGCGCCTCGCATTACCACCTCGGCCAGTCTTCCGAACGCCCGCGCGGTCGGCATGGAAATTCCTTCCGCCTTGCTCGACGAAATGGAAAAGGTCATCAAGGAGTAACGTCGGCATGGAAATCCGCTCCACAAATGAACCCGGGACCCTTGTGGTGGAGCTTTCCGGTCGCCTCGACGCAACATGGAGCGCGGCGGTCGAGCGGGCGCTGACGGAGGCCATTCGCTCGGGCAACCATGACATCACGGTCGATATGGCCGGGGTGGAATACATCAGCTCCGCGGGCCTTGGAATTTTGCTTTTCACCTACAAAGAGCTCCTCGGCATCCAAGGCTCATTCTGTATCCGACGCCCTTCGGTGCAGGTGGCGGAGGTTCTTCGTCTCTCAGGACTCACCTCGATTTTGCAGAAGTCGGAAACGGCCTCGCACGCAGCGGCGGAGTGTCAGCGCTTTGCTTCGGCCGGTGCCGCATGGGAACTGTTTCCGATGGAGGGAGCCGGGATGAGCCTGCGGGGGGTCGGCGGCCTCACACCGTGGGAGGCCGCTGAGGGAGCTGCGGTCGAGTTTTCACCCGAACGCATCGGCCTCGGTGTCGGAGCTTTTGCAACGTCGCGCGAAGAAGCGGCACCACGCCTCGGCGAGTTTCTCGCCTTGCAGGGTGCGGCGGCACAACTCCCTCCCGGAGGAATCAATCGGCCGGACTTCGTTGTTTCCGAAGGCGAACTCCGACCGAGTGTCTGGATGACGAGCGGGCTCGTCGGGGAGGGAACGTTCGCCCGTTTGCTCCGCTTCGATGCCACGTGCGAGGCGCGCGTGATCGGCCTCACCGAGATGGCCGCGACGTGTCTGGGCGAGGCCAATGCGGTCCTTTTCCTCACCGCCGTCGAAACGGCCGGACTGGTCGGGGCGTCGCTTCAGGTTTCTCCGGCGACGCCGGTTGCCGATCCCTTTTCTTTTCCCTCGATTCGTGACCGGCTCGGATTCACCAGTGAACGCGCTTTCCGCGATGGTGCGGCCCTGCTGGCCGGGGTCGTGGCACGACCGGGCTCCCGGTGGGAGGCGTGGCTGCGGCCGATGGGGTCGGAAATTTTTGCCCACGTCCACGCGGCGGCCTTCCCCTATCGCCCGCTCCAAAAGGGGCGGATCGCGGCGGACAAAACCGTGGCGACCTTCTTTGAATCCAAAAACATCCAATCGGTTCTTCACCTGCTGGCCGATCCGCGCCTGCCGGGCGGGGCGGGGGAGAGTGAATTTTACCGGGGGGCGTGCTGGGTCGCGCCGGTGCTGACATGACCCTGCTCATCGGCGCTTTCACCATCGGCCTCATCCTCGCCGTCCTGGCCATGGGGGTCATGGTCTCGTTCCGTATTTTTGGCATGGCGGATATCACGACCGATGGTTCCATCACCCTTGGCGGAGCCATCGCGGCTACCGGCATTGTGGCGGGCTGGGATCCGTTTACCGCCACTTTCGCCGCCCTGCTCGGCGGGATGGCCGCGGGCTCGGTCACCGGAGTCATTCACACCCGCTTCAAAATCGACTCGTTGCTTTCGGGCATCCTGGTGATGACCGCTCTGTATTCCATCAATCTGCATGTGATGGGCCGGAGCAACGTCCCGCTCATGAACGGTCGGACGCTCGCCGCCGAAGCCGGGGCGCTGGGAGAAGGCTTGCTCGGAACCCCGCGTGTCGATGTCTTCGGATGGCCCGTCGCCTCGGCCGATCTCGCGGTCTTGGCGGGATCGTTTCTCATGGCCGTGGCCGTCGGCTGCCTCCTCTACTTCTTTTTCCGCACGCAGGCTGGAACGGCCATGCGCGCCACGGGCGACAATGCCCAGATGGTCACGGCGCTCGGTGGAAATGTTGACCGTTACAAAATCTTCGGCCTGGCCGTGGCCAACGGACTTGTGGCTCTTTCGGGCGCTCTCCTCGCCCAATACCAAGGCTTCGCCGACGCACAGATGGGCATCGGTATGATCGTTTGGGGATTGGCCAGCGTGATCATTGGCGAGGCGCTCACCGGGTCCCGAAGCCTCGGGCTTGCCATCGCCGGGGCCATCATCGGCTCCGTGCTCTTCCGTCTCTTGGTGGCCATCGCTCTCCGGTGGGGACTCAATCCGAACGACCTCAAACTCATCACGGCTTTCTTCGTTTTTGTCGCCCTGGTCCTTCCGGGCCTGCTGGCAAGATTTCGACGCAGCCCGGCCACGACATGAACCTGCTCGAAGTTTCCGGCATTCGAAAAACCTTTCATCCCGGCACGGTGAACGAGGTTCGCGCGCTCCAGGGAGTCGACTTGGGCGTTGCCGACGGTTCGTGGGTCATGCTGCTCGGCATGAATGGATCCGGAAAATCGACCCTGCTCAACGGGATCGCAGGATCCTTTCTGCCCGATGCCGGGCGGCTGGTTCTCGATGGGACGGACATCACCAACTGGCCTGAGCACCGGCGTTCTGCGTGGGTGGGCCGCGTGTTTCAAAATCCGTTCAGCGGAACCGCTCCGAATCTTTCCATTGCCGAAAACTTTTCCCTCGCCGCCCGGCGGGGTCTGGTGCGTGGACTCGCGCCTGCACTCAACCGACGGTCGCGCGGTGAGCTCCGGGATCGCATTGCCGCGCTTCGCATGGGTTTGGAGGATCGGCTCGACAATGCCATCGGTTCCCTCTCCGGCGGCCAACGGCAGGCCCTCACGCTCCTGATGGCAACCTGGTTGCGACCGAAACTTTTGTTGCTCGACGAACACACCGCGGCGCTGGACCCCAAGAGTGCGGATCAGGTGATTCGCCTCACGGAGGAAGTCGTGCAGGCCTCGGGACTCACGGTGTTGATGGTTACGCACTCCATGCAGCAGGCGACCAGTCTCGGCGACCGCATCGTCATGATGCACCGCGGTCGCATCGCCTTTGACTTCACCGGTGCAGAGAAACGACGCCTTCGGCCGGAAGACCTCGTTGACCGCTTCGATGAAATCCGCCGCCGTGAGATGCTCGATGAAAGTGCGGCAGCTGTCCTGCGGGCGGCTTACGTCTGACCCGAATCTTCGCTTGGTGGGTCGGAGGACGGGGGCGCCGGTTCGATAGCATCTATCGGAGGTCGGCCAAAATGAAATCCCTCTTCCGTTTCGTAACCTTCGGGAACGAAGCGGTCAAAAAGACGGACAAGGCTGGTGGCGAGTCCCGTGAACAACGGAAACATTTTGAAAGGGCGGCTAGCGGTGGAGAGCAGCAGCCGGCACGCCACTTTTCAAGAAAAAACGTCCTTTGGAACATTATGCCGAAGTTTTGATGGGGGGGGTGGAATAAATTCGCGGACAGTCACCGGTTCCACCAGTGACCGGAAGCAAGTGGTTCCCGACACAAACCCAGGGGTAGCGTTGAGTTGATCTTAACCACCGTATGACAAAAAAAGAGCCGGGACCTTGCGGACCCGGCTCTTTGAAGAGGATTTTCGGTATTCCTTAGAACGCGAAGCGGAGGCCGCCGCGGATGTTCGCGACGTTGCCGCTGCCGCCGTAGTAGTAACGGCCATCGGAGAAGAGACCGATGTTGTTGGTAAGACGGTATTCGAGACCGGCACCCACGTTGCCGAAGCCGATGCTGTGACGTCCCTGTTGGAAGTCAGCGCCACCGCCAACGACGACGTAAGGAGCGAGGTTGATCGAGCAGATAGGGTAACGGATGAAGAAGTTACCATTGAGCGGGAGCCAGCTGGCCGTACCGTCGTTGCTGTAAACGGAACCTTCCCAGCCGATACCGAAGTATTTGGCGAAGAAGAAATTGAGGCCGAGGCCGCCACCGGAGCCGGTCTGAAGACGGCTGCCGCTGGATCCGACAAATCCGGTGTAGAACGTGTCGATCTGGAATTCCGTGTCACGGAACTTGCAGGTTGGGGGTTCGACGACGACTTTGCTCTTGAAAGTCTTTCCGTCACCGGCGAAGGCGGCGGAAGTCGCAAGAGCGACGATGGTTGTTAGGCAGAGGAGAGTTTTCATAACAAGCGACGGCTTAACGGGAGCCGTAGTGCTTGTCAACAAGGAACTTACGATGTTTTCTCGACCGCAGGCCGGGGTCGGGCCGGACCCTTATGGGCAGCAGGATTCGTTCCAACCCTTCCAGCGGGAAAGCGCTCGGAGGGCTCGTCCCCGGTGACTGATTGCGTTTTTTTCTTCCTCGCCGAGCTCGGCGAACGTTTTGCAGAAACCGTCGGGGACAAAAAGGGGATCGTATCCGAAGCCGGCGCTTCCCTTGGGGGCGGGAGTGATGACGCCCTCAACGGCACCCTCGAACGCGGCGAGCTTGCGACCATTCCGGGCAAGGACAATGACGCAGCGGAAGCGGGCAGACCGCGACCGGCCGCGGACATCGGCGAGATTTTCCAAGAGGAGAGCGTTGTTGGCCGCGTCGTTGGATGGCTCTCCCGCATAGCGCGCGGAGCGAACGCCGGGCTGGCCGTCCAAGGCATCGACCTCGAGGCCGGAGTCGTCGGCTATCACCCATCCGTCAAAGTGAAGCGACGCCGCCACGGCCTTAAGTGTGGCGTTTTCTTCAAACGTGTCGCCGGTCTCCTCGACCTCGGGAAAATCGGGCAGGACGCCGAGGTCGTGAACGGCGAAACCGTCGCCGAGGATGGCGCGGATCTCAGTGACCTTGTGACGGTTGCGGGTCGAGACGAGCAATGGGTTTGCAGGCGCGGGGCGGTCTGGCATAGTCCCTCCTCCTACGATGTCCACGCAGCGCAAGCAATTTCCGTTCACTGAATTCGAATCCAAATGGCAACGCCGCTGGGAAGAGGGCGGTGCTTTCCGCGCCCTGAACCCGGGCGAACCGGGATTCGACCCCTCCAAGCCGAAATTCTACATCCTCGACATGTTCCCGTATCCGAGTGGTGACGGTTTGCATGTCGGTCATGTCGAGGGTTACACAGCGACGGATATTCTCGCGCGGTTTCATCGCATGCGCGGATTCAATGTGCTCCACCCGATGGGCTGGGATGCTTTCGGACTCCCGGCGGAACAATTTGCCATCAAAACCGGACAACATCCGCGGGTGACCACCGCCCGCAACATCGACCGCTTCCGTTCCCAGTTGCAGGCGTTGGGTTTCAGTTATGACTGGTCGCGGGAGGTTTCCACGACGGACCCGGACTATTTTCGTTGGACGCAATGGATTTTCATTCAACTCTATCATTCCTGGTTAAACCCGGCGACGCAAAAGGCTGAGCCGATTTCGACCTACACAGGCGCTGATCCGGACAGCGTCCGCCTGGCCTATGTCGCGGAAATGCCTGTGAACTGGTGCCCGGAACTCGGCACGGTCCTGGCGAATGAGGAGGTGGTCGACGGGAAAAGTGAAGTCGGGGGATTTCCCGTGGAGCGTCGTCCGATGCGTCAGTGGATGTTGCGCATTACCGCCTTCGCCGAGCGGTTGCTGGAGGGGTTGGAGGGATTGGACTGGCCGGAATCCATCAAACTCCTGCAACGGAACTGGATCGGGCGGAGCGAGGGGGCGGAGGTGGAATTTTCCGTTGCCGGGAGCGACGAAAAGATCCGCGTCTTCACCACGCGACCAGACACCCTTTTTGGTGCGACTTACATGGTTCTGTCTCCGGAAAGTCCTCTTGTAGAACGACTTACGACAGATTTGTGTTGGGAAGCGGTGGACCAATATCGCCGCACCGTCGCCGCGAAGTCGGATCTGGAGCGGACCGATCTCGCGAAGGACAAAACCGGTGTTCCCATCGGTGCCACAGCCATCAATCCGGTCAATGGAGAGCAAATTCCCATCTGGATCGCCGATTATGTGCTGATGGGATACGGCACCGGAGCGATCATGGCTGTGCCTGCCCACGATGAACGCGATGAGGCCTTTGCCCGCCAGTTTGGACTTCCCATCCGCGAGGTTGTTCAACGCCCGGAGGGTCATTTGGGTGAGGGCGTCTTCTCCGGAGCCGGCGTCGCGATCCATTCGGACTTTCTCGACGGACTTCCCACTGCCGAGGCCAAATCCAAAATGATTGCTTGGCTGGAGGAGAAGGGACTTGGGAAGGGCACGGTCCAATACAAACTCCGCGATTGGCTTTTTTCGCGTCAGCGGTATTGGGGCGAACCGTTTCCGATCGTTTGGGAGAAGGGGCAACACCGCCCCTTGTCTGAGTCCGAACTTCCGCTGGTGCAGCCGGAGTTGGAGGACTTCAAGCCCACCGGAACGCCCGAGCCGCCGCTCAGCAAAGCGGTCGAATGGGTTCGCTACTCCGAAGTCGCAACGCGGGAGACGAACACCATGCCCCAGTGGGCCGGTTCCTGTTGGTATTATCTCCGCTTTTGTGATCCCAAAAACGGACAGCGTTTTCTCGGGGTGGATGCGGATCGCTATTGGATGGGCGATGGAAAGTCAGTTCCCGGGGGCGTCGATCTCTATGTTGGCGGGACCGAACACGCCGTTCTGCATCTGCTCTATGCACGGTTCTGGCATAAAGTCCTGTTTGATTTGGGCCATGTCGCCACACCGGAACCCTTCCAGCGGTTGGTGAATCAAGGCATGATCCTTGGGCCCGACGGGCAGAAGATGTCGAAGAGCCGGGGAAATGTCATTACCCCCGACTCGGTCATCGCGGAGTACGGGGCGGATTCCCTGCGGCTCTATGAGATGTTCATGGGGCCCTTGGAGCAGATGAAACCCTGGAGCATGAAGGGCGTCGAGGGGGTTTATCGCTTCCTTGCTCGCGTCTGGCGGCTCGGTCTGGAGGAAAATCAGGAAGGGCAGTGGGTTCGCTCGGCCGATCTCGTCAATGGGCCATTCACGCCCGCGCAGAATCGGGTCGTCCATGCCACCATCAAAAAGGTCACCCAAGACCTCGCGGCGCTCGCCTTCAACACGGCCATCGCGCAGATGATGGTTTTCACGAATGAATTTGTGAACGCGAAGCCGCGTCCGGAAAAGGCCCTTCGCGTGCTTCTTCCTCTTCTGAGTCCTCTTGCTCCACACTTGGCGGAAGAACTTTGGGAGCGACTTGGTTGGGAGGGCTCGGCTTCCGCGCAGCCTTGGCCGGAGTATGACGAGGCGGTTCTTGTCGAAAATGAGATCGAGTTTATCGTTCAGATCAACGGCAAGCTGCGGGATAAAGTTCGAGTCTCTGTCGAGGCGACCGCAGAAGAAGTGGAAACCGCGGCGCGGGCGTTGCCCAAGGTGGCGGAGGCGCTTGGAGCGGGCACGGTGGTTAAAGTGGTCGTAGTTCCGACGAAGCTGGTGAACTTCGTCGTCCGCTGATTGTTCCACGTGGAACATTGGGAGTCGGAGCGTCCGACTGTTCCACGTGGAACAAATCATACTTATCTTTCCAGACTTGCGTCACGTGCCAGTGCGGCGGATGGTTTTCCGCCATGAAGATCCTCCTCCTCGTCGCTGCCGTCTTTCTCACCTGTTCCTTCAGCTTCGCCGAAAAAGAAGCCCCTCTCGGAACGGTCGGTCTGGCCGATGAGCTGGTCACTGTTCTGCGGGTGGAGGAACAAATGACCGAAATCCTCGGCGGCATGCCGGCCATCCAGAATCAGGCTCTCGCCGCGCTTCCCGAGGGACTCCGCGAGACGGTGTCGAAGCAAGTCAACGAGATGGTCAAAAAGAACCTTCTCGACTGGAAAACGCTTCGCCCCCGCTTCGTGGAAATTTACGCCACCACCTTCACGGCAGAGGAACTTCGCGCCATGATCTCCTTCTTCCGCTCCCCGGTGGGTCAGAAGTGGATTGAGAAACAGCCGGAGATTCAGCTCAAGACAGCGACCCAAATCCAAGAGGTCTTCCGGACGCAACAGCCCACGATGATCGAGGGCCTGATGAAGATGTTCCAAACGCCCTCTGGCGAGTAGGCGTGATGAGGTGGGGAACGTTCTTCTTCAGCGACCCATTTGATCGGCTGTTTCGGAGAGGAGCTTCTTTTTCTCCTCGTCCAACTCCTGCTGGCGTTTTTCGAGTTCCTGCCATTTTTTCTGCATCTCGGCCGCACGGTCCGGTTTGACGGCCTCCGGTTTCTTTCCGGCCTTTTTGGTTTCCTCGTGAATCTTGGAGGCGAGTTTCCCGCGCTTCTCGCAGAATTCCTTGGCGTCGGACGCCAAGCGTTCGGCCAGGCGCTTCTGGTTCTTTTCCAGAGCCTCGGCGGCTTTGGTCAAGGCTGCGGACTCCTCGCGTGTCCAGGAGATAAACTTCTTCGCATCGGCTGATGCCCCGGTGCCGAGGGTCGTCTCGATCATGTCCGCTTCTTCCGTGAGGGAGGCCGCGGTTTTTTTGAGGGAGATCGGGTCGGCCGGCGCGTCTTTGTTTCCGGCGTAGGAGATGTTGGTGAGAAGGGCGATCAGCGCGAGGAGCAGGAGGGGAGTTCTCATGAATCTGAGGGTAAAACATTTCTTCGACCTTGCCATGGGAAATTCACTTGACGTTTCCGGCCGATGTAGGACACGTTATGTCCCATGCCTCGCAAAGCCCTTCGATCAAACGCCCGTCTTCCGCGGTCCACCCGTCCCGCCACCGCCTCCCGCACAACCCGCCCGCCGTTGGCGCGGATGGTGAAGATTCACGAATGGCTGGCCGCGGGGAAGTTCCCGAATTGCTCGACGCTCGCGGTGGAATTCGAGGTCTCCTACAAGACCGTGCAGCGGGATATCGACTTCATGCGGGATCAGATGCTGCTGCCGATTGATTACGATTCGGTGCGGCACGGGTTTCATTACACAAAGCCAGTGGCGTCGTTTCCGACGGTAACGATGACCGAGGGCGAAGTGGTCGCTTTGCTTGTCGCGCAGAAGGCGATCGAACAATATCGCGGCACGGCGTTTGAGAAGCCTCTACGTGCGGCCTTTGACAAAATGACGGAGTCCCTGCAGCAGGAAGGCGCTTTTTCGTTACAGGACCTGGGACAAGGTGTGTCCTTCCGTCCGCTCGGAGCATCGACAGAGAGTTTGCAGGTCTTCGAGGCGGTGGCCAAGACTGTGCTCGACAACCGCACTTTGGAGTTCGACTACCAGGCGCTTCGATCGGACAAAGTCGAGCGACGTCGGATCGAGCCCTACCACCTGGGCTGCATCGGCAATCAGTGGTATGTCATTGGCAAAGATCTTGTGCGTGGAAAACTCCGCACGTTCGCGCTCTCCCGCTTGTCCCGTCCGCAGGCGCTCAAGACCCAGTTTCGCCGCCCGGAGAACTTTTCCGTTTCGGAAATGATGGGCGACAGCTTCGCTGCTTTTGAGGCGACGAAACCCGCGCGGGTTCGGATCCGTCTGGACAAAATCGGCGCACGTCTTGCCTCGGAGCGTCTCTGGCACCGTTCCCAAAAGCTGAAAGAACTCCCCTCCGGCGGTGCGGAACTGACGTTGAATGTGGGGGTTGCTCCCGATCTGGAAAACTGGATCCTGAGCTGGGGCCGCCACGCCGAGGTGCTCGAACCCGAGGATCTCCGCGACCGGATCGCGTCCACAGCCCGCGCGATGGCGCTCCAATACTCCCCGTAGAAAATCGTCAAACTGCCGCCAGCGCCTGACGAATTGTCCGGGCCACGATGCCATCCGGGAAATGGCGGTGCCATTCGCGGACCTTGATGCGGGTGGCCTCGCGGTCGGACAAGAGCCAGTGCTGTCGACCACCGGGAGAATATGGCCCATAAACCCCGGGCTGGAACCCCGACATCAGAATCACCGCCGGCCGCCGCAACGCGCAGGCAAAGTGTGCCGCCGCCGTGTCCACCGTTAGGACAATGGCCGCCGCCGCGACGCGTTTCGAAAAATCTCCCAACGAGCCGGGTGAGGCGACCTCGACGCAGTCGATGCCCAGGCCGGTGAGCTCAATCCGAAACGCCTCCAACCGAGCCGCTTGGTCCGGCCCGCCGGCCAGAACGATCCGATGCCCGGCCGGTCGGAGGTCCGCACAATCGCGCAGGGCCGCTGCCCAAGCCGCAACGGGATAATCCTTGGTTTTCGACGAACTGAAGGGACACAAAAGCCAGTCCGTCCCCGGCGCGACGCCCGGATCCCGCAGGTGGGGGAGAGTCATTTTCCACGGCACGTCTTCGCCCAGCAAGGCCGAGACCACCCGGCGGTTGGCTTCAATTTCCGCCGGGAATTCCAACGAGCGCTCCGGGTAGGGCGGCTGTGTGGCCCCGAAGAGTCGCGAGGCGACGCCCTCGAAAATCCGCCTCACCCGTCCCGCCCGGCCAAGCAGGGGATTCTCGCAGCCGATCCGCTTCGCAGCCGGGGGTCCGAAAAAAAAGAACGCCTGGAGGTAATTGCGCGCGTGTCGGAACGAGACCACCGCCTCATACCGGCGGGCGCACAGCCGCAACCACAACGGCGCACAGCGCCAGAGGTTCACAGCCATCACATTCATCACGATTCGTTTGTGACGAATCGGCAGCGGCAGCACGACGGACTCGGGAAACTCCGCCCGGGCGAGTGGAGCAACATCGGTGTGGACGACCAAAAGCAAGTTCTTCGCACCAAACCGCTGCACCAGCACCCGCAGGCTGCCGGTGGCGAGGATGAAATCCCCAATCGCGTCGGGCTTGAAAACGACAATCACAACCCGCGCCTACCAGAGAAAAATTGCGCAGCCGAGAATTGCCGCACCCCAGGCCAGACCGAGTCCCGCCGCCGCGCGCCAGCGGAGCGGCGTCGCCGTCACCCAGGCCAGTCCGTCCCGGAGCAGGAACGGCATGCCGACAAAAAACAGCCCGGCCGCCACCCAGGCGTAGGCCACAAGAACGAGGAGAATCCTGGTCGGTTCGTCCCGAAGCACGGCAGATTCGAGCAAGGGCTCCGCCGCCAGCAGCAGCACCATGCCGAGAGCCCGCACGGCCAGAAACTCCGGCACATAGACCCACGCCAGCACGGCACCGACCACGATGGCGACCAGCATGATGTGGCGAAGGCCGGAAAATTCCCCAAGATCAATCGAGCGCACGAGCAAAAAACTCCACACGGCCGCCACGGAAAGCAGAACCGCCGCGGGAACACGCGAGCGGGGAAATGTTTTTGTCGCCGCCATGATTTCGCGGGGCCGGGCGAGGGCGATGGCGTGCGCGATCACCAAAAGAAGTCCGGTGGCGATCCCGGTGGTTTGAAGCGAGAGAAGATAAATCATGCGGCGGAAGCCTTGCGGCGCCGGTCTTTTTCCCAGACCCGGTCGCGGAGCGCAATCTCCGCCGCAGCCACCTGCGCTTCTTTTTTGCTGTGACCCTCCCCGCGGCCGAGCTCGATCCCATTCCAAACGACACGACACACGAATTGCTTCGAGTGCTCGGGGCCGGTCTGGGACAGGAGCTCGTATTGCGGCGCGTTTGGCGCGATGGATTGCAATTTTTCCTGAAGAAATCCTTTGGGGTTGATCTCTTCGGGTTGCGAGGCGAGGTCCGCAAAAATCTCGTCCATCTGCTGGAGAATAAACATGCGCGAGGCCTCAAATCCGCCATCGAGATAGATGGCGCCGACGACGGCTTCGTAGGCGTCCGCGAGGGTCGACGCCCGGTCACGCCCGCCGCTGGCTTCCTCGCCGCGCCCCATCATGAGAAAACTCCCCAGGTCGAGAGCGGCCGCCCGCTCGCGCAGAGCGGTGCGCGAAACAATCCGCGTCCGCAGCTTGGTCAACCGCCCTTCGCTGAAATCCGGGAACATCCGGTAGAGGTGCTCGGTGACAACGACTTGAATGACGGAGTCGCCCAAAAACTCGAGCCGCTGATTGTCGAACGGGTAATTTTTCCGCTCCAGCGAGATGCTGGGATGCGTGAGTGCCTCGGCGAGCAGGAGCGCGTTGCGGAACTTGTAACCCATCCGCACCTCCAGAGGGTTCATGATCGAAGTCGTCAGACCGTCCATGGCATCAAGCCGAGCAATGTGAACGCCGGGCGGGCATTCGACAAGCCGCTACTTCTCGAGCCGGACGGTGAGGGGTGCCCGCACATGCAAATCGCGCTGCGGGAAAGGCATCTCGACTCCGGCTTTGGCAAAGTCCTCCGCGATCCGCCGCCGGATGTTGCTGCCGACGAGGCGCGAATCCGTGAGCCCGCCGACTTCGACCCAAAAATACACCCGGAAGACGAGCGCGCTGTCGGCGAATTCCTCGAAAAACACTCCCGGTGCCGGATCGCGAAGAACCTCGGGCTCGGCGTTGACGGCTTCCTGCAGGATGGCGATGACTTTTTCCACCGGCGATCCGTAGGCGGCACCTACCGCAAAGTCGAAGCGGTGCTGCGGATCGTTGAGTGTCCAGTTCACAACGTCTTTTTCGAGAAACGAACTGTTGGGAATGAGGACCTCGACGCCGTTGAACTTCCGCAGGCGCGAGCAGCGGCTTCCGAGGTGCGTGATCCGGCCGGTGTTTCCATCGACTTCGATGATGTCGCCGATTTTGATCTGGCGTTCGGTCAGCAGGATGAGCCCGCTGATGAAGTTGTTCATCAGGGTTTGCGCGCCGAAGCCGATGCCGATGGCCAGCGCGCCGCCGAGGAAGGCGAAGGCGGTGAGCGGGATGCTCAGCCAATTCAGCACGGTGAAAACAAGGAGCGCGGCGAAAGGGAAAAAGACGATCTTTTGCACCATCGCGGTCTGGCCCTCGTCGAACTTGAAACTCCGCCGCGCGGCGCGTGACGACGCCCGCGATGCCAAACCCGCCCGCAGGAGCGCGAGCAGGACGCCCGTGACCGCCATAACGACTTTCCCGACCGTCACCCGGCTGTTGCCGAACGGGTAGGGCTCGAAAGCCCAGATGGCTTCAACCGTGGAGACGAAATGCGCCCAGCTCCTCCGGGCGCGTTCGGCGAGGGTTTGGTGGCGGAGGTTGGCTTCCACCTCGGTGCGAAATTCCTCCCGGAGCGTGACCATTTGAGACGCGCGGGCGAGAAGGTCGGAAAGTTCCTCGACGCGGTCGCGAGCCAGAGCGACGACCTTTTCCCGGGAGGCCTGGAGGGGAGCCGGCGCGCCGGCCTCGGTGGCATCCTGCTCGGCGGCCGTGAGCGTGTCCCGGGCCTCCTGCAAACGGCGTTCCAGCAACGGCCGGCTGTCCGTGAGTGTCCGCTGGGCTTCGTCGGATTGCGTGAGCGCTTTGCGAAGCTCGGTCTCGTCGAGGTTTCCACTGAGGCGGCTCACGGCCTGCCAATGGCTGCGCTCGATCTGGAGCAGGGTGAGGTCGCCCTGGAGCGTCAGGAGCAGGCTTTGCGCGGCTTCGACGAGTTGGCGGGCGGTGGCCAGGCGGCGGGGGTCGGGACTGGGACTCTGCTCGAGTTTTGTCCGAGCTTCCATGGCCCCGTGGAGGGTGGTTTCCATGGACTTGATCCGGGCCTCGACGTCGGCAACCTCGGTTTCCAGAAGGGCCAGTTGTCGGGTTGCCCGGTCACCGGCGATTTGACGGTCGAAGCCGGTTCGTTGGAGAACCTGCGCCAGGGCCTGGACGCGAGCCGTCGAGCGTTTCGCGACGAGTTCCTGCTGATAAAGCCGCCAGCGATTGAAAAACGCCGCGGACTCGGCGGCGCGTTTTTGCCACTCTGCCAGGGCGAGGCGGGATTCGGCGCGGTTGCGGGCCTCATCGCCGCGGGCCGTGCTCAGCTCCTCGCGGATCTGCCGGATCTCGCGCTCGATCCCGGCAGTGACGGCTGTCGACTGGGCGGCGAGCCGGGAGAAGAGCTCCCCGTCCCCGGAGGCGGCCCGGGCGGCCAGCTCGGCGCGCCGCTTTTGCTCCCGCAGCACCACGGCCTCTTCCTCGGTGGTCGGCGGCTCCACGACCGGCGTCTCGGCGGCCTCGCGCTCGAGGTCGGAAAGTCCCGTGAGGAGAGTGATGGCACCTTGAAGGTTTCGCTGGATGTCGCGCGAGGCGGCCCGGAAATCCTCGAGCCGATCCGCCGGGAGCCCTGCGGCGGACAATTGCGCGGCGATGGCTTTTTCGGACTCGGGGGACAAAACCTCCTGCGCGGCGGCGACTTCGGCACGAGCCCAGACGAGCTCTTCCTCAATCGAACGGACCGGAGTTTGCGGAGTCGATGGCGCCGGCTGTCCGAGCGCTTCTAAAAGCGTTTTGATTTCTTGGGCGGGCACGTTCGTCGGCAGCGCGCCCCAGACGCAAAGCCCGCACACCAACCACCGCATGAAATGAAATCGCACGCCGCCTTCTATAACCCCGCAGCGCGATCGGCGCGAGCCATTCCAGCGCCAGCCGGCTTCTTTCGAAACACTCCGGTCATTTGCATTCCGGTCCACAAAAGAAAAAGCAGACCGAGTCCGACAAACAAAACATAGAACGGGGCGAAGTCTTTGCCGAGCCACGAACCTTGATGAATCATCATCAGCACGTCCTGGGTCTCGTCCGAGATATGAAAGAACTCTTCGCCAAACTTATAAGCCAGTCCGGTAATCGCCGAAGCGGTCAGCGGCAGGAGCAGGATGCCTGCGGCGACGCGGTGGCGGACACGAAGGGCGAGCTTGGCACGACTTTTCCACAGAAGGGTCGCGCCGCTGAAAATCATCGCCAGCAAACCCAGGCCGGTGAGTCCAACATACACGGCCGAGCCCCAGTGTCCGAGCCATTCGCCTGTGTGGATGTCGAGGATCTTCCATCCCAGTTCCTTTTCCAAGTGGAACCACGCGCGTCCGAGGCGGTAGGCGATGCCTGTGCTGAGTGCGATGAGGAGCGGAATAACAAGCCAGGGAGCAACTTTGCGATGAAAGATGCGAAACAGCGGGTTCACAGTTTCGGAGATTGAGGCCCGGAATGGGTCTTGTCAAATTCCCCGCACGGTGACTAAGAGTCCCATGGACGGCTTGTCATGAAAAGTGACCGGCGGCGTCTGATCGCGGCCATCGCGTTTGAGCGCGGTCGTGTCGCCGAGGAACAGGCCTCCGGTTGGAAAACAACGTCGGATCCCGCGACGGCGTCCCGGGAGATGCCGTTTGTGAATTGCCTGGGCATGCGCTTCGTTGCGATTCCGAACGCTCTTCAGCATTTGCCCGGTGCGGGTTTGTGATTTCGAGGCGTTTTGTCGCAAGAAGGGCCGCACGCAGCCGCGCCGCGACTTCGAGCAGGAGCCGGACCACCCGGTCGTGGGTGTTTCTTGGGAAGAGGCGACGGCATTTTGTGAGTGGCTCACCGAACGCGAGCAAAAGCTCGGGCTGATCCGCGCTCCCTTCGCTGACCGTCTGCCGACGGATCTCGAGTGCAGCGCAGCGGTCGGCCTCCCGCGGGGCTTCGTGTTTCAACGACAAGGAGACGATTCTCGCCTCGTCGTATCGCGAAAAAATCCTTCCGTTTCGTCGGCGGAACAATATCGGGTTCCGCGTCGTTTATGGCGAGAGTCTGCTGCGCGACGCTTTTTATCGCGTGCAGCACGATCCCTGGAAATAAACTCAGATATCCACCCCGGGCTGGGCGCGCAGTTCGGCCAGTGAGGCGTTCCACAGGGCGGTAGCTTCGGCCGAACGGGCCGGGAATTCATCCCACGTCCCCGCCTTCGCGGCCGTCTCAATCGATGCCGCCATCGCGCTGACGGCGCGAAACCCGAAATTCGCCGCACTGCCTTTGATCTGATGCGCGACGCGGGCGACTTCGGCAAGGTCGTTTGCCTCACCGGCAGCGGACAGGGCATCGATCAATGCCGGGAGCTCGGTTGCAAACTCCCGGAGAATTTCCAAAAACTCCGGCGTGTATCCGTCCGCAATCATATCGATTTGCTCCCAATCCAACAAACTTGCTTCAGCCATGGCGATGATTATGGAGCCGGTTTGACGCGCGTGGTCGAGGTCGGATTTGTCTTTCTGAGAATGATTGATGCCGATCAAGGAAAGAATCGCGGCGTGCTGAAATGGTGCGAGGCATGCGCGGACCACTTTTGCTCGACGATCATCCTGTCATCATTATCTGGGAGGTCACGAGGCGATGTGCGCTCGCGTGCCGCCATTGTCGGGCCACCGCGCAGCCGCGGCGCGATCCGCAGGAGTTTTCCGGGAATGATATTGAAATGGTGCTCGATCAGGTCGCGGAGGCCCGGCCGTCGTTTTTTATTCTCACCGGGGGCGATCCTGCGAGCCGTCCGGATCTCACGCACATCGTGCGCCGGGCGACCGCCCGCGGTTTGCGCGTGGCGGTGAGTCCGAGTGCGACGCCGCGTCTTCTGAGCGAGGATTTTTCCGAATGGCGGCAGGCGGGTGTGGAGCGTCTTTCGCTGAGTCTCGACGGGGCCGGGCGCGAGTCGCACGACGCATTCCGCGGTGTGCGCGGCACATGGGATTGGACGCAGCGGGCGATTGCCAAGGCCGATGCGGCGGGTCTCGAGTATCAAATCAACACAACGTTTTCCCGCTCGAACTTCCACGAATGGGAGCGATTTGTTCCCGTGATCGAAAAATTCCGCCCGAAAATGTGGAGCATCTTTCTTGTTGTTCCCACCGGGCGCGCCGGACTTGGCGAAATGCTCGATGCCGCCGAGACCGAGGAGCTCTGGACCCGGCTTGCGGACTTTCAAGCGCGCACGGGGATTCCGGTGAAAACCACGGAAGGCCCGCATTTCCGGCGCGTCATGGCGCAGCGGCGCCGGGCCGGCGAGGGATCGGCGCCCACTTGGCGGTTCGCTCCTACCAATGACGGCCGCGGGTTTGTCTTTGTCTCGCATCGCGGCGACATCCAGCCGAGCGGGTTCCTGCCGATTTCTTGCGGGAATCTTTGGACCGACAATCTGCTCGATGTTTACCGGAATTCCGAAGTGTTTCGCGCGCTGCGGAATTCCGACGGTCTCGGCGGAAAATGCGGGCGCTGTGAGTATCGGAAGATTTGCGGCGGGTCGCGGGCGCGGGCCTATGCGACCACCGGGGACTATCTCGCAGAAGAACCCTGCTGCTCCTACCAACCCGCCGCGGAAGCGGCCCTTCTCTCATGATCAACGTTACCAAACTCCTCTGTGGCACCCCCCAGCCGGCCGATGGCCTTCGCTATGGCGAGGGAATGGGAGCACCCACAACAGCCTCGACCCGCCGTCCGGTCGTTGTCTGGAACATCACCCGCCGCTGCAACCTGCGCTGCATTCATTGTTACTCCAATTCGACCTCGAAGCATTACGACGGCGAACTGTCGCTCCAACAAAGCATCGACGTGATCGACGACCTGGCGGCCTATCAGGTGCCGGCGATTCTTTTGTCGGGCGGTGAGCCGATGCTCCACCCGCATTTCTTCGATCTCGCAGGCTATGCCATTTCGCAGGGTCTTCGGGTGACGGTTTCCACGAACGGGACGCGGATCGATTCCCACGCGGCCGGGCGGCTCAAGGATCTCGGGATCACGTATGTGGGCATCTCGCTCGACGGCATCGGGGCCGGTCACGACGCCTTCCGCGGACGGACGGGTGCCTTTGAAAAAGCCGTGGAGGCGTTCCGCCACTGTCGCGGCGCCGGCCAGAAGGTGGGCCTGCGCCTCACGCTCACGCGGCAAACCGCCGGGCAGCTCGGGGAAATCCTGCGGTTTATCGAAGATGAGGATATTCCGCGCGTTTGCTTTTATCATCTGGTTTACAGCGGCCGCGGGGCGGATCTCGGACTGCTCCCGCCCGGCGAGACACGGGCCGCGCTGCGGCAGATTGCAGATGCGGTTCTCCGGTGGAACCGTGGGGGAAATCCCCGCGAAGTGCTCACGGTTGATCAGCCGGCGGACGGGGCGTTTTTTTGGATGATGATGCGCCGCCGGGACCCGGAGCGTGCGGATGAAATCTGGCGGCTCCTCACATGGAACGGGGGCGGCCGGCACAGTTCCGGAACCGGAATCTCCAACATCGACAGCCAGGGAAATGTCCACCCCGACCAGTTCTGGCAAACCCACCACCTCGGCAATGTGAAAGAACGACCGTTCAGCGAGATTTGGGAGAACAGCCAGAACGATGAAATCCTCGGAGGTCTGCGAAACAGACTGCCGCGCTTGGAAGGACGCTGCGCCGAATGCCGGTTTCAGGAAGTCTGCGGCGGCGGTTTCCGCGTTCGGGCTTTTCAAAAATACGGAAATCCCTGGGCCGAGGACCCCGGGTGTTATCTCCGGGACTACGAGATCGCGAGAAACTAAAGTGCGCTGACAAAGTCCCGAAGGACGCGCGCGGTATCGTGGACGAGCGGATGGCCGTGGGCAAAGGCGGCTCTCTGGAAGTTGAGCTCGGAGAGCTTTTTGAGCGAGCGAGCCAGTTCCCGCGGGTCGGAACAGTATCTGTTGGGCAGCATCGCGAGTTGATCGAGGTTTATTAGGGCATCGCCGAGAACGAGCGTTTCCCCGTCGCACCAAGCCGATTCGCCGGGTCCGCCGCCCGGGAGAGTAACCATCGAAAAAGCGCCAACCCGCGCACAGTTTCCATGCCAGTAATCCGCATCAAGATCCGTCCGAGCCGCCTCGGGCGCATGGATGGGAACGCCGAAACGCCGACGGAGCTCGAGACTCGCCCGCTGGTGGTTTCCGCTGGTAAGCAGGATCCCGGCGACGGGCGCTTCGCCCAAAAGAGCCGCCCAAGCGTCGGGTGCCAACGGCACCGGATCAAAAACACTCCAGCCGTCCTGTCCAAGAATCGCCGTGCTGCCGCAGTCGCATTTCACTTCCGCCTGCCATGCCTGCCAGGTGACGATGGTGTCGCTCACGCGGTCAAATTCGGGGACCGGAGTCATACTTCAAAGAACGTTTTGAGTTTCTCCAAAAATCCGGCGCGGTAATCCTGGCGTCGGCTCGAAGACGTCGATCCGGCCGCCTCCGCCACTACGCCTTCGTTCTGAAGGCGGCGACGGGCGAGAAGATCGCTCAGCGCCTCGAGGAGCTCGGGGCTGGAACTGATCAAGGGCGCGAGGGTGGTCTTGTCGACCTCCACCGCGCGGCAATCCTCAAGCGCGAGGATGGTGGCGCTCCGACGTTCGCCGGTGAGGACCGAGTTCTCGCCGATGCAGGCGTCGGCCTCGAGAACGGCGACCGAGGTTTGTGCGCCATGATTGTTGATCCACACCTCCGCCCGGCCGGAGACGAGGACGTACATCGGACCGGCCTCGGCGTCCTGGCGAATGATGTTTTCACCCGCTCCGAAGTCCACGATTCGTGCGGCGGCGGTGAGTTGCTCGAGTTGGGCCTGGGACAAACACGGCGCGAGAATGGTTTTTCCGAGCGACTCGCGGATGAGGTCGCGATCCTCGGTTTTTGGCTCCGGCCGGTCGAGAGACATCTCGTGTTGGATCGGATAAGGAATCTCAATGCGATGACGTTTCAGAGCAAACCAGAGCGCCGTGCGGATCTGGTCGTTCGCGGCGTCGTAGTGAAGGTGATCGAGCAGCCAGAAGCGGAGCTGGTAGGTGATGCTCCAGTCGCCGAATTCCTTGAGAAAAACATCCGGCTTCGGCTCGCGGGCGACGTGCGGACAATTCAGCGCCGTCTCGATCAGGACTTCCTTCACGCGCGTCGGCGAGACATCGTATTCGAGCCCGATCTCCATCCGCACCGCGTGCAGGCTTGTGGGATAGCTGTAGTTGACGACGATCTGTTTGGTGATCTCGCTGTTTGGAATGTCGAGATAGACGTCATCGATGGTTCGCAGGCGGGTCGAGCGCCAGTTGATCTCGACGATTTGCGCGTGGTGGTCGTCCACGAAGAGCCAATCGCCCGCTTTGAACTGCCCGCCGAAGTAAATGGCGAATCCGCTGAAGATATTGCCCAGCGTATCTTGAAGCGCGAGGCCGAGAACGATGCCCGCGATGCCCGCACCCGCAAGCAGACCGGTCACCGGAACCTGATAGACCGTGTCGAGCAGGATGAGCACGGCGGCGACGCCAACCGTGATGGACAAAAACTGGCTGAGAAATTTCGGAACCTGCGTGTTTTGCGCGCCCTTGAACCGGTCGTAGCAATAGTGCCGGATGAATCCGATGAGAACCAATGTCGCCGTGATCGCCACGAAAGGGAAGAAGGCTTTGAACTCCGTCGGCCCAAGGTTGATGTTTGGAAACAGCGTCGGCACGTAGAGGCCGGTCGCGATGCAAAAAAGATGGTAGGCCCAGCCAAAAGGCAGTCCGAGTTGCCGCTTCAGCAGGCGGCCGCCGAAAAGGAGCGCGACGTAGATTCCAATCGCGCTCGCAAAGTAGAGCAGCGTGAGGTTTGTGTATTTGATGCCCTCCTCCAGCAGGTCGGACTCCGCAGCGGCTGCTTGGGCAAAAATCGGTAACATGAGTTTTGATCTTAGCGTGAGGCGCGCGCCCGTAGCAAGGCGGCGGGTGCTTTCCGACCTTGCGCCGCACGCGCGGCCCGTTCACCCTGCCCATGTGAGCCTGCCGGATCCGAAAGCCAGTGAGATGGAATCAATCGACGACGCGTTTGAGATTTCCCTGCGTCCGCCCCTCTTTGAGGAGTTTGCCGGACAGGAAAAAACCACGGAGCGTCTTCGGTTGATGGTCGATGCGGCGAAGCAGCGCGGGGACACGCTTCAGCATATTCTTTTGAGCGGCCCGCCCGGATTGGGAAAAACCACGCTGGCCTACATCATCGGCAACGCCATGGGCTCGGAGGTGCGCACGACCAGCGGGCCCATGATCGAAAAAGCCGGGGATCTCGCCGGGCTGCTGACCAATATCGAGCGCGGCGGGGTGCTTTTCATCGACGAGATCCACCGCCTCCAGCCAGCCATCGAGGAGTATCTTTATCCGGCGATGGAGGACTTCAAGCTCGACATTGTCATCGATCAAGGGCCCAGCGCCCGCTCGGTTCGGTTGAACCTGGCGCGCTTCACGCTCATCGGTGCCACGACCCGCGCGGGGATGATCAGCGAGCCCCTCCGGTCGCGTTTTGGAATGAACTGCCGGCTCGACTATTATCCGGCCGAAAATCTCGCCCACATCGTGACACGAAGCTCCGGGCTGATCGGAGTGGAGATCACACCCGAGGCCGCGATGGAGATCGCCCGCCGTTCGCGCGGAACGCCGCGCATCGCCAACAATCTCCTCCGGTGGGTCCGCGACTACGCGCAGGTCCGCGCCGATGGCCAGATGAGCGCCGAAGTCGCCGCCCGCGCGCTGTCCATGCTGGAAATCGATGAGGAGGGATTCGACGAAATGGACAAACGAATTCTCGAAGCGCTTATCGGGTTGTTCGACGGAGGCCCGGTCGGCGTCAACAGCCTGGCCGTAGCCATCGGCGAAGAGCCGGGCACGATCGAGGAAGTCCACGAACCCTACCTTATTATGCAAGGCTTTCTCAAACGCACCCCGCAGGGACGCGTCGCCCTGCCAAAAGCTTACCGCAAACTTGGCCTCACGCCCCGCAAAGGCTCGCAGGGCGAGCTTTTGTGAGGCTGGCGCAGTTTTAATCTGATCGCCGCGAGAACCGGACTCAGGCCGGGATGGCGAGGCGCTTGGCGATGAGATTTTCGAGATGGGCGCGGAGCGGCTCGTTGTCGAGACGCTCAACGAGGGAGTTGAAGAAGCCGTTGACGATGAGGCGGCGGGCCGCGTCGCGCGGGATGCCCCGGGCCTGCATGTAGAGGAGCTCGTCTTCGCTCACCGGACCGTTGGTCGCGCCATGGGTGCAGCGGACTTCATCGTTCAGGATTTCCAAGCCCGGCATGGAATTCGGATCCGCGTCGTCGCTCAGAATGAGATTGCGAACCTTCTGGTAGGCATCGGTGCCGCGGGCACCGGGTTCGACTTTGATGAGTCCGGCAAAAATCGTCCGCGCACGGTCGTCGAGCGCGTTGAGATAAAGAAGGTCGCTCGAGGCATTCGGGGCGACATGGTCCTGGAGCGTGCGCTGATCGACCTCCCGGGTGCCCTCGACGGGATTGATCGAAAACATCTCGCTGCGCGACCCTTCGCCGACCAGGCGGCTGAGACTTTCACCCCGGACGAAGCCACCGCCGAAATTCGCCGTGAGGGCCGTGCAGGCGGCGTCGCGATCCACGATGGTGGAATTCATGTGAAACGCGGTCGCTTCGAGGGCCCAATCCTGAACGGCGATGTAGGTGAGGCGTGAGCCGCGCTCAAGATGGAGATCATTGACGCCGCAGGCGAGCGTACGCTTGCCATCGGCGCTCTTGAAATAATCCACGACGGTTACCTTGCTGTTCTCCCCGCAGACAATGAGCGTGTGCGGGAAGACCGAGGCGTTCTCGCCCTCGACCCAGTGGAAGAGTTCGATGGGAAGCGCCACTTCGGTATTGGCCGGGACGTAGAGGAAGGCGCCCGTGGAAATCCGCGACTTGTGGAGCGCGGCGTATTTGTGCGAGCCGAGCTCGACCGGTTGGGCCATGAAGTATTTGCGGAAGAGCGCGGCGTGATCACGGGCCGCCACTTCGAGCGGGAGCAAAAGCACGCCCGCTGGCAGCGAACCCGTGTCCTGCAAGACGAGGGCGTTGTTCGCAAAGATCAGCCGGGCAGCTTTTTCGGCGAGGCCGGAGGACTGGTTGATAATGCGACCCTCGTTGCTGACCGGCGGGGCTGCGACAAAGCCGTCAAGCTTCAGCGCGCCCAGATTGGCGAACCGCCAGGCTTCATCGCGGCGAGTGGGAACCGGGGTCGCTTCGTAGTCCGCGGCGGCGGCTTCCTGTTCCTTGGCAAACCAAGCCGGCCAGGCAGCGGCATCCGTCGCGAACTCTTTCTCCATAATTGTCGTGCTCATCTTGTGCGTCCTTGTTGTCCGGAGGTCAACCCACCGAGCCTTCCATTTCGAGATCGATCAGTCGCTTGAGCTCGACCGAGTATTCCATCGGGAACTGCTGGACGAGATCATTGACAAAGCCGTTGACCGCGAGGCTCATCGCCGCACCCTCGGGAATGCCCCGCTGCTGCATGTAAAAGATCTGCTCGGCGCTGATTTTGCTCACCGAGGCCTCGTGCTGGCAGGCGTTCTCTTTGCCGTGGACCGTGATCGCCGGGTAGGTGTCCGTGCGGCTGTCGGTGTTGATGAGAAGCGCGTCGCACTCGGTATTGTTCTTGCAGCCTTTGAGGTGGCGGCCGATCTGGACGAGTCCGCGATAGGTCGAGCGCCCGCTGCCGAGGCTGATGCTTTTCGAGACGATGTTGCTGGTGGTCTCATCGGCCGCATGGATCATTTTCGCACCGGTGTCCTGGTGCTGTCCGTCGCCGGCGAGTGCGATGGAGATGACCTCCCCGCGGGCCTTGCGGCCTTTCATGATGACGCCCGGGTATTTCATGGTCAGGCGCGAGCCGATGTTGCAATCGATCCACTTGATCTCCGCTTCCTCGTGGGCGAGACCGCGTTTGGTGACGAGATTGAAGACGTTCGGCGACCAGTTTTGAACGGTGATGTATTGGATCTTGGCACCCTTGAGGGCGACCAGCTCGACGACGGCGCTGTGGAGGGTGGCCGTCTCGAATTTCGGGGCGGTGCAACCCTCCATATACATGACCTCGCTCCCTTCGTCGGCGATGATGAGCGTGCGCTCAAACTGGCCGAAATTCTCCGCGTTGATTCGGAAGTAAGCTTGGAGCGGGTGTTTGACCTTCACGCCCGGCGGCACGTAAATGAACGATCCGCCCGAGAACACCGCACTGTTGAGCGCGGCGAATTTGTTGTCGCCGGTGGGGATCACTTTGCCAAACCACTTTTTGAAGAGCTCCGGGTGATTTTTCAGTCCCTCGGTCGAGCCGACAAAAACCACGCCCTGCTCGCCGACGGCGGCTTTGATGTTCGAGTAAGCCGCCTCGCTGTCGAATTGCGCTTCGACCCCGGCGAGGAATTTGCGCTCCTGCTCAGGGATGCCAAGGCGCTCGAACGTCTTTTTGACCTCATCCGGCACATCGTCCCAAGAACGCTTGGGCTGCGTGCCTTGGGAGAGGTAGTAGCGGATGTTTTCGAAAACGATATTCTCGAGGTCCGGGCTGGCCCAGTGCGTGGGCATGGGCATGGACTCGAATTTGCGGAGGGCGTCTTTGCGGAACGCGCGGATCCAGTCAGGGTCTTCTTTGACGTTCGAAATGTAGTCGATCGTCTCCTCGGTGAGACCGGTGCCGGCATCGAACTCGTAGTTGACGTCGTAGCGGAAGTCGCCGACCGAGCGGTCGATATCAATCGCGGGCTTGGCTTCGGTGCTCATGGTGTGTGCGGGTTCAGGCGGTGGCCAGGATTTCTTTGTCGACCCAGTCGTAGCCCTGGGCTTCGAGTTTGAGGGCGAGATCTTTCTCGCCGCTGAGAACAATACGACCGTCCACCATCACGTGGACTTTGTCGGGAACGATGTAGTTGAGAAGACGCTGGTAGTGGGTGATGACGAGCAGCCCGCGATCCGGTCCGCGCAGGGCGTTGACGCCCTCGGAGACAATGCGCAGGGCGTCAATATCGAGCCCGCTGTCGGTCTCGTCGAGCACGGCGTAAGTCGGATTGAGCATGGCCATCTGGAGAATTTCGCAGCGTTTCTTTTCGCCGCCGGAGAAGCCTTCATTCACAGCGCGGGAGGTGAAATGGCGCGGAATCTTCAGGGCGTCCATCTTGGCGTAGAGGGCCTCGTAGTATTCGACGGCGTCGAGTTCCTCGCCTTGGGGCAGTCGGGCTTGGAGGGCGGCGCGGATGAAGTTCGCGATGGTGACGCCGGGAACTTCCATCGGGTATTGGAACGCCACGAAAAGTCCGGCCCGCGAGCGTTCATCGGGTTCTTCCATGTCGAAGAGGTTCTGATCGTCGAGGAGGACTTGGCCGCCGGTGACTTCGTAGTCCGGGTGGCCCGCCATGACCTTGGCGAGCGTGCTTTTGCCCGAGCCATTCTTGCCCATGATGGCGTGAACTTCGCCTTTGGGGATCTCGAGGTTGAGGCCGCGGAGGATCTCACGATCCCCGATGTTTGCGTGCAGGTCTTGGATTTTCAGGCTCATGGGAAAGTTTACGTGTTACAGTCCGGGCAGAGTCCACGAAGGGTGATCTCGGCGTGGGTGACGGTGAAATCTTCGGGAAGGTTCCAGATTTTCCGGCTGCGGCTGTTGCCGGCGAGGGGGACGTCGAAGACGGTGTTACAGCGCTCGCAGATGAAGTGGCCGTGTTCCTGGAGGTTCGGGCAATAGCGCGTGGCTTCGCGCTCGACGTTCACCTGTTTGACCAGGCCGCAATCGACCAGCGTCTCCAAGCAGTTGTAAACGGTGGCGAGCGAGATGCCGGGGATCTTTTGCTTGGCCCGAATGAAAACCTCGGTGGCTGTCGGGTGATCACGCTCGGCCAAAAGAACGCCGTAGACCTCGCGACGCTGTGGCGTCAGGCGATGGCCGCTGTGGCTGATCGTCTCTTCGTATCCCTCGTGCGTGGCATTCCGCTTCGGCATGGGGGCAACGTAGAGCGGTCCGGACCTTTATCAAGAATTATTCTAAATAAAAAGAGCCGCCGGGAGGAGGCTGGTCGAGATGGACGCTTGCGCGGTCAGATTCCGGAGCCGGGACCGAGTTGCTCGGGTTTGGCGAGGTCCGGGACGCGGGCGAGGGTGACGGCGAACCCCAGGAGTTGGGCGAGGGCGTCGTCGCGCGAGGTCTCGGTTGTGCGGATTTCGAGATCGGGACTCTCGGGAGCTTCGTAGGGCGAACTCACACCGGTGAACTCCGGAATTTCTCCCTTGCGGGCCCGTTTGTAGAGTCCGCGGGGATCACGGGCTTCGCAGACCGCGAGTGGGGTGTTGATGAAGATCTCGGCGAAAGGGATGCCATCGCGCTGGCAGATGTCGCGCACGCGCAGGCGGTCGGCGCGATACGGGGAAATAAACGAGCAGAGCACGATGGAGCCTGCCTCCGCCATGAGGCGGGCGGTCTCTCCGGCCCGGCGGATGTTCTCCGAGCGATCTTCCGGCGAGAACTTGAGGTCCGAGCAGAGACCATGGCGGAGGTTGTCGCCGTCGAGCAGGAACGTCAGCATGCCGCGGCGGTGGAGTTGGAATTCCAGCTCGGTTGCCAGTGTGGATTTTCCCGAGCCCGAGAGGCCCGTCAGCCAAAGGACAGCTCCGCGATGGCCGAGCAGCTCGGCGCGGGATTCGCGGGTCACCGGACTCTCGGTCCATGTGATATTGTCGCTCGCGACGCCCGGTTCGCCGTCACCATAATCCGCTTCGCGAACGATGCCGCCGCCGCCGATGCGTTTGCCGTGGAGAATAACGAACCGGCCGGTCTCGCTCACGCGGTCGTGGCGGTCGAAGGCAATCGGACGCCGGGCGCGGATGCGGACATCGGCGACCTCGTTTTTTTGCAGCGCGCCCCGGAGGCCCGGGAGCGGCTCGAGGGTTGAGGAGTCGAGGACTCGCTGGATTTCCACAATGCGGGCTTCGACCGACTGCGTGCCGATCTTGAGTGTGAAGGGCTGGTTGACCGGGAGCGGATCGTTGCTGAGCCAGAAAAGGCTGGCGTGGAGCTCGCGGCCCTCGGACGGGCCAACGCCTGCGTGGCTCGCGATCTGGCCGCGTTCGACGAAAATTTGCTCTTCCAGCGTAATGGCGACCGCTTCGCCGACGGCGGCGTTGGTGGGCGGGGTGGCGACTCCCCAGGCTTCGATGGTTTTGATCCGGCTCCGCTTGCGGTCCGGCCAGAAGACGAGTTCCTCGCCGACGGCCAGACGGCCGACTTCGATGCGACCCGCGAGGATGCGACGCTCGTCAAAGCGATAGACGTCTTGTAGAACGAGGCGGAGCGGGAGGCCTTCCGGCGGGGCCGGGTTCGCGAAGGTATCGAGCGCTTCGAGGATGGCCGGGCCTTGGAACCACGGCATATCGGGACTTGCGTGCGTGATGTTGTGGCCGCGTTTTGCCGAGATTGGGAGAAAATGCTGCGGGGTGACGCCGAGCTTTTTCAAGAAGACCGAGTAGTCGGCGCGCACCTGATCGAAAACCTCCTGCGAGAATCCGACGAGGTCCATTTTGTTTACCGCGACAACGACCTGTTTGATGCCCAGCAGAGATAGGAGGTAGGCGTGGCGTTTCGACTGCTCTTGGATGCCCTCCTTGGCGTCGATGAGGAGAATGGCCGCATCGGCGCTGGCGGCCCCGGTGACCATGTTTTTAAGAAATTCCTTGTGGCCCGGAGCGTCGATGATCACGTATTCGCGCTTTGCCGTGCGGAAGGGGAGCTGCGTGGTATCGATGGTAATGTTCTGCTCCTGTTCCTCGAGCAAGGCATCCAGCAGAAAGGCAAACTCGAACTCCATGCCCTCGGCCTCGCTGGCCTTGCGGATCAGCTCGACCTTGCCCTCGGGAAGGGAATGGGTGTCGTGGAAAAGACGGCCGATGAGTGTGGATTTGCCATGGTCGACGTGACCGACGATGACGATTTTCAGTTTGGAAAGGTCGCCCGACGGGGTGGCGTAGCGGGCGGAAGTCTCGAGAACAGTGGCGCTCATTTGGTGGTGTCGCGGAAAAGATAATCGGACCGCACGCGGGTGCGGCCGGTGAAATGTTACATGAAGCCCTTCGCCCGCAGTTTTTGCATGGCGTTGCGCTCGTGGTGATCCTGCGCGCGACCGGCTCGCTCGCTGGTTTTGGTAATGAGGAGTTCCTCGATGATCTCGCGGATGTTTGCGGCCGGGCTCTCGACCGGCTTCGTGATCGGCCAGCAGCCGAGGGAACGGAAACGGTAATATTTCCCGTCGTCTCCCTGTCTAGCAAAATACATCTGCGGGATCGGGATCTTCTCCCGCTCGATGTAGCGCCAGATGTCCACCTCGGTCCAATCCAGCAATGGCTGCACGCGGATGTGCTCGCCGGGGTCGACGGCGGTGGTGAATTGATTCCAGAACTCCGGCGGTTGGTCTTTGTAGTCCCACTCGAAGTCCGCCGTGCGGGGGGAGAAATACCGTTCCTTGGCCCGCGTGGGATCTTCGTCCCGGCGGATCCCGGTGATGAGCGCGTCGAACTTCCGCTCACCCATCACCTGCTGGAGGGCCACGGTTTTCAATTCATGAGTGACCGTGACGGGATCGTGGGTCTCGTAGCCGATCGAGGTGGTGTAAGCTCCGCGACCGGCGCGGGCGTCTTCATTGATCTTCACGATGAGATCGAGGTCGTAAAACTCCTTCGCCCAATCGCGGAATTCGAGCATCTCCTGAAACTCGTAGGTGGTGTCAATGTGCAGCACCGGATAGGGAATTTTGCCACAGAAGGCTTTCTTCGACAGCCAGAGCAGGACATTCGAGTCCTTCCCCATGCTCCACGGCATGCAGAGATTCGAGAAGCTGTGGTAGGCCTCACGCAGGATGTAGATGCTCTGCGATTCCAGTTCGTCCAAGTGATCCATGGCAAACTCCCACTAAAACAGTGGACATTTTCCCCTGCCAACGAAAAAATGCGCCCGCGATGCAAACGACCTTCCATCCGACGGCCCTTCAAAAGATTGGCGAAGAGCTTGCCATCGCATGGAGTGATGGGGTCGAGACCTATCTTTCGCTCGAAAAGCTCCGGCGTGCGTGTCCCTGTGCGGCGTGCGTGGGGGAGCCGGATGCACTGGGCCGAGTGATCCGCCCCGAAGTCAAATACCGCCCCGGCAGTTTCGAGTTGGTGAGCTGGCAGGCCGTGGGCGGGTATGCCATTCAGCCGAAGTGGGGCGATGGGCACAACACGGGCCTTTATTCCTTTGCCTACCTGCGGCGGCTGGGGAGTTGAGTTTTTCCTGAAAAAAAAGACCGCCCCGTTTCCGAGGCGGCCTTTTTGTGGAATCGAGCCGATTTACTTGGTCGGGACCGTGGCAATCGTCTGCAGGATGCGGCTGGCGATTTTGTACGGGTCGCCCTGCGAGTTCGGACGGCGGTCTTCGAGGTAGCCCTTGTAGCCATTGTTCACGAAGCTGTGCGGCACGCGGATCGAAGCGCCGCGGTTCGCCACGCCGTAGTTGAATTTGTCGATGGACTGCGTCTCGTGGAGACCGGTGAGGCGGAGGTGGTTGT
>CAZEYT010000006.1:0-62285 GCA_964516295.1 uncultured Chthoniobacterales bacterium | reverse complement strand
AAAGAACCGCCGAGCAGGCCAGCACCGTTCCGAAGCTCGCACAAAGGGCCGCAACTGACAGCATGTTCTTTGAACGGCAATTCATGGGGTTGGCGTGGTGAAAGATGTCGTATTGGCTGGAGTCTCACCAACGAGAGTCCATGTTCCATCGATCTGTTTTTGACGGATGCGGAATCCGGTCTCATGGGCCGAGTTATCCTGCCAAGTAAAGGTGGTCGACCCGTCGGCGTTCAGGGTGGAGCTTACCTGTGAAGGGGCAGCAGGAGGGCTGCCTCCCCATTGCGGGTCTGTCGGATCGGTGTTGTTGGCGACTTCCTGGCCGTCTGTGGTTCCATCGGAATCCGTGTCCGGGAGAGTGGGATTGGTGCCATAGCGGGCTTCCTGAGCCAAAGTCAGGCCGTCGTTGTCGCCATCGGACTCTGGGTTCGTCCAGATTTTTGGGTTCAGACCGTAGTGGACTTCCCACCCGTCGGGGAGACCATCGGAATCCGTGTCCCGATTCCAAGGGTTGGTTTGGTTTTGGAGCTCCCCGAGGTCACTCAGTTCGTCCCCATCCAGGTCGGCATCCAGAGGGCTTGACCCAAAAGCAATCTCCTGACCGTTGGTCAGACCGTCTTGGTCAACGTCTCCAGAGGAATCGTCCGCATCCGGGTTGAGCCCGTAGATGGCTTCCATGAGGTCGGAAATGCCGTCTCCATCGGAATCCAAGTTCTTGTTGTTCCAGACCAAGGGATCGAGGTGGATGGAAAAATGCTCAAACCCGTCGGGCAGACCATCTGCATCGGTATCGAAAGCGTGCGGATTGGCATGACTCTGGAACTCCAGAAGGTTGCTCAATCCGTCCTTGTCGGGATCAGCACTTGGATCGACTCCAAGAGCACCAAAATGGGTGATTTCCCACCGGTCGGCGATGCCGTTCTGGTTCGAGTCCGTCAATGAATCCGATGGATCCGCAGGGTTAAATCCATTTGTAAACTCCCAGAGGTTGGTAAGCCCGTCGCCATCGAAATCTGAAGCCGCATCGTCAGCGAGCGGATTCAGTCCGAAGGTGATTTCCCATCCGTCAGCCATGCCGTCGCTGTCGGAGTCCGTGCTCAGGGGATTCGTCCCATGGGTGAGGACTTCTGTGCCGTCGGAAAGTCCGTCGCCGTCGGTGTCGGCAATCAGGAGGCTGGTGCCGTGGGTTTGATATTCGGCGAGGTTGGAAAGCCCGTCGCCATCGGCGTCGCCAGAGGGATCAGAGATGCCGGTGATTTCGATCCAGTCGGGAAGACCATCGGTATCCGTATCGTGGAACTCGTCCCAGCCGAGATCCGGGGCGGCACCGGACGGGCGGGTCTCACCTTGTGCATCACGTCCGATGTCCGAGGCTGAGCCGGTATTGAGACCGGGCGAGGTTGCCGTCATCCACCCGCCGTAGGCGAGGGTGGGATTCTGATGGATCGCCCCGTATGGGCCGCCGCGAACAATCGAAGTCGTGACCGCGACCGTGCCATCGGAGAGGATCTCCGGCAGGCCGTTGACGTCCGGGTTCCAAAAGATGCTGTTTTTGATGGCCAGCTTGGAATGCCAGCCTGCCTGAACCGCATTGGCCCCCCATCCATACCCATGATCATCGTTGCGGTTTTGGATCAGGGTGCAGTGCTGGAGAACGAGGGTGGTTCCGTAGCCTGACTGGATGGCCCCCGGCGCGTAACCGCCCACCCCGCCCGAAAACCGGCAGTTGGTAAACGAGGCCCGACCCGATCCGATGGATACGACCATTCCACCGTTGCCCTTGATCGAAAACCCATCGAAGGCGGTATCCGAATAAGTCTGGATGGCTGTCCAGTTTGGATAGCTGGGTTTGATCTCGACGAGCGCTGATGGCGTGCTCGGAGCGGCAAGCCAGACAAGGCGCTTGGTGCCGCCTGTGTAGAGGCCATCGTAGGTTCCCTCGCGGACCTCGATGACGTCGCCGTCAGAAGCCGCATCGTAGGCCTCTTGCAAGGTCAGGTAGTCTCCCGAGCCATTGGCGGCCACAACCCGAGCCGTCGCAGCACGGGAGAGGGGGTCGATGGGGTCCGTGCCATGCCGGTGTTCCCAGAGATTCGGGATGCGGTCGCCGTCTGAGTCCGCCAGCGCGTCGGAAAAGTCTCCCGAGGAAAGACCGTTTGCGACCTCCCATCCGTCTGGAAGGCCGTCCCTGTCCGCATCCGGCAGGATAGTGATGTTTGCCGCCGGGGAAAAGGTCTCGCTACCGAACACATCGGTTGCCTTCGCTCGCAGCACATAGTCTCCGGGAGGTAGGGAGTTCCAGTAATGCTCGTAAGTGGGCCACGAATCCTCTCCGAGCAGGGTGGTGCTCTGGAAGAACCCGACTTTCTGCATGCCGTCGGCGTCGGTGGCCGTGGCAGCGAGGTTGATCGCCTCCCCCTCTAAGAAGACTGCACCGTTCAGAGGAGTGGTCAGGGCAATTTGCGCAGGGGCATTAAAAACTTCGAGGGTGGCCGTTGCAACGTGCGGACCCGCGACATCCGTCGCGTCGTGCGTGGTCGTGATTGTTGCTGAATAGGTGCCAAAGGGCAGGCTCAACGAGCGGAACGCGGCACCAAGCGCCATCGTTGAGTGGGGTGCGACAGTGCCGGAGGCGGGAGTCACGGAAAGGAAAGAAGATTGCGGGCGGATCTCAACCGCCATGTTTGAGGTGACGTAGGAAGCGTTGTGGGCGATCGGGAGACCGGTTGTTCCGGCGGCGTCTTGGATTCCTACGGTTGCGGAGTTGAGCGTTCCCGCCATCGACTTGTAGCGGAATGCGATCCGTCCGTCTGAAAACAGGACGATCTGAAACGTGTAGGCCGAGTCCGGGTAGTAGCTGCGGCCCACGTTTTCGTATTGGACGATGAGCCGGTCCGACTCCGCTTTGTAGTAGATGTCGCCGATGGTCTGGGTCGCCAAGTCATCCAAGAATGCGGCCACAAGATTACGGGGAGCCGATTGGGAGGGTAGCGGGTAGTAGTTGTCGAAGATGGATGCGCTCTGGCCAAGGGTGATCGCCCCCTTCACGCTCACATGAACGGCGTTGTAGGCCGATCCGAAGAAAGGAAACGAAAACGGGGTCAAATTGATCGTCTCCTGCCCGGTGTAGGCATCGGAAACTCCAGCGAGTCGTGTTCCGGTTGCGCTAATTTCCTCCCACTGATAGACCGCGCCGCCCGTGATCGAGTCCTCGAAACGGTAGGCCGGTCCGGTGTTGCCGCTCAGCGCAACCGAGAAGTTAACCGGGCTCGCGGTATCGTTGCGCAAGTAAATCGTCGCGTTGGCGGTCTGGTAGCGAGGGATGCTGGCATTTAGCACCGGAGGCCAAATCGCAAACTTACCCGAATTGAACATCTCCCACTCGTCTGGCATCCCGTTGGCGGACGTGTCCACGAGCCCAAACGGATTGAATCCGTGCTGGACCTCAAAGAGATTCGGAACCCCATCCCCATCAAAATCGTCACCCTCGGGGTCGATCGTCGCGCCGGTCCAATACCTCAAACGCCAGAAAAACTTGTCGGACGTGCTCGTGAATCCCCATTCCTTGATCGAATCGTCTCCGGGCTCCACGATGGGAACCCACGACCACGTTTGAAGGTCATCCGAATGCTGGATGAAATACGTGTTTCCGGCACGTCCCCACCATTTGAAACGCCAGATGGAATTGGCGGAATCATACTCCAATTTGGTTCCCTCGTTGGAGTCATCGGGTGTTTGCGCCAATGCGCCAGGAACCAGCCCCTGGGCGAGGACAAGTAGGAAAAAGAACGCTTTCATTCGCGGGACTTCTCCCCGGACAAAGCCGCTTTGGGGGCATGAACGCTGCGGATGGGAAAAAACTGGATAACGGTATCCTGCGGAACGGGAGGATTGGCTTTGAGCCACTCCTCCTGCGCGAGGCGCGCCTTTTCGCTTTCCTCGGAGGCGGTCTGGAGTTGTTTGCGGTTTTCGTCGAATTGGGCATGGAGGGCCTCCAGCGCCCGGATGGCCTTCTCTCCCGCTTCGCCCTTCGGTGCGGACACCACCACAAAGCGGGACATTCCAGCTTCGTCTTTTGGAAACTCCCCAAAGCGCGCCGCCCACTCGGGATCCGCGCGCTTCGCTTCGGCGAATTCTTCGGGGCTGAACCCGTAAGCCAGGAAAAACGTATGGTAATACACGCCCTCCCGTTCAAAGCCCCAAAAGCTCTGAAGAAAGTTGAACCCGATGGAACTGAGCGCCACAGCGTCGCCCTCGGTAGTCCAGATCCGAAACTCTGTCCCGACACCTTTGAAAACCGTCGCCGTCCCGCCCAGATACTCGTAGCGCAAACTCTCCCACCGGCGAGCCTCGGCCAGCTCCGCAGCGCTAAGCACAGACTCCTTTACCACCTCGGGGGCGGCTTCCGGGATGGTTTGAGGCTGGAGGGCCGGAGTTTCGATCCGATTGTAAGTGATTTTTCGGTCACCCAAGTCCACTTCCTGCGAGTCGAGAATTTTAGCGGGAACAGGTTGGACGATTTCCTTTTCTCCATTTGATTCCTGAGCATTCAGAAAAAACGTTCCTGCAAATGTTGCAGCGAGAAAAACAGGAAGTTTCATTTCTTCAATTGTCCACAAACGGTTTGTGCTCATAGCACGCGAAGAGCAATGAAATTTTGCAACTTTCTGTTCATGATGGAATTTCACTCCGCGAGAATTCTTCGACGAGAAAATGATCTATTGAGTGTTTAACAACGTGCCATGGGCCATGGTGTGTCATCGCTTAAGACCATTCCCGGGCAACATCAAGATAAAATCCCATATGTGGGATAGGCGTGGCGTCATTCTTTCAGAGTGCGGCATCGTCTCAGGCAACAACTCGCCAAGTTCCTACGGCAACGACGTGGAGATATGACGCTGGCGCAATTTGCCAAGAAAACGGGGATTTCTGACTCGACCTTGCAGCGTCTCGAAATCTCCCAGCAGAATATCACACTCGACACCCTTGAGATGATCTTGAAGAAAATGAACTGTGACCTGTGGGACGTTTTTGGAAATCAGAAGTGACTTTACTTTCTTGATGCATCTGATCGACACAGCCCCCGCCGAAGCGGTGCAGGCCTTCGGGCTGACGACGGAGGACGGGAAGGTCGTCTGGTGGTGGCCGCGCCTCGCCTTGCTGGCTCAGCGTCCGGGCTAACCGGATTTTACAAACTTCAAAACTGATGCCTCGTCGCCCTCGCGCACGGCGGCCAGGAAACCGGCAAGGGTCAGGCTGTGTTTGACGAGAAACGCGCGATCTCCTCCACATCCATACATCACCTCCGGGCTCAGCGTCCCATCAAGAAAACAGCGCGCTTTCGTGTAGATCCGCGGCAGCCAGGGAATTCCGTCCCACTCGTCACTCCGAAGCGGAAGAGCGCTCTCCGGAACAATCTCGCGTTGGACTCCGCCGGAAGCTTGGAAGACATCGCGGCGAATCTCGGAAACGTCCAAAAGAGTCGCAAGATCCGGCTCCCCGCGCGTGACGCGATCCTCAACAAAATCGAAGACAATTTGGCGGGTGAGACCGAGGTCTTCCAAAAACGGCAGGTCGGCATCCGGAATGGTATCGGCAGGAATGGTCCGCCCTTCCGCGTAGCGCTGGCAGGCCTCGGCATGGATGGCGGCGAGGCGGTCTTTCCAGTCACCGCCGCTCATGATGCCTTGTTCTCCGGAACGAGGCGGACGACTTTTCCGGGGTCATCGTAGACGAGGTAGATGAAGCCGTCGTCGAGCACGCGGATGTCGCGAATGCGACCGGTGCGTTCGAGGAGGATTTCCTGGTGAGTGACACGGCCCGACGGGTCGATCTCGACACGCACGACCTTTTGATGCGCCAGCGCGACGGCGAAGAGGTTGTTGCGCCAGTTCGGGAAAGCGTCGCCCCGATAAAAGTCGATGCCCGCCACAGCGATGGAGGGCGTCCATTGAACGGCCGGTTGTTCCATGCCCGGTGCCTCGGTTTTGTCGGTGATCGGTGTTCCGTTGTAGTTGATCCCGTAGCTGATGACGGGCCAGCCATAGTTTTTGCCTTTTTCGATGCGGTTGAGTTCGTCGCCGCCGCGAGGACCGTGCTCCGTTGCCCAGATGGCACCGGTCTCGGGGTGAATGCGGAGGCCCTGGATGTTGCGGTTGCCGTAGCTCCAGATGGAAGGCGAGGCACCGGGTTCCTTCGCAAAGGGATTGTCCTCCGGGATCGAGCCATCGTCGCGGACGCGGTGAAGCTTTCCTTTCACATTGTCCAAGCGCTGGGCGTTCTTCATATCGCCGCGGTCGCCGATGGAGAAGAAGAGATGGCCTTTGCCATCGAATTCCATGCGGCAGCCGAAGTGGACTCCGCCGCCCGTGTATTGGTCGGCCGGAGCCTCAAAGATGGTTTCCTGATCGATCCACTTGTTCCCATCGAGGCGCCCGCGCAGGATTTTTGTGAGGGACTTCCCGTCCTTCACGTCGGAAAACGCCAGATAGATCCAGCGATTCGTGGCGTAGTCGGGATGAAGCTCGATGTCGAGCAGCCCCCCCTGTCCCTGAGCAAAAACTTCAGGAATTTCCTGCACCGGCTCCGGCAGCAACCGACCGGAGGCATCGATGATCCGGAGTGTCCCCGAGCGTTCCGTGACAAGCAATCGTCCATCCGGGAGGCTGACCATGCCCCATGGATTGCGAAGTCCCTCGGCGATGACTTCCACCTTGAACTTTTCCTTCTCCGACGGGATGAGTTGCGCATTCCCAAGCGCCGATGCACCGAGAAGAAACCCGACCGCCAAATGAGTTGAGAGCCGAAGATGCCGTTTCACGCGCGGAAGCTAAGCGGTGGTGGTGGATTCTGCAAGTGACAGCTCTGGCTCTCCTTCTGTGCTCCTGCCGTCCGACTCCGTCCCGGGGCAATCTGGATGTCGCGAACATTTCCGGGGAAGAAGTCTACTCGATGAATTGTGCGCAATGCCATTTTGCCGGCTCCGGGAGTGCGAATGCGCCGGATCTCGTCGGATCGCCGATGGTGGCCGGACCGCCGGAGCGCCTGGTCTCGATCATTCTTCACGGCCAGAAGGGCAAGACGGTTGTCAATGGCCAGCTTTTCCGCGGCGTCATGCCCGCTCAAGACTATCTGACCGACGCCGAGACCGCCGCCGTGACAAGGTATGTTCGCGCAACGTTCGCCGGAATCAATGAGGCCGTGCCCGAGGAACTCGTTCGCCGGGTTCGGACAACACCGGCTCCCTGATTTTTTTATTGTGCCCGAAAGGTCGTTCTTGGTAACCGGAGGAAATGAACGGCATATCGGTGTTGGCATTGGGAATCCTTCTGCTGGTCTCGACGTGTATCCACGGCGCGGAAATGTCGGCTGGCGACGCGGCAACACGGAAGCCCGGTGAGAAGGTTGTCTTTGCGGACATCATCAGCGAGGTGGATGAAAAGCCCTCGGGGACGGTCTTTTTGAATTTCGGCGGGAAGTTTCCGGACGAGGTTTTGACGGCGGTGATTATGTTGGAAACCAAAGGTCGCTTCCCGGACGCCACCGGTTGGCTTGGAAAAAAGGTGCGGGTGGAAGGCACATTGAGCGAATACAAGGGACATCTCCGCATCATCCTCCGAGAGCGCGGGCAGATCCGGCTCAGCGAAAGCGAGTAGCGTTTGTCAGTGGCCGACGTGTTCGATTAAAAACCGGCCGATTTCGCGGGAGGCGGATGGTTTCTGGAGAGCCTGAAGATTTTTTCGCCACGCGTGCCAGACGTGGCCGTCATTGGCGAGGGCTCCACGCACGATGTTTTCGACCTGCTCGGCCGACCCGGACGCCAGCGCCCCGATACCGCATTGCTGGATGAGCGCGATGTTTCCTTCCTCCTGGCCCGGGACGACGTGACTAACCAGAAAGGGTATTTGAGCTGCAATCGCTTCCTGGACCGTGGCTCCACCGGCTTTTCCGATAAAGAGGTGATGGGAAGCCATCAGAGAAGGCATTTGATCGGTCCACCCGGTGAGCGTCCCGGTGCGGGGAAGTCCCGCGCGCTTGAGAATCGCGTGCGTGTTTTTTCGGCGGCCGGTGACCACATCGACGGTGATGTTTTGAATTGCTCCGAGGCGTTCCAACGTTTCCAACGCACGAAAAGACGTTCCGCCCGGAAAAAAGAGAACCTTCCATGGGCCGCCAGTCGGCGGATCGACCGGCGTCAGGCTCTCAAACTCCAGTGCCACCGGAAAACCCAGAACATGGATTTTATCCGAAGGCACCCCATCGCGGCGGAGGACATCGGCCGTCTGCTCATCGGCAACAATCGAGCCATGGCACGGGCAGCGATACCAGGCCGAGTTGATCTGCGTGGAATCGGTGATGATCGTAAAAAACGGCACCGTGATGCCCGGATCCGCTTTGCGGATCTTAGCCATCAGAAACGAGAAAACCGGGTAGGTCGACGCGATGACATCGGGCCGGAATTCTGCGATGAGGTCACGCACGGCAGCGGTGAGTTCGATGAGAATCGGCCCCATTCCCTCCACGACCCCCCGTCGGCTGAGCAGTTGGAAGACCATTTTCCAAGCGCGAGGGTAGCGGTTGATCGCGATGGTATAGCCGCTTTGAACGAGGCGGTTGATGACGGGATTTGTTCGCGTGTAGGGATCGGCGACCAGCACTTCGACGCGTCCGGGGTTCTCAGCATGGATGGCCGCGGCAATATTTCGCGCCGCGGTGTTGTGCCCCTCCCCCATGCTGGCGGTAAGGATGAGAACTCTCAGGGATTTCGGTGCGGGATCTTTCACGTCCGGAGCGGGGACATTGCCTGATGACGCGCTCGGAATCAAGCCGGAGCGAGGGCCGAAAGGCGCGCCGCGCCCTGTGAGAAGGTCAGATGTGCAAGGGCGTTGGCCTGCGACTCATCCACGGCGAGTTGCCACGCACGGTCGTTTCCCAAAAGCTCCCGCGCCCGCCGCACGGCCGCATCCGGGGCCGCGTCCCCGCCGCCGAAGGCCACACGGTCGATCCCACCATTTCCCCCGATGCACGGCATCCCGCATAAGAGCGCATCGCCCGCGACCTGCCCCGGCACGTGGCTTGCATCGAGCTGCCAGACGAGCCGATGGAGCGCCATCACTTTCAAATAGTCCGCATACGGAAGAGGCGCTTCGATGATGTAGAGAAGGGGATTTTTTTTCCGCAGACTCTTCAAAATCATCCCGCCCGCGCGGCCATCGGTGTTCACCACCGCCAGCGGGATCTCAAACTCGCGCGACATCTCATCCGCCAAGACCACCGCGGCAAGATGATTGCGGCTCGGAACACGAAACTCCCGGGTCCCCACAAAAATCCCGCGCCGCTTCTCCAGCGGAATGGAAAAATCCCATCCGGGCTCGCCCACCGGATACGGCGTCGGCAGAAACTCCGCCATGCGACAACCGGATGCTCTGTAAAGCGCTACCAACCCGGGCGTACTCGACACCGCCCCATACGACGCGCGGCAGATTTCCGCGAACAATTCCCAACGACTGACATCGCCCAGCAGGTCCGCGACCTGATGGGCGCCGGATTCCTTGAAGGAAACAAAAACCGCCACGTCCCGGGAGCGGAGCATATCCACGGCGGCAAGCCCGGCACGAAGGTTTCGTTTTCTCAGGAGAACTAGAACAACCCGCACGGATTCGGGAACAGCCCGCACATCACGGAAAAACCCGCCGCGCAGGCAGGCCGCGTAAGCATGATAATTGACCGGCGGATGTCCCGGGGCCTCCGGGCTTCCGGCACCGTCGGAAAAAATCTGGTCGGGGTCGCGACCACCGGGATTGAGCACGCAGAACTTCATGCCGATTTCGCCCGATCCCAAAGGCTGTCAAGTTCGGCCAGCGGAACATCTTCGACCCGCCGACCCTCGGCCGCCAAGTGGCCCTCGATGAAGCGAAACCGTTCGATGAAACGGTTCGTCGCCGAGGCCAGCGCCGTCTCGGCATCCACGCCGGATTTCCGCGCCAGATTCACCACGCTAAACAAAAGGTCGCCGATCTCGGCCTCCACAGCAGATGCACTTTCGGACGCCATCGCCTCGCGCACCTCTCCGACTTCCTCGTCGATCTTCGCAAAGACCGGTTCGACATCCGGCCAGTCAAATCCAACGCACGCCGCCTTTTTCTGCGCGTTTTGCGCACGGAGAAGGGCCGGAAGCGAGGCCGGAAGATGATCCAAAATACCCGACTGCCCGCCTTTTTCCTCGCGCTTGATCTGTTCCCATTGCCGAAGAACTTCGTCGGAATCACCCGCCCCGCGGTCGCCGAAGACATGGGGATGACGCCGGATCATCTTGTCGCAGATCCCGGCTGCCACGGCTTCCAGATCAAAAGCCCGGCGTTCCTCGGCCATGCGGGCGTGCATGACCACATGCAAAAGAAGATCGCCAAGCTCCTCGCAGAGATTGGCGTCGTCGGAGAGATCGATTGCCTCAATGACTTCGTAGCATTCCTCAACAAGCGCCCCTCGAAGCGAGGTGTGGGTTTGTTCCCGATCCCACGGGCAACCATCCGGCGCGCGCAGTCGCTCCACAATCCAGCGCAGACGTGCGATCCCGGTCAGATTCTCCACAGCGAGCTGTTGCTGTTTCCAAATTCGCTGACCTCTTCACTGGAGGTGCGAGAAACGTAAAGGAAGAGGGCAATCACCGTAATGATTGTGCCAAAATACACGATCGCCGCAAGCCACGCGGGCAACTCATTGACCGCAAGTGCGCTGTAAAACTGCCCGAAGGTATGCACCGGCGTGCCGGCGTGAATGAACACCTTCAGCGTCCACGCAATCATGATGATGGCGAAAATGAATACATAGTTGCGCTTCAACCGCCGCCCGAGGGCTTCCAGTTTGCTGATTTTGAACGACGGCAAAATCAGATCCTCACAAACCAACCGCCGCCATTCCCCATCGAGGATCCGCGGGTTTTGAGAAACCATGGGAACGAGAAAATGCGACTCCAGCATGCGCACCCGCCCGCGAAAAGCATCGTAGAAGCGATACCTCCTCGCCTCGATCCAAAGCATGATCCAGACCAGCGCGAGGTTGAAGAAGAAGATGATGTGCGGGATGTCGCGGAACGAAAAGGCCGCCCCGATGATCGTTGTCGTGCTGGTGATCGCCCAGGTCGTGGTCACATCCAACCGCTGACGCCAGATCATGATGCGACCGAGTTCGCCACGGTAAAAATGCACCATGGCATTGACGTAACACGGGTCTTTGAGGCTCGCGGCCGGAAGGGCGGCAGGATCAGGATCTTCGAGGGGCATTTTAGTTCGCCCTCTCCTTGGCCAGCAATGCGGCCCGGGCTCGCTCCAATTGGTCCCGCTCGGCCCCGGTTAGGCTCGAAAGACCGCTGCGGGAGATTTTGTCGAGAATTGCATCGATCGACTCCGGTGCCGGCTCCACCGCGCGTTCCTTCGCCGGAGTTTCCCGCGGAACGACCACCGGCCGACGGCGGGCGGGGCGCGGGAGATTGGCAAAAAAGGAATTCCAGCGCATAGAGGAAACCATGATCGCCGCCAGCGCGCTGTCGAGTAACAGGACACTGAGCGATACGAAATCGCCCAGCGCGAGACATTGAAGCCCGTTCACGGCGAGCAGGCCGATCGCGATCCAGCGAGTCTGAATCCCGAAAAACATTTCCACCCGCGGGTAGAGCACCGCAAACGCGATGAAGACACCGAAATTCAGCGCGCTGGACCCGGCATATACGGACGAGAAGCCGAACAAGCCCAGGGCCGCCAACACCAGCGGCGGCACCAGAAGCAGGGTCAGATAGAGCCGGATGAACGCCGAGCGGCCGACGTGTTGCTCGACTTCCTTGCCGAAGACAACGAGCAAATAGAGCTCAAGCAGAAAAAACCAATAAGGCGGCTGGTGAACAAACGCATAGGTCACCACCTGCCAGAGCGCCGACTCCCGAAGGAACGCCGTGCTGGAAAAAACGAACGCCTGGATCACCCCCTCCGCCTGACCGGCCATCGCCAGCGCGGTGAGGACCATGGTCACCGCATGAATCGCCGCGAGGATCGTGCTCACATAGACGGGAAACGCTCCGATCCATGTGACCGGACCGTTTTTTCCAAAGTTGCGATCAGCGATCATGGTTGATTCAAACTAAATCTTAAGAAAAATTCCCACAAGCGGGAACTCCTTTCTCTTGCCTCGCCGGAAGCGGCCTGTGATTATAAGTTAATCTAATAGCACCTCCATGAGCAAACCAACCACACTCGGTAGCAGCAAACCATCGATCTCTTCGATCACCGCCTGGGTTGAAGAGATTGCCGCTCTCACCCAGCCGGACAGCATTTTCTGGTGCGACGGCTCGGAAGCCGAGGACAAGGCGATGCGCAACCTGCTCGTGTCAACGGGTTCCGCCCAATGGCTGAACGAGGAAAAACGTCCGAATTCCCTTCTTGTCCGCAGCGACCCGCGCGATGTCGCCCGTGTCGAGCAACGCACCTTCATTTGCTCGAAATCCCGGAAGGACGCCGGTCCGACCAACAACTGGGAAGATCCGGAGGCCATGAAAGCCCGCCTGAACAGCCTCTTCAAAGGCTGTATGAAAGGTCGCACGCTGTATGTCATTCCCTTCAGCATGGGACCGATCGGGTCGCCGATTGCCCAATACGGTATCGAGCTCAGCGACAGTCCGTATGTTGTTGCGAACATGCGCATTATGACCCGCATGAGCCGCGGGGTTTACGATCAGATCGGAAAAACCGGCAACTACGTGAAGTGTCTGCACTCGGTGGGCCGTCCGCTCGACGCCGGAGCCCAAGATGTTCCCTGGCCGTGCGATCCGGAAAACACCTACATCACCCATTTTCCGGAAGAGCGCCTGATCATGAGCTTCGGTTCCGGTTACGGCGGCAACGCGCTCCTCGGAAAAAAATGTTTCGCGCTTCGCATCGCATCCGTTATAGCCCGCGACGAAGGCTGGATGGCCGAGCACATGCTCATCCTCGGCGTCAAAGACCCGTCGGGAAACAAGACCTACGTGACGGCGGCGTTCCCGAGCGCCTGCGGCAAGACGAACTTCGCCATGCTCATCCCGCCGAAACAACTCCGCGACGAAGGTTGGGAAGTCACCTGCGTCGGTGATGATATTGCCTGGATCAAACCCGGTCCCGACGGACGCCTCCGCGCCATCAACCCTGAGGCCGGATTTTTCGGCGTAGCACCCGGCACGTCGTATTCCAGCAATCCCATGGCGATGGACTCGATCAAGCGCGACACGATCTTTACCAACGTCGCACTCACCGATGACGGTGATGTCTGGTGGGAGGGCATGACCAAAGAATCGCCTGCACATCTGATCGACTGGAAGGGCAAGGACTGGACGCCTGACACGAAGGATGCCGACGGCAGGCCGGTTCTCTCCAGCCATCCCAACAGCCGGTTCACAGCTCCCGCGAAAAATTGTCCGATCATCGATCCCGAGTGGGAAAACCCGGCCGGAGTTCCGGTGAGTGCGATTGTGTTCGGCGGACGCCGGGCGACCACAATGCCGCTGATCTTCCAGTCGTTCAACTGGGTTCACGGAGTTTACCTCGGGGCCACGGTCGGTTCCGAAATGACCGCCGCCGCCGCCGGAACGATCGGCCAGGTACGCCGTGATCCGATGGCGATGCTGCCCTTCTGCGGATACAACATGGGCGACTACTTCGGCCACTGGCTTGAAATGCGACGCCACGTGAAACACCTGCCGCGCATTTTCCATGTGAACTGGTTCCGCAAGAGCCCGGAAGGCAAATTCCTCTGGCCAGGTTTTGGCGACAACATGCGCGTCCTCAAATGGATCGTCCAACGCTGCCAGCTCGGCATGCACGCCATCGAAACCTCCATCGGCTGGGTGCCGGAATACGCCGACATTGATATGCGCGGACTGGAAAATGAAATACCGGAAGAGGCCTTCAATGCCGTTCAGAAAATCGACACCTCCGAGTGGCATCGGGAACTCGTCATGCAGGACGAGCTCTTCATGAACCTTTACAGCCAGTTGCCCAAAGAGCTTATCTTCCAACGCGAGTTGCTGATCTCCCGCCTGTAGGAGGACGGGAGGTTTTCATAGCAAAGGGGCGGCTCTCAAGGGCCGCCCTTTTTGATTTGGACACAAAAAAAAGCGGAGAGCTGAAGCCCTCCGCTTTTTGTGAAACGAGTCAGCGGACTCAGATCGCCACTCCGACCGGAGCGGCCGTCTGCGTGGTGCTGTCCTTTTTCTTGTCCGACTTGTCCTTGTCCCCGCATCCGCCCCCGGGGCAGGTGCCTGCGATGGCGGAGGAAAGACCAAGAGCAACGACGGCGACGGCTGTGAATACGAGTTTTTTCATAACGCGGTGAAAATCGCGCAGTTTCTGGGCGTGTCAAATGTATTTCCGGGATTGTCCTCACAAAAAATCTCCACCGATCTCGGCTGACAGCGGCACAGGGCCTGCTATATCCCATCTGGTTTCATGACAGGACCCGACGCCACTCCGAGCCGCTATCTCCCTCAACTCGACGGAGCGCGCGCCCTGGCAGTCCTGGCCGTTGTCCTTCACCACTACGGTATTTACCTCGACGGACGGTGGGATTGGGGTCCGATCGGACCGGTCGTTTTTTTCATGCTCAGCGGCTACCTGGTCACAAAGTCGATGATGAAACTCCGCGAACGCGACGGGTGGATCGGCGAGGTCACGCATTTTCACTTCCGGCGGTTCTGTCGTTTGCTCCCGGTCCTCTACATCATGATCGGCGCCGGTGTGCTGGTCGGTCTTCCGGAATACACCGATCACTGGGCGTGGCACGCGGGACTCGCCACAAATTTTCTGGTGGTTGTCCAAAACGACTGGGTCGGTGCCTCATCCCACCTCTGGTCGCTGGGGGTGCAGGAACAGTTTTACATCCTTTGGCCGTTCCTTCTCCTGCTGGTGCCGAAGCGATTTCTGGCCGTGACAGTGATCGGGATCGCTCTCAGCGGCTTTCTCTGGCGGGCCGGCTGCATTGTTGGTGGCGCATCGCCGTTCGTGCGTTGGTTTTTGCTCCCGGGATCGCTGGACACATTCGCCGCGGGATCACTTGTGGCGCTTTACGCGCACAAGATTCCCGCGCTCAGCCGTCTTGTGAAAATGGCGATGGCCGCTCTCGCGCTCGGCCTGTTTGCGCTATCGTCCGTTCTCCGGCACGCTCCGCAGGATTCCCTTTGGACCGCACTCGTGGAGGTTCCGGAATCACTTTGTTTCGCGTGGCTGCTCATCCGCCTGCTCGATCCGACGTCCTGGCCATCCGCGCTGCTCCGGTGGCGCCCCCTTGTCGAACTCGGTCGCCTCAGCTACGGAATTTTCGTCTTTCACGTGCTCGTCTCGATCCTCTTTCAGCCGGTTGTCGAACACTTCGGATTCCGTCACGGCCAAGGGTGGACGGCTGTCCTGTTGATCGGCATCAGCGTGGTTGTTTCCGCGGCCTCGTTTTATCTCATCGAACAACCTCTTCTCCGCTGGTCCAAGGGTTTTCGTCCGGACGTCGGCGCACTCATCACCACCCGGCTTGTCCCGTTTCTCCGGCGCTTTGGGCCGGCCTCGGGAGCCTGATGCACCGCACCACGGTCGGCCAAAGCGTTCAAAACTCTGGCCTGCGAGCAGCGTCCAGATTCCGGAGAGTGTATCGTTGAACCGGTGCGTTCCCGCCCTCGCTCACGACCAAGAGTGACGTGCCATCGCAAGAAAACGTCACAGCTTCCGCTTGCTCCAAGCCGTGCCGCGCCAAGGCATGTGGAGCTCTCGCCAAGGCGTCAGCCCAGGATTCTCCACCGCGGCGCTCGAAAAGCAACACCCGCCAATAGGTCAGCACCGCAGCAAGCGTTCCGCTGGGATTGATCGCCAAACCGGTCGGCTGGCTCCCATACGGACCGGCAAAAAACGGAGCGGGCGGGAGACGCACCTCACCGACTCGACGCGCCACGGCAGGTGTGGCGACCGGACGCAAAGCAAGTTCGTAAAGCACCGGCGGCTTGGTGCGTTTGGACAAAAGCAAAATCTTCTCCCGTCGCTCGTCCACGGCCACCGCCTCAGTGTCCCGAGGCCCGTCTTCGAACTGAAACCGAATTTCCCACGCGGGCGAAACGCGCACCTGTCCGTCCCCCGGCTCCGGCACGATGAGGAGCCGACTGACCTTGTGATGGCTCCGGTTGTCACCGGTATCGGCGATCAGGAGGTAGGAGCGATTCCGCCAGCGGAACGCCGAGAGATCCTCCCAGTCTCGATTGCTCACACCCTCGACCGCGACGCGCCCCCGGTCGCCGCCGAATCGATCCAACCGATGAAGAACCGACGCATTCGATCCATCGTTCACGGCCCAGAAAATGCCATCGTTCAAGGTCGAACGGGCCAAACCACTGGCTTCTTTGAGGTCTGCCGATTGGAGCGTCCATGGCTTCCGTTCCGGCTGAAAATCCCCCGCCAAGCCGGAAAGTGAAAACCCAACGAGAATCGCCGCAGTGATCCGCATTCTTTCGATAAACCAGAAACGGCCGCCGGGTGATATCACTTTTGTCGGGTTTGACAAACTCTCAAAACCCGCATAACTATTCGGTCCTGATGTTTTTCATCAAGTCCATGCTCGTAGTCAGCGTAGCGGCCGTCGTTATTGACGGAGCCGTGACGCGGTCACGTGGCTTGGACTGACAAACCAACCCGAACCACCGCCCACGGCTCCGCAACGGCCGTGGGTTTTTTGTTTTCCACGGGCTCTGCGAAGTCGCCGGCACCACCAAAAATGCCAGCCATGCTTCCACAACTTTCGATTCCGTTCGAGCGATACGCCGCGTTACCGGTGCGCGAGTCGGCCGATGTTCTTGCCGCACGCACATTGGAAAGCCACGGAGATTTCGTACGTCCGTGGCTGTCCCCTGGCCTCGATCTTCTCGATATCGGGTGCGGTCCGGGAACAATCACCAACGATCTCGCCGAGGCCGTGATTCCAGGTCGGGTCACTGGTCTTGACAAAATCATCCTTCCCCAAGCTGAGCGTTTGGCCCGGGGACGGGAAATCTTCAATGTTCGCTACGTGCACGGATCGGCTCTCGCGCTTCCGTTTGCCGATGCCTCGTTCGATCTGATCTTCTGTCATGCCACGCTGGAGCGATTGTCAAATCCCTCGCTTGCAATCGAGGAAGCATTTCGGGTGCTACGGCCGGGAGGTCGCTTCGCGGTATGCTGTCGGGACTGGGAGCAAACCCACTCCCGTATCTCTCCCGGCCCGATCTCCCGCGCCCTTCGCATCCAAGCCCGGATTTTGCAGGACGCCGGTGAATCGCCAAGCGTTGGATCTTCACTCCCCGCCTGGCTGAACGGCCACGGGTTTCGGATTCTGGAAACCGGCCGTCGGGACGAACTTCTCGACGCCCAGCAGATCGAAACCTTGGCCGCCCGCCTCCGAGGGAAAGGATGCGCTCCCGAAGCCTCGGCGCTCCGACGTTTGGTCCGGCGCGGTGAAAGGTCCGTTGCCCAGGTCTGGAGTCACGCCGTCGCCGAACGGCCCGCCTGACTCCCGAGGAAATCCTTGAGATGCAACCGCCGCCTCCCTTTGATGGAGGAATGAGCAGCCGGATCGACCGCGCAGGAGACGTCTCCACCACCGAGCCCGCCGCTGTGTCGGCTTTGCAAGATTTCACCGACCGCCTCCTCGGCCTGCGTCAAGGCATGGAGGCGATTCTCGATGCCGTACGAACGATGCCCGATGAGCCTTCCCTTCAGATCGCCGCCGCGTTCTTCTGGCTGTTTGGTCAGACACCCGACGCGCAGGAGCAGGCCGCACAAAACCTCGCCGCGGCCCGTCTCCACGCCGATCGACTCGAACCCCGCGAACAGGCCTGGCTGCGGGCTCTTGATCTCTGGCAGGCCAAATCCTTCGACGCGGCCGCAAGGATTTTTGAAGATGTAACCGCCCGTCATCCGGAAGACCTAACGGCTCTACGGGCCGCGGAGTTTTTGTATTATGTGATGGGCCAGCAATACTCCGGAGCACGGTTTTTCGCTCACACCACCCGTCTGGCTGATCAACACGCTGCAGACCCGGACTTTCTCGCCATGCATGCGTTTGCCAGCGAACTTTCCGACCGCCCGCGCGAGGCCCGCGCCCATGCCGAGAAGGCCATCGACCTGCGCGAAATCAACCCTTGGGCCCAACACGCACTGGAACATGTGCTCCTTTGGGAAGGAAACACCGAAGCGGCCGCCGCGCTCATGGATGACTGGCTCGCCCAATGGTCGCAGGTCGCCCGCACCGTCCATTGCCACAATGCCTGGCATGTGGCCCTCATGCACCTTGACCGTCTAGAGAACCTTACCGCCCTCCGGGTCTTCAAGGAACACGTTTGGGAAATCACCCCCACTCTGGTCGTCGAGCAGTTGGATGCCATCGCATTCCTCTGGCGCGCGGAAATGGCTGGCATTCCTGTGCAGCCGGATCAGTGGGCGAAATTTCTCCCGTATATCGAGCCTCTGTGCGAAACGCTCTTCATGCCGTTTTCCACTGCCCACTATGCTTACGCTCTGGCGCGGGCGGGTGACAGCGAGGTCTTGAACCGATTGCTCGCCGCCGTCGAGGCCCGCGCGACCGAGTCCGACCCGGAAGCTTTGCGAGTTTGGAAACCCGCCGGGCGCGGGATCGTGCGGGCGGCAGCCTGTCTTGGGCAGGACCGGGCTGCGGAGGCGGCCGAGGCTTTTGAACCAGCCATGCCGTTCATGACGCGCATCGGTGGCAGCGACGCCCAGGATGATTTGTTTCGCTTCGCCTTCGTCGACAGTCTGGCCCGCTCCGGACGGCGCGCCGACGCCGCAGCCTATTTGCAGGAACGTCTTGCTCTCAAGCCGGCGAGTCCGCTCGAAAAAGAACTGGCCGGACGTCTTGTGTAAATCTTCTCAGCATGCCCGCCGGGCACCCTCACACTCCGACCCGGCTTCAAACTGAATCGTCGCGTGGGAGATCTCAAAGCGCTCGTGCAGCTGTTCCTCGATTTCTCGCAGGAGCCCGTCGTCCAAGCGGGCATCAGTTTTGACCAAGTGGGCAGTCAGCGCAATATCGGTCGTGCTAAGCGGCCAGATGTGGATATGATGAACCTCCCGGATGCCCGGGACGTTCGAAAGATAGGCGCGCACGGCTGCGGGGTCGATCCCCTCCGGCACGGCATCCAGCGAGAGATTCAGCGAGTCTTTGAAAAGCCCCCACGTCCCAATCAGAATCACCGCCCCGACTCCCAGACTGACCAGCGGATCGAGCCAGACAGCCCCGGTGAAAAGAATCACGGCTCCGGAAATCATCACGCCGGCCGACACGGCGGCGTCCGCCGCCATATGGAGAAAAGCGCCGCGCACGTTGAGGTCGGCTTTTCGTCCGGAGAAGAAGAGCATCGCGGTCACGCCATTGACGAGAATGCCGAGTCCCGCGACCCAAATGACCGTGCCTCCGGCAACTTCCGCCGGAGCCTGCAGTCGCCGGACAGCCTCCCAGAAAATCCCTCCGACTCCGATCAGGAGCAGAAGCGCATTGAACAGGGCGGCGAGCACCGTTCCCCGCCTCCAGCCATAGGTGCGTCGATCCGTGGCAGGTCGACGGGCCACTTCATTTGCAGCCCAGGCGAGGATCAAGCCGAGGACATCCGCCACGTTATGCCCGGCGTCTGCCAACAAGGCCAGCGAGTCGGCCAGGAGTCCGAACACCACCTCAAGTGCAATGAACCCCGCGTTGAGAGCGATCCCGATCGCGAAGGCGCGTCCGAAATCCGCCGGAGCATGATGGTGGTCGTGCGGCATAACCTCTCCAGTCGTAACCGATTTCCACAGCCACGGAAGCACGAACACCGGTGAGGTGCCAAGGCCCGCGGAGCGTCAGACCGTCCTCAGCGCGCCACGTTGACAGCTTCGCTAATGACCGTGCCGGTTGCCTCGGCTTCCTTGGCCGGTTCCGGCACAGGCTTGGCGACAGGAACGGACGGGCTCACCTTCCAGAACTTCGGCAGGAATTCCTCCCACTGGCTGAGCACCTGCTTGGCTCGTTCGCTGCCACTTAACGCGAGGTGCTTCTGGATCAGCGACTGGAGAAGCTCAATGTCTTCCGCCGCTTCGAGGCGCGATGGAGTGACCAACTGAGGATTGTAACGACTTGTGAATGCCTCCTGCAGATCCAGCACAAAGGCCACTCCGCCGGTCATTCCCGCTCCGAAGTTTTTGCCGGTTCCACCAAGAATCACGACGGTCCCATTGGTCATGTATTCACAGCCATGGTCTCCGACGCCCTCAACGACCGCTGTGCCGCCGGAATTCCGCACGCAGAAGCGCTCGCCGGCCCGTCCATTGGCATACAGATAACCACCGGTCGCGCCATACATCACGGTATTGCCGAGAATCATGCACTCGTGCGGCACGAATTTCCGCGGAGACCGTGACTTGAGAATGATCTCTCCTCCGCTCATCGATTTGCCGACGTAGTCATTGGCCTCGCCGGTGAGGACCAGGCGAACGCCGGGAGCAAGGAATGCCCCGAGGCTCTGCCCGGCACTTCCGGTGAGACGGAGTTCGATCGTTCCGGCCGGGATCCCCTCCTCGCCCCACTGGTAACCGATTTCTCCCGACACCTGTGTGCCGATGGAGCGGTTCGTATTGTTGACTTTGTAAGAGAGAACAATCGGCTTTCCGTCGTTGATCGCCTCCTTGGCATCCTGCAAAACGATGTCATCGAGCGTGCGGTCTTCCGGTCCGTCGTTCCGTGCGCGGGTGGCGTGACGAACTGCCGTTGGGTCGTCTTTTGCCACGTTGACGAGGAGCTTCGAGAGATCCAGCGTATTGGCTTTCGGATGATCCGGAATCTCCCGCTGCCGCAGGCATTCCACGCGACCAACCATCTCGTCAATCGTACGGAAGCCGAGCCCGGCCATGATCACGCGCACCTCTTCGGCGACGCCGTTGAAGAACGCGACGACGTTCTCGGGTTTGCCCTTGAACTTCGCGCGCAAACGGTCGTCCAGGGTCGCAACTCCGACCGGGCATGTGTTCAAATGGCATTGCCGGACATAGACGCACCCCATGGAAATCATGGCCGCTGTTCCAAAATTGAACTCCTCGGCTCCAAGAAGCGCCGCATAGACGATGTCCTCACCGGAGCGCATTCCACCGTCGGTTCGCAGGGTTACGCGATTCCGGAGACCATTCAACATCAAGACTTGGTGCGTCTCGGCGACGCCGAGTTCCCAAGGGCCTCCGGCATTTTTGATGGAACTCAACGGCGAGGCCCCGGTGCCACCATCGTGTCCGCTGACCAGAATGATGTCCGCATGCGCCTTGGCCACGCCCGCGGCAATCGTACCAACACCGGCCTCGGCGACCAATTTCACGCAGACCCGTGCCCGTGGATTCACCTGCTTGAGGTCGTAGATCAACTGGGCGAGGTCTTCGATGGAATAGATGTCGTGGTGCGGCGGGGGAGATATCAGGGTCACGCCCGGCACGGCATGTCGGAGCTTGGCGATGTAGGCGCTCACCTTGTGACCGGGCAATTGACCGCCTTCGCCCGGCTTGGCTCCCTGCGCCATTTTGATTTCGATTTCTTTTGCGGTGGCCAGGTAGGCCGCCGAGACACCGAAGCGTCCCGACGCAATCTGTTTGATGGCACTGTTCGCCCAATCGCCGTTTTCCCGCCGTTTGAAGCGAGCCGGATCCTCGCCGCCCTCGCCACTGTTTGACTTTCCGCCAATGCGGTTCATGGCAATCGCGAGGCACTCGTGCGCCTCGGGGCTGAGCGCCCCCAGCGACATGCCGGCCGTTGTGAAGCGACGCCGTATGTCTTCGATGGGCTCGACTTCCTCGAGCGGCACCGGCCCGGTTTTTGTCGGAAGACGCTCAAGGAGATTTCGCAGTGAGATCGGGCGGTTGGTCAAAACCGCATCCACGTATTTCTTATAGTCCTCCGCTTTGCCGGCTTTATCGGCCCCCTTGATGCCCACGTAGGCGTGAAAACTTTGCAACACCGGCGGCGTCACGGCATGGAGCTCGCCCCCCCGACGGAACCGGTAATAGCCCGGATCGTCGAGTTTACCGGCCTCGACCGGAACCGCTCCCGAGAACGCCATCGCGTGCCGTGCGAGCGTTTCCTCCGCGATTTCCTTGTAGCCGATGCCTTCGATCTGCGTGGAGACGCCGGTGAAGCATTCCTCCACCACTTTTGAAGAAATCCCGATCGCTTCGAACACCTGAGCCGCACGGTAGCTGTTGACCACCGAGATGCCCATCTTCGACATGATCTTGAGAAGCCCGGCCTCAAGCGCCTTGCGCAGATTCACCACAGCAGCTCCGTAGCCGGAAAGATCACCGTCTTTTTCCAGAAGCTCACGAGCGGTTTCGAATGCGAGATACGGGTTGATCGCACTCGCGCCAAAGCCGATGAGGCAGGCGATCTGATGCACATCGCGCGCCTCGCCGGTCTCGCAGATCAGACCGGCTTTCATCCGCTTCCCAACCCGCCGCAGATAGTGGTGAACAGCACCGGCGGCGAGAAGCATCGGGACGGCCACCTGGTCATGGTTGATCCCGCGGTCGCTGAGAACTACGATCCTCGCGCCGGAATCAATCGCCGCTTCCACCTCACGGCAGATTCGATCCACGGCCGCTTTCAAACCGTCAGTCCCTTCCCGCACCGGCCAGAGGACGCGCACTTCGGCTGAGACGTGCTCGCCACCAACCGCCCGAATTTTCGCGAGATCCTCGTCCAAAAGAATGGGCGATTCGATCATGACCAATCGGGCATGGTCGGGCGACTCCGCGAGGAGGTTGCGGCGCCAGCCCAGCACCGTGTGCAGGGACATCACGAGTTTTTCCCGGATCGGATCGATGGGCGGGTTCGTGACCTGCGCGAAGAGCTGTTTGAAATAGGTGTAGAGAAGCCTGGGCTTGAGGGAAAGGACAGCGAGCGGGGTATCATCTCCCATCGACCCCACGGCTTCGGCTCCTTCTTTGAGCATCGGCTTGATGATCATCTCGAGTTCTTCACTGGAGTAGCCGAACGCGATCTGCCGCTGGGTGAGCGTGAGAATGTCGAGTTCGCCCTCGGGTATGGAAACGTCTTCCTTCGCGCTCGGAGCGACTTCGAGAAGATTGGCCGCGAGCCACTCGCCGTAGGGCTTCCGGGCCGCGAGAGCATTTTTGATCTCCGCGTCGCGCAAAATGCGTCCCCCCGCGGTGTCGACCGCGATCATCTCCCCGGGAGCCAGACGACCTTTTTCCACGATTTTTGTGGGATCGAGCCCGGACACGCCCACTTCGGAACCGATGACAAAAATCCCGTCATCGGTGATTTTGTATCTCGCGGGCCGAAGGCCGTTCCGATCCAGACAGGCTCCGACCGTGATGCCATCGGTAAAGCAGAGGGCCGCCGGGCCGTCCCATGGCTCGCAAATGCACCGGTGATATTTGTAGAAATCCTGCAACGCCTGCGAGACGTTGGGATCGGAACGATAAGCCGGCGGCACGAGCATCGTCATCGCATGCAGCAGGCTGCGCCCGCTCATGTTCAGGACCTCGAGAGCGTTGTCGAGGCTTGCGGAGTCGGATCCGCCGGGTTGGATGATGGGCTTGAGGAGATGAATATCATCACCCCAGAAATCCGCACGCAGCTCCGCTTCCCGCGATTGCATCCAATTCCGGTTGCCCCGGATGGTATTGATCTCGCCGTTGTGAGCCAGCATGCGGAATGGCTGCGCAAGCGGCCACGTTGGGAAGGTGTTGGTGCTGTAACGCTGATGGTAAACGGCCAGCGCGGTCTCATAGTCGGGATTGGAAAGATCGGGATAGAATTTCTCCAGCGACGCCGACACGAGCAGGCCCTTGTAAACAATCGTGCGATGGGAAAACGACGGGATGTAGAAATTCCGGATCTTGTCCGCCGCCGCCATGTCCTCGATTTCGTTACGAGCCAAAAACAGTCGACGTTCGTAGTCATCGTCCGCCATGCCCCACGGGCGTCCGACCAGCACGTGCTCGATCCGGGGCATCGTCATCTGCGCTTTTTCGCCGAGGACGTGAAGATTGATCGGCACCTCACGCCAGCCAAAGAGGAAGAGACCCCGCTTTTCGATGACTTCCTGAGTGATCGCTTTGGCCCGGGCTTGGGCATAGGCGTTATCGTGTGGGAGAAACAAAACGCCGATCCCCAGGTCGGAGTCCTGAAAAAGCTTGTGCCCGGCCCGCGTCACCTCCGGCGTGAACAGTTTGTAGGGGATCTGGGTCATGATCCCTGCGCCGTCCCCGGTCTTGGCGTCGGCATCGAGCGCACCGCGGTGCATGAGACTGCAAATCGCCCGGAGGCCGATCCGCAGGATGTTGTTCGAGCGACGTCCGCTCACCTGCGCGACGAAGCCGACTCCGCAGGCATCGTGTTCGTTTTCCGGATGATAAAGTCCGGTCGTCTCAGGGTCGGGGCAGGCGTGGTTCATAGGCATGGAATCCGGTCGAAAAATTGTCGCGTCGGGAGCTTGAAACAGCCCGAGCACAAAGTGGCGAGCAAAAATCATTCCACAAGGTGAAATCGTGGAGCACCAAATCCCGATTTAGAAAAAAATCCGCCTCCGCTCGATCTGTTCAAAATGGCGCGGGAGATTCGCCGCGCGGTGTTCGAGCGACTCAGGCGTCCGGGTTCTGTTGACCGAGTGGTGACTTCACGAGGGCGGGATCGCGACGCTTCTTCCCAGCCTTGAACAGGGCGAAGCCGATGATCGAGCAAGTGACCAAAAGCGCGGCAACCGGCTCTGGAATCGCCGCCGGATCATAAAGATGAACCTCCAACCACGATCCGGGCGCCTGGTTCAGGGAGATGCTAGGGGGATACACGTTTTTCATCCGATCGCCATAAGGGTGGGCATAGACCGACGTGCTTGCATCGAAGATGGCCGCGGCATACTGACTGTAGAAGCTCGCGTTTGTTTGAAGGCCACCGAAGATGAGGTCCTGTGTCCACCAATCCGAACTCGTAAGATCGCCGATCGGCGTGCCCGCGCCGTTTGTCGCGACACTGTTGACGAACCCTCCGGCAAATCCGAAGGCGACATCTCCGAGGATGTAATCACTGATTTTGGGGGCGAAAGTGGTGAAATAGTCCAAACCGGTGTCGGTGGCGATCGTTTCCCAATCTCCGGAGAAAACGATCTGGTTGAGCCCGACCGGACTCTGGGCGTAAAGAGGATCGCTCGTGTTGGTGGCTCCTCCGTAAGAGGCCGGGGCAGCATAAATAAAGTATGACAGGAAGGCATTGGTGGCAGATCCTCCGTCGGCTACGATGACCGCACCCAGATTTGTCTGCGAGTAGGAGGCGCCTCCCAACCCGTCCGTGTTGGTAGCAGTGATGGTTCCGTTCGTCAGAACCACCGCGCCATTCGTCACATACATGTCGAAATCATAATTGAATTGCCAATTTGTGGACGTGTTAACCTTTATGGAAACCTGACCGCCAATCGACGTTGCATTGGTGCGCGTCTGCACGTTCGCCAGATAATCGGTGAAAACGGGAAACGGCGTTTGTGGGTTCGCGGCGTTTGTCCCTGTCGCTCCTCCCGACGGCGGGAGGACTCCGCCGGCAATGACCTGGGTCGGTCCGATGTAGCGGATGACATTTGTATTCGGAGCCGCTCCGAGCCAGGCGGAACCGGGGATTGCCGCCAACTGCGAATTCAACGCCGGGATTTTCGAAGCGTTGGTGAAACCTGTCGTCGCACCGGCAATAGGACCACTCGAATTCGCCATGCGAATCATCATGGGGACTCCGAGGGAGTTGATGGCCGTGGTATCGGCATTGTCCTGAACCCCGTTGGTATAAGACAGCTCAAACGCTCCAAACGGCGTCTGCGACCAAGGAACGACCGGGCCGCCGGTGTAGGATGGCGTCGCGGTACTGTTATTGGTATTGATCCAGTTTCCCGAATTGAGGCCGACAAACATGGCCAGGCTGGACGAGTATCCGATCCGGAACGTATGGTAGTTGCTGGTCGAAGCCAGACTGCTCAGCGGCACGGATTGAAACACCTGCATGGCGGTGTTTGTGCCATAGGTGGTGTTGAAGTTGGTTCCGCTTAGCGTATCGGAGGGCAACAGAAAGATGTTGCTGGCAGCGACGCCCGTGTGGTTGAAGACCCTCACCTCCAGCTCCGCGCGGCCCGGGACCGCTGAGAGAAGTGTCGCGAAAATACCAACCACCACCGCCGGGCAAGTCTTCATTCTGTTCTTCGATACATTCCGCGTCGGAATGTCAATCCTTGTTCTGGCGGAACATCTTATTTGTTGCCCGAACACCTTTTGCCTCTCGATTTCGGCCTGGTGCGCTGATAGCCTCACCCGTCTATGCTCAGAGCCGGAATCGTCGGACTGCCCAATGTCGGCAAGTCCACCCTCTTCAACGCCGTCACACGCACCCGCAAAGCCCAAGCGGCCAATTTTCCGTTTTGCACGATCGAGCCGAATGTCGGCATTGTGAACGTGCCGGATGAACGTCTCGACCGGCTCGCCGCCATTTCGGGATCGGAAAAAATTCTTCCGGCGGCCATCGAGTTTGTCGATATCGCCGGGCTCGTCGCCGGGGCGAGCGAGGGCGAGGGCCTCGGAAACCAATTCCTGAGCCACATCCGCGAAGTCGATGCCATCGTGCAGGTGGTTCGTTGTTTTGAGAGTTCGGACATTCACCACGTGACCGGTTCGGTCGATCCGGTGCGCGACATCGAAGTGATCAACACCGAGCTCATCCTCGCCGATCTGGCGTCGGTAAAAAAACGGGCGGAGCGCTCGCAGAAAGGCGCCCGCAGCGGCGACAAGGCGGCCAAAGTCGAGTTGGCCCTCGCTGAGAAGCTCATCCCCCACCTCGACCAAGGCCGGCCGGCTCTCACAGCCGAGCTTTCCACGGAAGAAAAAGTCCTTCTTCACGGGTTCTTCCTCCTCTCGTCGAAGCCCACCCTCTTCGCCTGCAACGTGGGGGAAAACGATCTCGCCGACCTCGACGGAGAAAGCCCGGCGGCGAAGAACGTCCGCGCCGTCCGCGAGTATGCCGCCGCCCACCTGGGCAGCGGATCGGTCGTCATCAGCGCCCAGATCGAGAGCGAGCTTGCGGACCTTCCGCCCGCGGAAGCGCTGGAGTTTCTCTCCGGTCTCGGCGTGATCGACAGCGGCGTGAGCCAGTTGATCCGGGCGACCTATCATTTGCTCGGGCTCCGCACGTATCTCACGACCGGACCGAAGGAGACCCGCGCCTGGACGATCCGGGCCGGCGACAAAGCCCCCGCGGCGGCAGGCGTGATTCACAGCGATTTCGAGCGCGGCTTTATCGCGGCCCAGATCGTGGCCTATCAAGATCTCATCACGCTCGGCTCGGAGGCCAAAGCCCGCGAAGCCGGCAAGCTCCGCCTCGAGGGCAAGGAATACGTGGTGCAGGACGGCGACGTCATCGAATTCCGCTTCAACGTGTGAAGACCTTCGCGGCGTTGCTGGCCTCCGTGGCCGTGCGTCGGCCGGCGCTGCTCGTGGCGGGCGCGCTTTTCCTTCTCGTCGCCAGCATTCTCGTCATCGAGAAACGCGCCGCTTTCGACTCGGAGATCCTTAATCTCCTTCCGGCTGGAACACCCGCCGTCGAGGGACTCCGGCTCTACAACGAGCACTTCAACTCCTCGCGCGAGCTCGCTTTTGTCCTGGAGTCCAGCGACTCGACCGATCCGGATGCTGAAGCTCGGTTCGTGGAAAACCTCCGTGCCCAACCGTGGGTCCTCCGGGTCCTTGACGGACCGCCAACCGATTCCCCCGACGGACGTGCCACCCTGCCGGAACTGGTCGCCCCGCTCCTCTTGGGACAAACCGACGACGTTTTCGAACAAACGCTGGCACGTCTCGACGCCAACGCGATCGAGAATCGGATTGCGGGACTTGCTTACCGGGTCGCGGCCGGCTCTCCCCTCGCCCGCTTTGAATTGGAAAATGATCCGCTTGGCATCGTCGCCCCGGCTGCCGCAGACCTTTCGTCGAAACTCGCCGTCGCCGAAACCTTCGATCTCCTCTCCGGTTCGACGCGCATCGTGCCGATCATTACCACCCAGACCGATCTCTCGGCGGATGCCTGCCGGGAACTGATGACCCAAGTTCACGCCTTCCTGGCCGCCGAACAGTCGCGGGAGGGCGCGCCGCGCCTCTCTGTAACGGGCCGGGCCGCCTACGTGGATGAGATTTCCTCCAGTATGCAGCGCGACATCACCACGACCAGCGCGGTTTCGCTCGCGGCGGTGACCGTTCTCTTCTGGTTTGCCTTCCGCTCGTTTTTGCCGCTCGTCGGCGCGGTGCTTATTCTCGGCTTCACGTGCATCGTTTCCCTTGCCGCCGGAACACTTGTTTTCGACCGTCTGAATGTCGTTGCCATGGGCTTCTGCTCGATTCTCATCGGACTGGGTGACGATTTCAGTCTCCTGTGCTTTCAGCGTTTCCTCGGCGGGCGGGCGGAGGGTCAGAATCGCGAACAGGCCATCGCGACCTCGGTCCGGCTCGCCGCCCCGGGGATTTTTTGGGTCGCTCTCACCACGAGCCTCGGATTTGCCACGCTGATCTTCAGCGGCTCGGCCGGGTTCGGCCAACTGGGCATTCTCATTGGCGTCGGCGTGATCATCGGCGCGCTGGCCATGGTTTTTCTTATGCCGCTCTTTGAGCGCAGCACCCCGCCGGTCGGCGGTGCCGACCCGATTCGTGATCTGTGTGCCCGTTTTCTCCATCCGCGCTGCCTCACCGCGGCCGGACTGCTTCTCCTCGCCGCCATTGTGCTGGCTCTTGTTCCCTGGCGCGCGCTGCGGTTTGACACCTCGACGGCTTCCCTCGAACCGCGCAACATCCCGGCCGCCGCAGCACTGCAACGGCTCATGACGGCCTTCCCGGCCATGTTTGAACCCGTCATGATCGTGGTCCCCGCACCGGCCCGATCATCGGATTTGCGCGCCTTGGATGCCAGATTGGACGAGTTTCGCACCGAAGGCGTCCTCGCCGGTTATTCCAGCCCGTCCCCACTGATTGCCGACGCCGACCAGCGGCACCGAAATCTGGCCGCCCTGCAAGCGCTGGACTGGGATGGTTTGGAGCGCGCCGTTCTTCGGGCCGAGTCAACAGCGGGACTCCAACCGGGGGCGCTGGATTCCGCCATCCGCCTCCTCCGCTCCCTGTCTTCCGACCAACCTTTGGAAAAACGCCTCCCGCCGGCTTCGCCGTGGTGGTTCGTGCTCGACCGAACCCTCTCGCCGGAAACCGGCGACGTCATCTACTACCTTCGCCTCAAGGATTCCCACGCCTCGGAACAGCGAACGCGCCTCGAAGCAGCGGTCCAAGAAATTGTTCCCGATGCCATGATCACCGGGTGGAGCCAGATGTTGCATGATCTGGTTCCCTGGGCCACCCGGGAACTGGCGACGTTTGGCACGCTCGTGGTGGTGATCATTCTCGTCATCCTTCTCGTTACCTACCGAAATCTGCGTCTTCTCGCGCTGCACGCCGCGGCCCTCGCTCTGGCCATGGCCGGAACGGTCGCATCGCTCAAGCTAGCCAACCAGCCGATCAATCTCCTCAACGTCCTCGCTTTCCCGTTGATCCTGGCGATTGGCGTTGATTACGGCGTCCACCTCATTCTCGCCACCAAGGAACCCGGCGACCCGCGAACAAACCTCTCGGCCGTCATGAAGCCGGTCTTCATCAGCGGGCTGACAACGATGAGCGGATTCGGCGCCCTTGTTTTTGCCCAAAACCCCGCACTCAGCGGTTTGGGTCTCGTCTGCGCGACGGGAGTTGCCTGGAGCCTCTTCGCCTCCCTGGCCTTCCTCAGTCCCCTCCTCCTCCCAAGACCGCCACGCGGCTGATCTTTTTCCAACGTCGATGGCCGCCGGAACACGGAACACGTAAGCGTCGGAGGAATTCAGGCAGCCGGTGTTGCGCTCGATTCCACGGAAGCCGGCGCCTCGGAGCGCCGGAAAAACGGGACGTGGTCGAGGTATTTGTCCTGAAAGCGCTCCATGTAAACGTAGATGACCGGCGTGCAATACAAAGTCAGCACCTGCGCCACCAACAGACCGCCAACGATGCAGAGTCCCATCGGCTGGCGGGATGATCCGTCGGCACCGAACGCGAGCGCCATCGGCAACGCTCCCAATACGGCCGCAAAGGTGGTCATCAGGATTGGTCGGATCCGCTCAATGGCGGCTTCGATGGCCGCTGCTTCCGGCGTGAGTCCCTCGCGAAGGCGCATGATGGCAAAGTCCACCAGCATGATGCCATTTTTCTTGATCAGACCGAGCAGAAGAAAGAGTCCGATGAAGGCATAGAGATCGAGCGGCATTGTGAAAGCATACAGGGTGGCCAATCCCCCCAACCCCGCCACCGGCAGCGTCGAGAGCACGGTGAGCGGGTGAATGTAACTTTCGTAAAGAATGCCGAGGATGATATACATGACGAAGAGCGCGATAATCAAAAGCACAACCATCGCGCGAATCGTCTGGATAAACTGCTGGCCGGATCCGGCGGGCTGACCACTCACCGCCGGGGGAATGATTTCCTCCGCGATCCGAGCGAGCGCGTTCGATGCGGTGCCGGCGGAGGTTCCGGGTGCCAAGTTGTAAAAAATCGTCGTGGATGTGATCTGGTTGATGTGACTGATGGATTCCGGTCCGGTTCGCACCCGCGGTCGCACCAGCGAACCCATCGGCACGAGATCGCCCGCATTATTCCGCACCCAGAGAAGTTTTACGTTCGAAAGATTCCTGCGTTGGGTTTCCATCAACTCGACGATCACCCAGTAAACATTGAGCGGCGTTTGGATTTGTCCCGCCATACCTTGGGAGAATGCCGCCGCCAGTGTTTGCTCGATCTGCCGTGCGGTCACGCCGTAGCTCGACGCCTGATCCCGCAGAATTTCCAGTTCCTGAACGGGCATATTCAGTCGCAGATCACTGGAGACTTGAGAAAAGCCCGGCGTTTTTTGGAGCCGTTCCACCAACCGCTGTGCGGTGGAATACAAGAGCCCGGGGTCGGTTCCCGTGAGCTGAAACGCATACTGCCCTTGCAGGTTGGCCGTGGCCCCGGTGTCGATGTTGAGCGTCGGATACGGTTGGATGAGCAAGTTCACTCCCGGGATGGTCTGCCGGGCCTTGTCGACCAGTCGCTGCGAGACCGTGGCAATCGGCGGACGGGCATTTTCTGGCTTCAAAATCAAAACCACCAGCCCCATGGAGGTGGTGATTGTGGAATTCTGAAGTCCGGTGACGGTCACGATTTCATCCACGGCCGGATCGGCGCGGAAGATGTCCATGAGCTGGCTTTGATACTCTTGGATCTTCGCGGGTGACGTTCCTTCGGAGGTCATGAACACGCCACGAATCATTCCGCTGTCTCCGACGGGCAGGAAGCCCTTCGGGAGCACGACGAAGAAGTAAATCGTGCCGCCCAGCGAGACGCTCCAAAGCACCACAGCGAGACCTTTGCGCCGCATCACCCACTCCAAAGACCGACGATAACCGGTTTTGAAGCATTCGAACCCACGGTCGAATGCCCGCTGCCAACGGTTTGGCTCCGGCGTTTTGCGCAACAACCGCGCGCAAAGCATCGGCGACAGGGCAATTGCAATCACGCCCGAGAAAACAATCGCGAGAATGATCGTGATCGCCATTTCATGAAACATCCGGCCGAGCAGACCGGGCATGAAGACAATCGGAATGAAAATCGCCGCCAGCGAAAGCGTCATCGAGAGGACCGTGAAGCTGATCTCCTTCGCCCCGAGCAAGGCGGCCTCAACGGGAGGACGCCCCTGGTCCAAATGACGGACCGTATTTTCCAACACCACCACCGCGTCATCCACCAGAAGCCCGACCGCGAGTGTCAGCGCCATGAGCGACAAATTGTCGAGGCTGTAGCCAAGCAGAAGCATCGCCGCGAAAGTCATCAACAGCGCCAGCGGCAGCGTGATGGCTGGGATTGACGTCTCGCGCAGCCGGCCGAGAAAAATGAACACGACGGTCACGACCAAGGCGAAGGCGATCAGGATCGTGAGCTTCACATCATCGATGCTGGAAACGATCTGCACGGAGCGGTCGTAATTGATCCAAGCGTCGATGGATGCCGGGAGGGACGGTCGCAGCCGTTCGAGCATCGCGCGCACCGCCGCGGCGACTTCGATGTCATTCGCATCCGGCGTCGGGGTCACCGCGACGACCAACTCGGAAGCCCGCTCCGGGTGAAGGCTCGTCCAAAACTCGATGCTCAGATACTCCTGCTGCACGCCTTCGACGACCTTTGCGACGTCGCGAATGCGAACGGGTGCGCCGTCAGCGTAGCGAATGATGATGTCTTGGTAGGCCGCTGCATCCAACAACTGGCCTTTGGGATTGATGATGTATTGGAGGTCCGAACCGAAGATCTGGCCGCCCGGGATAAAGACGTTCTGGCTCTGAACGGCGCTGGAGACATCGAGAACAGTGAGCCCGCGGGCCGCCAGCGCATTGGCGTCCATTTGCAGCGTGACGGCCCGAGGCGAGCCGTAGACCTGCGCATTCGACACGCCTTCGATCATCATCATGCGTTGCGCGACGATGTTGTTGGCAAAGTCGTAAAGGTCCGCCCGCGTGAGAGTGTCGGAGGTCAGCGTGATATAAACAATCGGCTGCGTGTTGGGGTTCGTCGTTTGAAAACTCGGCGGGGCCGGGAGATCGTTGGGAAGATTTCCCATGGCGCGCTGAATCGCCGCCTGAACCTCGGCCTCGGCCTGTCCCATGTCTTTGTCGAGGCCGAACTGGAGCACGATATTACTGACGCCCTCCTGGTTTCGCGACGTGATGAGCCCGAGATCTTCGATTTGCATCATTTGGATCTCCAAAGGCGTCGAAACATTGTTCGCCATGATCTCCGGACTCGCTCCGGGATAGTTGGTCGTCACAGTGATGACCGGATACGCAACGTCCGGAAGGTCGCTCACGGGGAGGAGAAAATAGGCGGCAATCCCGAACACCGCGGCCGACAACGCACAGAGCGTCGTCATCACAGGACGTCGGATGAATGGCTCCGAGAGATTCATGGCGCGGGTGCCGCCTGGGGCGTGACTTTTTTGCCCGTAACCAGCCCGAGCTGTCCGGCCGTCACGACGCGGTCGCCGGCCTCAACGCCTTGGGAGATGACGACAAAATCGCCCTCGCGCTGCCCTTTTTCCACCGCACGCTGAACCACGGTATCGTCCGGCAGCACGACGAAAACATAAGGTCCGGCCTGCCCGACCATCACACACGAGGCCGGAATCAGGATGGCGTCTTTCAGCGTCGTGAGGATCAGGCGCACGTTCACGAACAAGCCCGGCCAGAGGCGAAGGTCGGAGTTCTCGAAGGTCGCACGGAGCATCAACGTTCCGGTGGCACTGGCGATCTCGTTGTTGATCACCGTGAGCTTTCCCGGGAGCGGCTCGTCCGGGCGTTCGGGAATCGTTACCTCGACGTCGAGCGGACCTGCATCAAAGTAGCCCCGGATCTTTGGGAAATCATTCTCGGAAATCGTGAAGTCGACGTAGATCGGATTGATCGTCTGCACGTTGACGAGTTGGGTGGTGTTCGCCGTAACGAGGTTTCCAGCGTCGACCAGGTAGAGTCCGACTTTTCCCGGAACCGGGGAGGTGATCTGACAATAGCCGAGATTGATCTGCGCCTGAGCGAGAGCGCCCTCGGCCGAAAGCACGCCACCCTGCGCCTGGAGTTCACTCGCCTCGGCATCCTGAAGGTCGGCAATATCGATTGTCTTTGTCGCGTAGAGTTTTTGCTGACGGGCCAGCGTGACCTGCGCGTTGGCGAGCACGGCTTTGGCCGAATCGAGATTTCCCTGAGCTTCCTGGAGGGCCGCTTGGAAGGGAGCGGGATCTATCTCGGCAACAAGGTCACCGGCCTGGACCATGCTGCCTTGTTCGACGGCGTAGCGTTTGAGCGTTCCGGTTACCTGGGCCTGAAGCGTGACGTCGGCGATGGTGACGCAGTTGCCAAAAGTCACGATGGTAAGCGGTACATCTTTCTTGGCAGCCACCGCGAAGGAAACCGGTGGAGGCGGCATCGGCGGTGGCGTCCTGTTTTCGCATCCCGAAAGAACGACACCACAAAGCAGCAGCCACCGGAACCTCATGCGCGAAACGGTTACCAGCGGCCCCGCGGTCCGGCGAGCCCGGATTTCGCGCAGCCGAAGAATATCAAACGCCGCGGAGCAACCGCCGGGCTTCCTCGAGCGCCTCCGGAATTTTCGAGATGTCCTTTCCCCCGCCCCGCGCGGCTTCGGGTTTTCCTCCTCCGCGTCCGCCGAGCAACGGCGAAACGGCCTGAATCAGTTTCCCGGCCTGCGCTTTGGTGGTGAAGTCCGGAGATACCGTGGCGACAAGGCTGACGGCCCCATTGGCGGAGCCCGCGAGGAAAATGGCCCCCGCAAAAAGGGACTTCAGAGCATCCGCCGCAGCTTGGAGGGAATCCCCATCAACCGATCCCAGATCGGCCACAATAAACGGGACCGCGGTGGACGTTTCTGCCGTGGCGAGAAGCTCTTTGGCCCGGCTCGAGGCCTCGCGAGCCCGGGCGGCCTTCAGGCTCTTTTCGAGTTCTTTTTGGTGGCCCACCAATCCCTCGATCTTTTTTTCGATCTCGCCGACCGGCGCATTCAAAAGCGCCGCAATCGTGTGGAGACGGGCAGCGTCGTGCACCGAAGCGGCGGCCGCTTCCAAACCCGCGATCGCCTCGATGCGGCGAACACCGGCTGCGATGGCCGACTCACTCACAATACGAAACAACCCGATTTGCCCGGTCGTCCGCACGTGCGTTCCCGCACAGAGCTCCATCGAGTAGCCGTCCAACCCACCGGCCGTCCCGCCAACCTGCACGACCCGGACGACATCGCCATACTTGTCGCCGAAGAACTGCATGATGCCCGCCCGGCCGCGGACGTCGGCATAGGGGACCTCGGTCCATGTCACCGGAGCGTTTTCCAAAATTCTTTCGTTCACCAAGCGCTCGACGTCCCGCACCTGTGACGGCGTGAGAGCCGCGCTGTTGAAGTCAAACGTGAGCTTCTCGGGATGCACCAACGAGCCCTTCTGCGTGGCTTCGGGCGATACGACTTCGTGCAGCGCCCAGTGAAGCAAATGGGTGACCGTATGGTGGCGCTCAATCGCCGCTCGTCTTGCGGCGTCCACTTCCAACATCAGCGCGGCTCCGTCGTCCGGGCCTTCCGTTTCTTCCAAAAAGTGGAGCCAGGTGTGACCCGACTTCTGGGTATTGCTGATGCGCCAAAGTCCCGAGGACGAGGTGAGCGTTCCGGAGTCTCCGATCTGCCCGCCCATCTCGGCATAGCAGACGCTCGCATCGAGGACGACCGCCGGGCAACCTTGAATCGAGACGGTCTCCAGCACACGTACCGGCAGGGTGAGTTTTTCGTAACCCTCGAAGCGGGTCGGTTCGACATTTTCGATTTCGGAGAGTGTGATGACCGTTTTCTTCTGGGCCGCCCGGGCGCGGGCGCGCTGGTCTTCCATCAACTTTGCAAACCCGACGGTGTCCACATGCAGACCACGTTCGCGCGCCATGAGCTCGGTCAGGTCCAGCGGGAATCCCTGCTCGTCGTAAAGTCGGAAGGCAAAAGCCCCGGAGATCTCCTTCGCCGCACCGGCCTTCGATGCTTCGGCCTGAAAGAGTTCGATCCCTTTGTCGAGCGTTCGATTGAAGGCCTCCTCTTCCCGACGCAGGACTTCCTGGACGTGTTTCTGGCGGGAACGGATCTCGGGAAAAACATCACCCATCGTGCGCGCGACCACGTCGACGAGTTTGTAGAAGAACGGCTCGTGAAATCCGAGCAACCGCCCATAGCGCACCGCCCGCCGCAGGATCCGGCGCAAGACGTAGTTGCGGTCCGAGTTCCCCGGCTGGATGCCGTCGGCTATGGCAAACGAGAGCGTCCGGATATGGTCGGAAATGACGCGGAATGCCACATCGAGCTTTTCCTGTTCCGTCATCGGAACAATCTGGCCGGCCGCATTCGGCTGGGGCAGTGTGGACCCGTAGCGGTGTCCGCTCAGCCGCTCAATCTCATCGAAAAGCGGACGAAAAACATCGGTTTCATAGTTCGAAATCCTCGCATGCGTGAAATCGGTGAAACCTTTTGTTCCCTGAATGATCGAGCAGACGCGCTCAAATCCCATCCCGGTATCCACATGCCGCGCCGGGAGCGGCGAGAAGGTTCCATCCGGATTGGCGTTGAACTGAATGAAAACCAGATTCCAAATCTCGATGCACTCCGCTGTGCCTTTGTTCACGAGTGCCCCGCGCGTGTCGCCGGCCGGCGTGAGATCCACGTGGAGCTCGGAACACGGTCCACAGGGACCGGTGTCGCCCATCATCCAAAAATTGTCCTTCTTGTTGCCGTTGACGATGTGGACGTTGGGATCGAGTCCGGCTGCGCGGAATTTCTCGGCCCAGAAATTCCAAGCCTCTTCATCCCGTTCGGATGGGTCGCCGGCCTCGGGTTGATAGATCGTCGCGTAAAGCCGCTGCGGAGGAAATTTCCAATGGTCGACCAAAAGTTCCCACGCCCATGAGATCGCCTCCGCCTTGAAATAGTCTCCGAACGACCAGTTCCCCAACATTTCAAAGAACGTGTGGTGGTAGGTATCCAGTCCGACATCGTCGAGGTCATTGTGCTTGCCACCGGCGCGGATGCATTTCTGCGTGTCGGCGGCCCGGGTGTCGGATCCGGGCACCGCTCCGGCCCAGCGGGAAACATCGGCGGATTTTTGCCCAAGAAAAATCGGGACAAATTGATTCATTCCCGCATTCGTGAAAAGCAGGTTCGGAGAGTCCGGGAGCAGGCTGGACGAATAAACGACGGTGTGGTTCTTCCGGCGGAAGAATTCAAGAAACGATTGGCGGATGGCGGCAGACGTCATGTGGAGCGGATGGACAGAAAAACCGGAACGGGTGCGGATGACAACCCAATCCGTGCATTCACGGACCGGCCCAAACCGCGGGATCCATCGAAACCGCGTCCAGAAGAGCGGGCTCGACGAAGCCGATCTCCGGCGAGCCAGCCCGCAATGTCGCGACCGCTCCATCGGCACCCGGACCGGCCAGAGCAAGATCCAAGACGACCTGCTCGCCGGCAGGTGCCTCCGGCGTGTTCTCCGTGGCAACGGAAAGAAAAACCACTCGGGCCAAGGGGTTCGCGAGCCCGTTGGCCACGATCTCCGTGTCGCCAGCGGTCTCAAAACGATTGACCTTGGTGGAAGCCAGCTTCGCCGCCAGGGCCTCGACACGGGCCGCCTCGATCGGAATGTCTTTTCCCTCGATGCGACCGACCCACTGCTCTCCGCGCCGGTTCAGCTCCAGCAACTTCCCATCTCGTTCCATCCGGATGCGATCCACCAAATCCAGATTCACCCGCGCCACCGCCCGATCCCGAAAGGCAGGCAAATCCGTCGCCAAAAGCTCGCGCACCGTATCGGGGAGGAGAAAATAAACGCCGCGAGGCAGAAATCTTGCATGAACTCCGCCGCCCGGTGTTTCATTTCCGATAGCCAGACTTTCCGGATCCTGCTCGCCTTCCGCAAAAAGAAGAACCTCCGCCGCGGGCTCGGTCAGGCCCACCGAAGCAGGATTCGCCGCAGCATCCTGCGTGAAGGTCTCGATCCGCAGACGAAGGATCTGTTGCAGAAAATCCTCCACCGCCGCACTGTCAGCCGCTGTGACCATCGGTCGAACGATCTGCCAGCCCGATGCCCCGCGCTGGATCTCAATTTCTCCGCCGGGACGACGAATGACGAGTCGCTCGATCCGGTCCGGGCGGAGCACGGTCAGACGCCGGTCACGAAAATCGTGTGCCGAACGAAAGATCGCGCGCGCGAGCTCGTCTGAAATCAGATAAACGTCGCGTGAGTCCTCGAAGCGGACATACACACGCGACTCATCGGCAGCATCTTTTCCGAAAAGCAGGGCGTGATCGCCGTCGCCACGAAAATCAAGTTGCATCCGGCTGCGTTGCAGGCCGAATTCCGCCATCGCGTCCTCGCCGGAAATTTCTCCGCCGGGAATCTTGTCCAAAACGGCAGTGGTTCGCGCGAGCTCGAGCAGCTGACGGACCATCTCGGCCGAGGCCCGGTCGCCGGGTTCCGGCACAATGCGCCAACCGTAGTCCGTTCGCCGGACTTCGAACTCCTGCTCGCCTTGTGTGATGGTCATGCCACGGATCTCACTCGGCTCGAACGAAAACAACGCGCCTCCAACTTCACGACCGCCACCCGAGGTCAACGTCACATACACGCCGACAAAGACCGTCAATCCCACGGCCACAAGAACGAGAAAAATCGTCCAGCCGCGGCTCATGACCGCCGCCTCCACCAGACGACCAGTCCGACCAGCGCGGCACCGCCGGGAATGAGGACCAATGTAAAGAGGGCGATGAGGCCCATCTGCTGTTCGGTGAGATTGAGCGAGAAGTGGGTGATATTTTTCGGGGCAACGCCGGAGAGCCTCGTGCGGTCGAGGAGAGAATTGAGCGCCCCGAGAACAAAGTCCAGGCCTTGGGGTTTGATGTCGGCATCGAGGACAAATTGGGAACTGCCGACGACGATCAAGCGGGATGTTTGAACTTCCACGCGATCATCTTCGAGCCCCCCGCGATCCGCAGACGCCGCAACGACCAGCGGCTGGCCGTTGTCCACGCCGTCCTGATACCGCACGCCATCCGGATTGTTCGGGGCGAAATCCGTTTCCCCCCAAAATTCCTCGGCGGGCTCCAGAAGCGGGCGGAGTTGGATCTGCTCACGGTTTGCCAGCGCTTGGTCGAGCGCAAGCGATTGGGTCGCCCCGGTCAGCAGAACCGTGGTGCCGGCCAGCCGTTTGCTCCACTCCGTCGTTGGCAAAACGTGGGCCGTGACATCGCGCAGAATTCCGGTCGCAAATGGCAGCCGAATTGTGCGGAGGACGCGATCCGGGCGCGGACGAATTCCCGCCTCCGCAAGCAACGCATCGAGTCGCGGTGTCTTGGCATCCGGGTCGAGCAGAACCAAAAGTCGCCCCCGTTGATGCCACCACGCGCGAAGAATTGCGGCCTCGCGCTCTTCAAGATCGAATCGGGGCGCGATGAGCACGAGCGCCCCGGCATCGGCGGGAATGGCATCCGTGGAAGCGAGCGAAAGTGCTTCGAGTCGCACGTTCTGCTTTTGCAAATAGTCGATAAGAACGCCGAGCTGCGTTTCCGGACCGCCGCCCGGACCTCCGTGTCCCTGCAGCACGTAAACTTTTTGGTCTTCCGGACGGAGCAGCGCCAGCACTGCACCGGTGAAGACCTGTTCACCCCGAAACGCCAGAAGCCGCGGGGCCTCGCCTTGGGCTACCGGACGAAAATCAAAGTCCGCCATCTCGCCCATCCCGACAATCCGCGAGCGGCCATCGTAATCCAGCACGATCACACTGTCGGCATTCGTGAATTTGTAGCGGGCCTGAAGTTCGCGCATGCGTGTGAGGTCCCGCGTGGGATCGACGTATTCGATCCGGATCCGCTCCCGCCCGGAAAATTGGATCTCGTCCATCAGACTCCGCACATCCCGCAGGATCTGGGTGACGGGAGAGGCAAAGCTGGGCGACGCGATGACTATGACATCCAGCGGCTTCTTCAGTTCGCGAATCACCCGCTTCGTCTGCTCGGCCAAGGCAAACTTCTGCGAGCGGGAATAATCCTCCCGCACGAAGTGCCGGAAGGCGAGGAAGTTCACCAATACGAAAACGACCAGCATGGCCACGGTCTGGAGGCCGACACCCCACCGAATTCCCGCCCGGGGGACCTGCGCGGGTTTCATGATTTCCACCTCCGATATTGGAAGACGTGAAACGTGACAAAGAGCACCAAGGCCGTGGAACTGAGATAGAAAACAATCGGCCGCGAATCAAAGATCCCGCGCGAAAAGTCCATCATGTGCTGCACCGGCGAGAAGTAATAGATCAACTCGCGCACAAACGGCCCCGCTCCCGGCAGGAGCAGCGAAAGAAGGCCGAGGAAAAACAGAAAAACGATCCCCGCGAACGCCATCACCGCCGCGACGATCTGGTTGTCCGTGAGCGCCGAGGCCAGACAACCGATCGAACAATAGAGCATCCCCAGCAACAGAAGCATGAAATAGGCCCCGAGATAAGACCCCGCCACACCGGCGGCGCTCATCTGAGTGACCATTTGGAAGACGACGAAATACAACAAACTCGGCACCCAGAGCAGCAGGTAGAAAATGACAGCCCCAAGATACTTTGCGAAGACGACCTGGCTGTCTCGAACCGGAGTCGTCATCAGCATCTCGATTGTCCCAAGTTTGGATTCCTCCGCGAATACCCTCATGGTGATCAAGGGGAACACGAGCAGGAACGGGAACCAAAAATAGACCGTGTTGAAAAAGGCCTCGACCATTGTGGACGAGCCGGGCGAGTGGTTCAGAAGCGACACGCCCGCATGAAAGTTGAAGCCGGTGATCAGCAGGAAAAAAAACATCACCACCCACGCCAGGGGCTGGTGGAACGACGAGCCGACTTCGCGGCCGAGAAGCGCAAGAAATTTCCTCATGCTTCCTCCGCGTGGGTCACTTCCACAAAAACCTGTTCCAACGACACCGCCGGGCGGCTGAGTTCGCGGACCGGCCAGCCGTTTCGAACCGCGCAATCATAGAGCGCCACGCGCGGATCGCTGCCGACGGCGGACTGCACGGTGAAGACGGTCCACTCGCCATCCGCCCGGGCGTGAACGGTGTCCACCCCCGGAAGCTTCCGGATTTCCGCCACGGCCGCCCGCACGTTGGCCACCCGGGCATCGAACAAAACCCGCGCGACATCGCCAAGGCGCGCACGGAGATTCTGCGGTGTGTCGAGGGCTTCGATCCGGCCTTTGTTGATGATGATCACCCGCGAGCAGAGCATTTCCACTTCCGGAAGAATGTGAGTGGAGAGGAGAATTGTGTGGTGACGCTTCAGGTTGCGGATGAGGTCGCGCACCTGCCGGATTTGATTGGGATCGAGACCGATTGTCGGTTCGTCGAGAATCAGCAAATCCGGCTCATGGATCATCGCATCGGCCAGCCCGACCCGTTGACGATATCCTTTGGAGAGCCGCCCGATGATCTTGCGACGGACATCCGTAAGCCCGCAGAGTTCCATCACATCGGAAAGACGCTCGTTCATACGCCGACCGGGCACGCCCTTGATGGCACCCCGGTAGCGAAGAAACTCGCTCACCCGCATGTCCGGGTAGAGCGGGACATTTTCCGGCAGGTAGCCAATGTGTTCACGCGCCCGGAGCGACTGATGAAAAACATCGAAGCCCGCGACTTCCGCGCGGCCGGAAGTCGGCGGCAGGTAGCCGGCCAGCATGCGCATCGTGGTGGATTTCCCGGCGCCGTTCGGTCCGAGAAACCCGACGATCTCGCCTTTCTTCACTTCAAAGTCGATGGAATCCACGGCCAGGGTGGACCCGTAACGTTTCGTGAGTTGTTCGACTTTGATCATCCGGAGAGCCCTTCTGGATACTCCGCGAAGTCCCTCCGTGCAAGACCCCAGTGAGCCTCGGCCCGATGGCTACCGGAGAAAATCCCGTGCCGACGCCGAGTCTCTCGCGATCTGGTCGCGCAGGGCGTCGAGGCTCGCAAACTTCTGTTCGCCCCGGAGATAGGCCACGAAGAGGGTCTCGATGTCGCGTTCGTAGAGGTCGGCCGAAAAATCCAGCACATGAACCTCGAGCAACCGCTCCCCGGCGGAGGTCACGGTGGGGCGCGTTCCGATATTCGCCACCCCTGGATGATCCGTCCCATCCATCCGCACCCGAACCGCATAAACTCCATCGGGCGGAAATTGTTCGTTGTGAGCCGCCAAGTTCGCTGTGGGAAACCCCAGCTGCCGCCCGATTCCCTCACCACGACGAACGGTTCCCAGAATTGAATAATCCCGGCCAAGGAGCCGCGCCGCACCGGCAAGGTCGCCCGAAGCAATGGCCGCACGAATCACCGTGCTGCTTACCGGTCGGCCATCCGCGAGGACCGGTGCGACCTCCGTGGTGGCAAATCCCAGCGTCCCGCCCAACGTTCTGAGCAGCGCTCCGTTTCCGAGCCGTTTATGCCCGAACAACCACCCCTCCCCGACGCAAATCCGAGCCAGAGGTCGGCAGGCTCTCGAGAGATGCGTCACAAAGTCCTCCGCCCTCACGGCCGCAAAGGCCTCGTCAAACCCCAGCACCAACACATGGGAAAACCCTGCTTCCTCCATGAGCCGAAGTTTGTGCCGCGTGGACGTGAGCAGTCGCGGAGCCGCTTCCGGACGCAAGATCCGGGCGGGATGGGGATCGAACGTCAGGGCCACCGCCGAGCCCCGCACCTCCCGCGCCGCGGAAAGAGCCGCACCGAGGACGGCTTGGTGTCCGCGGTGCATGCCATCAAACACTCCCACCGCAAGAACCACCGGTCCCGTGACCCCGCCGAGCTCGTCGATGGAACGAAAGATATCCATCAGGCCCCGCGCAGGCGGGACACAGCCGGAAGGCTCATGACGCGGGACTCGACGCTTTCGATCGGCCCGGCCTTCAGTTCGTCCACCGTGATCGCCCCATCCACCGAAAAGCGGCCCGACTTGGTGCGCCGCAGAGCCCGCAGGTGAGCTCCACAGCCGAGTTCCTGACCAATGTCGTGGGCATAAGTGCGCACGTAAAATCCCTTGCTGCAAACGACGCGAAAATCGATTTCGTGCCCGCGCACCTCGAGGATTTCGTGCGCATAGACGTGGACAAACCGCGGCTCACGCTCGACCTGTTTTCCCTGGCGGGCGAGTTTGTAGAGCGGCACTCCGTCCTTCTTGATCGCGCTGACCATCGGCGGTGTCTGGTAAAAGTCGCCGTGGAATTTTGCAAACGCGGCATCGATTTGTTCGCGGGTGAGGTCCGGCACCAGGCGCGTCGCCGTGATCTCTCCGTCCGCATCCTGGCTGCTCGTCTCTTCGCCCAAGCGGAGCGTGCCGACGTATTCCTTGTCCTCGCTCATGAGGAGATCCTGAATCTTCGTCCCGCGGCCAATGGTGATGAGCAGAAGCCCGGTTGCCAGGGGATCGAGCGTGCCGCAATGGCCGACCTTTTTGGTATTGAGCGCCCGACGGGTGATCGCCACGACATCGTGCGAGGTCATGCCAGGCAATTTGTCCACCAATAGGACGCCGTCCAATTCACTTCCGGATTTCATCGCAGACAACTTTCAAAAACTGATCGCGCACAGATTCCAGCGAGCCACGGATGCGGGCTCCGGCGGCCATCGGATGTCCTCCCCCCTTGAAGACGCCGCAGATCCGACAGACATCGACCGAAGGATTTTTCGAGCGTGCGCTCACGCGAACTTTTCCCTCCGGCAATTCTTCAAAAAACACCGCCGCCTCGACCCCCTCGATCGAGCGCAGATGGTCGATAATGCCCTCATTGTCTTCCGGCAGCACGCCGAGGCGTGCCACGTCGGCCAGGGACAAAGAAAACCAAGCCACACGATTTTCGCAGGTGAACTGCGCCTCGTTCAGGGCGAAGCGGAGGAGCTCGAAGCGGCGGCGCGGAAGATTCTCATACATCTCGCGCGAGAGCGACGAAACCTCGACCCCGCAGCCGATGAGGTGCGAGGCCGCCCGGAATGTGCGCGCATCCGTACCGGCATACTGGAAGGAACCGGTATCCGTCGAGATGGCCGCGAAGAGGTTCGTGGCCATGTCTTTCGTGATCACGGCGCCGGCGTGTTGGAAAAATTCGAAAAGAATCTGTCCGGTTGCCGGGGACGTGGGATCGATGTGGTTCACCGCGCCGTAGAGTTCGTTACTGACGTGGTGGTCGATGTTCACGAAAGGCGTCGTGGGATCCACCGCCGAGAGCACGGTGCCGAGCCGCTTTTTCACCGAGGTATCCAGCGCGACAAAGACGTCAAATTTCCGAAGCTCCGACGGGGGAAGCGAAACCAGTTCATGCTGTGGGAGGTAGCGGAATTTCGAAGTGGTTCCCTCCTCATTCCAAGCGGTGACGGTTTTTCCCTGCGATTGCAGCCAGAGGGCGAAGGCAATCGTCGAACCCAGCGCGTCGGCGTCCGGTCGGAGATGGCTGGCGACCCCCACGGTTTTTGCGTCCTTCAACGCCGCGAGCACTTCGTCAAATCCCGCGGTGTTCACTTGATCTCTCCGAGTCCGAGTTCGTCCATGATGTTCAAAATTCGCGATCCGCGCTCGATGGATTCATCGATGCGAAAGTGCAGGTGGGGCGTGTGTTTGAGGATCACGCGTTTCGAGACCTCGTTCTGAAGGTGAACGCGATGATGCTCCAGCTTTTCCAAAACCTCGCGCTGTTTGCCCGGCGTGCCGAGGGCCGACACGAAGACATGGGCCTGCTTGAGATCCGGCGTGATATCCACGCCACTAACCGTGACGAGAACGGGCGAAAAGTCGATTTCTCGGACGATGATCATTCCCAATTCGCGTTTGAGGACCTCACAGACCCTTTCGAGGCGGTGTTTCATGGCAGGAAACGGGCTCCCGGCCCGCGCGGGTTAGAGTTGTTGGGCGATCTTCTCGAGCGTGTAGCACTCGATGATGTCATCGGGCAGGTATTCGGTGAAGTCACCGAGCTTGATACCGCACTCGAGACCGGCGCGAACTTCCTTCACGTCGTCTGTGAACCGCCGCAGGGTGGCGATGCCGCCGTCGTAAATCGGCTGGCGGCGACGAAGGACCCGGGCGCGGGCCGTTCGGGCGATCCGACCGTCCGTGACCATGCAGCCGGCGACTTTCCCCTTGGTCAGTTCGAACACCTGCTTGACCTCGGCGTGGCCGATCACCGCCTCGCGGAGTTCCGGTGCGAGAAGGCCGCTCATGGCTTCGCGAATCTGATCGATCAACTCGTAAATGATGCTGTAGAGCTTGATCTGGACGCCTTCGCGTTTTGCCGACTGCGCCGCGGTGTTTTCCGTTTTGGTGTTGAAGCCGATGATGATCGCGTTTGAGGCACTCGCGAGGAGGACGTCGGATTCCGTGATCGGCCCCACGGCTGAGTGGATGATGTCGAGGGTGATCTTTTTCTGAGGAATATCCTTGAGCGCATTGACGATGGCTTCCAGAGATCCCTGCACGTCGGACTTGAGGACGACTTGGAGGACGGGCTTTTGATCCTCGGCGAGATTGGCAAAAAGATTCTCCAGCGTCGCGCGTTGCGGAGCAGCGAGCTTGTTTTGGCGGATGTCTTCCAACCGCTCGTCGCTGAGCAAACGGGCGGATTTTTCCGACTCCATCACCGTGAGTTCATCGCCGGCGTTGGGGAGACCGCTGAAGCCGAGGACTTTGACCGGGGTGGACGGGCCGGCTTCTTTGATCGGCTTGCCGAGGTCGTTGATGAGCTGTTTGACCTTGCCCCAGTAGTTTCCGCAAATGAACGCGTCGCCGACGCGGAGCGTGCCCATTCGGACGATAACCGTGGCCGTTGGACCGCGCCCTTGTTCAACCTGCGCTTCGATCACCGTGCAGCGGGCATCGACTTCGGAGGAAGCGCGAAGCTCCAGGATTTCCGCCTGAAGGGTCATCATGTCGAGCAACTCGGAAACACCGGTTCCCTTCGTCGCACTGACCGGAAGGCAGATGATGTCGCCGCCCCAATCTTCCGGCACGAGGCCGTGCTCTTGGAGCTGGGTTTTCACGCGGTCCGGGTTCGCCGAAGCGAGGTCGATCTTGTTGATGGCGACCATGATCTGAACTTTCGCCGCTTTCGCGTGCGAAATGGCTTCGAGGGTCTGCGGCATGAGGCCGTCATCGGCAGCGACTACAAGAACGACGATGTCGGTGACGGTTGCCCCGCGGGCCCGCATGGCCGTGAAAGCCGCGTGGCCGGGGGTGTCGAGAAAAGTAATCTTTTGGCCGTTCCGCTCGACGCTGTAAGCCCCGATATGCTGGGTGATGCCACCGGCCTCGCCCGCTGCAACCCGCGCTTTGCGGATCGCGTCGAGGAGGGACGTCTTGCCATGGTCCACGTGGCCCATGAACGTGATGATCGGTGCGCGCGTGGTGAGTTCGTCGGCCTTTGGTTTTTCCGGCTCCTTGGGGGCCTCGACCTTGACCTCGACCTTGTGGTGACCTTTCGAAGTGTCTTTTCGCTCGCGTTCAAAGACAAAGCCATGCAACTCGCAGACACGCGCCGCCACGTCGGCTTCGACGGTCTGGTTGATATTGGCAAAAATCTGCAGGGACATGAGGTCCTTGATGAGCTGAAAAGGCTTGAGTCCCAAGTGCTCGGCGAGATCTTTGACGATGATCGGAGGCTTGAAATGGAGGACCTTTTTCGGCGGTCCTGCGTCCTCTTCCGGGCCAACGGGCTCGACGACACTCTCCGGCTCGGCTGGAGCTTCCTCGACGGCCGGGGCAGGATTAACCTCTGGAACCGGCGGAATGATAACCGGCGTTTTGCCGATCTGGGCAACGAACGGTTTGAATCCGGCCGGACGAACGCCGGTCGTTTTCTTAACCTTCTTTTTCGGCTCAAGAAGGTCAACGGCAGCAGCCGGAGCGGCTTTCACCGCAGGTTCCGCCGGAGGCGCGGTCACCGGCTCCGCTTTCGCCGGGCGCACGGCAGAGCTGGCGCGCTTGGGCTTCGCGGATTTGTCTTCGTTGGATTTTGATTTGACTTTCTCTGCCATAAAAATTGGTGCGCCGGGGGGGCGTTCTCATCTGCGTCAGGCTGCGGGGCCGGTTTCTGCCGGGGCATACGCCCGGGCGGATTCGAGAATTCTCTGACCGACCTCCAAGTCGCTCCCGAGGACTTCGGCGATATCTTCCGCTCCGGCCAGGAGGATGACCTCGATCGAGTTCATTCCGCCTTGGGCCAGCAATTGCGCCTGTTCGTCAGTGATACTGAGCTGGTCGGACAAGGAATGGGCGGCCTCGGCTTTGCGGGACTCCATGACCTGTTCAGCGGTTTTGTCTTCCTGAATGTCCACTTCCCAACCGGTCAGCTTGGCGGTGAGGCGGGCGTTCTGACCGCGACGTCCGATGGCGAGGGAGAGGTCGTCCTTTTTCACGAGGACGCGGATGGTCTTCTTCGATTCGTCGGCGGTAATGCTGCAAATATTGGCCGGCTTGAGGGCCGCGCTGGCAAACTTCACCGGATCCGGATCCCAGCGGATGATATCCACTTTCTCGTTGTTCAATTCGCGGACGATGTTTTTGACGCGAGCCCCGCGCATGCCGACGCAGGCCCCGACGGGATCGACTTTGGCATCCGCGCTGTGAACAGCCACCTTCGTGCGATAGCCAGCCTCGCGGGCGATGACTTTCAACTCGACCGTCCGGTCGGCAATTTCGCTGACTTCGAGTTCGAAAAGACGGCGGACGAAATTCGGGTGACTCCGGGAGAGAATGATCTCCGGGCCGCGGGGACCGTTTTCGACCGCGACGACATAAGCACGGAGCCGGTCACCGACATTGTAGTCCTCGGTCACCACGCGTTCGCGCGAAGGCATGACGCCTTCGAACTTTCCGAGATCGAGAATCACATCCGACTTTTCAAAGCGGCGCACGGTGCCATTGACGATTTCGCCGGCGCGGTCTTTGAATTCGTCATAAATCATTTCGCGCTCGATTTGGCGAATCCGCTGGTTGATGGCTTGACGGGCGGCTTGGGCGGCGATGCGGCCGAAGTCCTTTGGCGTGACTTCGATCTCGACCTCATCCCCGGGCTGGACGTCCGGCTTGACGGCGCGGGCCTTCGACAGGAGGATTTCGTCATGCGGGTTGGCGACTTTTTCGACCGCTATGAGCTTGGCGAGCGCCCGGATCGCGCCCGACTGCGGGTTGATATCAATGCGAAGTTCGCGGGTTCCGGATGTGAAGCTCTTTTTGGACGCCGCAAGCAGGGCGTCGGAAATGGCTTCCACCAAAACCTCGCGCTTGATGCTTTTTTCACGCTCGAGGTAGTCGAGCATCGCAATGAGATCGGAGTTCATACAAAAATTCGTTGGGTCCCGAGATGAAAAAGGCGGGATCGAGGTCCCGCCCTGCTCATGCATGGGAATAGAATAATATGAGCGGCTTGCGAGGCGGGGTCAAGCCTCCAGCGCCGGAACCTCCCGCGGGCCCGCGGGAGGACTCCGCCTAAACCTTGGCAGTTTTTTTCTGAACGCGCGCCGAAAGTTTTCGAACGTCCGGCTGGCGGATGCCCGCGAACTTTCGGAAGAGGGACTTGATCCGGCCCCATGGCGTTGCGGCCTCCGCGAGCGCAGCGCGGAGTCGGACATTCGTCGGGTCCTCATAACCGGCCCGCTGAAAAGCCTTGCCCCGATGGACCTCGGCCATGTGCTCCAAGACGCCGCCCGTCGACAGACACTCGTCAGCGAGGCGGAGGATCCGGCGGTTCGGCAACATGTCCGGACGAATCCGTCGGACGATTCCAAAGGCCGTCTGGGGCTTGTATCCGGCCGAGGTGAGAATCGTGATTGCCGCCGCCGTCGAGCGACTGATGCCGGCTTCGCAGTGGGCCAGCAGCCCCCAATCGGGCAACTTGTCGAGGAGCTTTCCGAATTTCACCAACTCCTCGATGTGCTGCGGCTCGGGCGGGGCGTATTTGGAAAACATCGGGAGCATGATCTCCACATCGTCCAAGTCGCTGAAGACCAGCTGCATCTTGAGTTGCGTGGAGTGCGGACTGTGATTGATGGCGTCCGTTTCATCCGGATCCACCAGGCTGACGAAGTGCGTGACCGGTTCATTTGCAAACCGGGGAAGGCACGTTCGGGAGCAAACCATCAGTCGCATAACAACCCCGTTATTTCAGATGTTCCGCAACGCGGCGTCAAAAACAATCAACGGTTGCACGCCGGATTTTCGACGCGCTTCGGGACGGGAAAGAACTCTCTACTTGAGTGACTTGTTCCACTCGGCGATGCGGTCTTTCTTTGCTTCGAAGAGGGCATCGGGCGAGTCCAGGATCTCGATGGAAACGATCTTGTCACCGCCTTTGACGGCATTGACGACATCCTGGCCTTTGGTGACTTCCCCGAAGACGGTGTGTTTGCCATCGAGCCAGGGGGTGGGGACGTGGGTGATGAAAAACTGGCTCCCGTTCGTTCCCGGGCCGCGGTTCGCCATCGAGAAAATCCCCGGTTTGTTGTGTTTGAGCCCGGTATTCACCTCGTCTTCAAATTGGTACCCCGGACCACCGGCCCCGGTTCCGGATGGATCGCCGCCTTGGATCATGAAATCGGGGATAACGCGGTGAAAGGTGATCCCGTTGTAGTAGCCGCGTTTGGCGAGGTTGAGGAAGTTGGCAACGGTGACGGGAGTCTTCGAGGCGAAGAGAGTGGCTTCGATGTCGCCCTTGTCAGTTTTGAGGATAATTCGGATGTCGTCCATGGAGGAGGCGTTCGTCGCGGAGAGGGCGGCAAATGTCAAACCGATAAGAAGAGCAAAAAGCGTGTTTTTCATTGGCGGGAAATGTGCCAACTTCCCGCGCATGGCGCAATCCCTTGTGAAAATCGGTCTCGTGCAGCACGCCTGCACCGCGAACCTCCCGGAGAATCTTGCGGCAGCGGAGCGTGGTGTGCGCGAGGCGGCCGCGAAGGGGGCAAACATTGTCTGCCTTCAGGAATTGTTTCGCTCGGTCTATTTTTGCCAGGTCGAGGATCACAAATACTTCGAACTCGCCGAGCCGATTCCCGGGCCGACGGGCGAGCACTTTCAATCGCTCGCCCGCGAACTCGGTGTGGTGATCATCGCTTCCCTGTTCGAGCGGAGAGCCCCCGGGTTGTATCACAACACGGCTGCGATCATCGATGCCGACGGTTCGCTTTTGGGGAAGTACCGGAAAATGCACATCCCGGACGACCCGCTTTTCTACGAGAAATTCTACTTCACCCCCGGCGACCTCGGCTCCCGGGCTTGGGACACGAAATTCGGCCGCATCGGTGTCCTCGTTTGCTGGGATCAATGGTATCCGGAGGCCGCGCGACTCACGGCTTTGCAGGGGGCGCAAATCCTTTTCTATCCCACCGCCATCGGCTGGCATCCTTCGGAAAAAGCCGCCCATGGCGTCCGCCAGCATTCGTCTTGGGAAACAATCCAACGCGGCCATGCCGTTGCCAATGGTTGCTACGTGGCGGCCCCGAATCGTATCGGCCACGAAGCACCCGACGGCGGTGACGGCATCGAGTTCTGGGGGCAAAGTTTCGTCGCCGATCCGGCCGGACAGATCGTCGGCAAGGCCTCCGTTGATCGCGAGGAAGTCCTTGTGGTCGAGGTCGATCTGGATCTCGTCGACACCCAAAGGACACACTGGCCGTTCCTTCGCGACCGGCGGATTGATGCCTATCAGGACATCACCCGCCGGTTCATCGACTGAAGAAAAATCAGGCGTTGCGCCCGACGCAGTTCAGGTCCTCGAAGGACGCGACGAGCCGTCTCGTGAACGATGCCTCGCCCGCTCCGAGCCACACCCGCGGATCATAATACTTTTTGTTTGGCGAATCCGGGCCGCTCGGATTGCCAATCTGCCCCTGGAGGTAATCGTGATTCTTCCCTTCGTATTCCCGGACTCCATCCCAGAACGCCCACTGGAGATCCGTGTCGAGGTTCATTTTGATGGCCCCATAGCTGAGCGCCTCGCGAATTTCTTCGCGTGACGACCCGGAGCCGCCGTGGAAAACAAAATTCACCGGCTTCGGACACGTGGAGAATTTCTTCTCAATGTAATCCTGCGAGTTTTTGAGAATGGCCGGTTTCAACTTCACGTTGCCGGGTTTGTAAACACCGTGCACGTTGCCGAACGCCGCCGCGATGGTGAAGTTCGGGCTGATCTTGGAGAGCACTTCATAGGCATGTGCGACTTCTTCGGGCTGTGTGTAAAGCCGCGACTCATCGACACCGGAATTGTCCACCCCGTCTTCCTCGCCACCGGTCACGCCGAGTTCGATTTCCAACGTCATTCCCATCTTCGCCATCCGTTCCAGATACACCGCGCACGTTTCGATGTTCTCCTCGAGCGGTTCCTCCGAAAGATCCAGCATGTGCGAGCTGTAGAGCGGGCGGCCCGTTTTGGCGAACTGCTCCTCGCTGGCCGCCAGAAGACCGTCCACCCACGGCAGGAGCTTTTTCGCGCAGTGGTCGGTATTCAGCACCACCGGTACGCCATAGGCTTTCGCCGCCGCATCCACATAGTGAGCCCCGGCGATTCCGCCGAGCACCGGTCCGAGCAGGTTCTCGCCTGTTACGCCCTTGCCGATGAAAAACTGCGCGCCGCCGTTCGAGAACTGGATCATCATCGGCGAATTCACCTCGCGCCCGGCTGCGAGGGACGCATTCACCGAGTTCGTGCCTGTGCAATTCACCGCCGGCAGCGCAAACTCGTTCGCTTTCGCGTATTCGAGGACTTCTTTGACTTCATCGCCGAAGAGAACTCCGGCCCGGAAACGTTTGTTGGTGCTCATTGGAAAAAATGTTGGGACCGGGTCAATCACCGCCCGGCGCGGCTTTTGGTAGCAGGTCCCGCGACGATGAAAAGCAGGAATCATTCCCGTGGCGGGCCGGGCATGACCCATGTCACAAATCCGCCGTCAGCCGCCCCCTCCCCCGCGCCACATCCCGTGCGTGGAGTCGCTCGCCGACCGTCGTGAAAATCAGGATCCAAAAAACCTGGATCGACACCGCCACCGGAATCTGGAGCAACGGCGGCATAAAGTAAACGAGCGACACGGCCGGAATCCAAACCATCCATGCCGCGACCTGCACGGGAAAAATGTGCTCCCAAACAAAGGCCGGACGGAAAATCTGACGCCAGGCGTCGCGTCGGAAACCCCGGTCCCGAAGAAAGAACCAGCTCACAATCAACGGCTGCGCAAAGAACGGGCTGAAGACAAATTGATCGATCAATACTTTGAGTAAGATCGTCGAAAAAGTCGGCTCGGCTCCGAACCACGATTGCTGAAGCCGGTAGAACGCATCGACCACCCCCCCCATCGCACCCCAGATCGGGGCCGCCGTTGCAAAGTTCCAGATATTCCGCCGCGTCACCCGCCCGCCTTGGAAAAAGGCCACCCGCAAGACCTCGGGCAACACCGCACAGGCGATCACGTACGACACAAACGCGAATGCATAGCCGGCCTCCTCCTTGAAATCCGCCACCTCCCGAAGAAAGGCCCGCGTTCCCTCGTGCGCCACGTAAGCCGACAGAAAAACAATCAACAACGCCTGCAGAAGCACGCCTGGCAGAAGATTCGCCCGCGCCGCGCCCGCCGCGGTTTTGATAGCATCGCGAAAGTTCACGCTCGACGGGGAGCCGTGGCCGACCGGCGGGCGTCCAACGCCTCGGGATGTCCCTTTTTCGCCGGATGCCGCAGCGCATGGCGCACGACCCAAAGCCGCTCCGGTGAGGCACTGGCCGTCCACCGCCGTGCGATCTTCAAGGCCAGGTCGAGATGATCTTTCGCGATGTCCCCAAGGTGGTTGGCGACGCTCCGACGGACATACAATTCCGGATCATCCTTCAACGCCTCGAGAATCGGCAGCGTCGGACGCGGATCTTTCACAAAGGCCGGGAGGCGCATCGCCCAAGGCAGACGTGGGCGCGAGCCTTCGGAGCAAAGACGCCGCACGTGGGGATCCGGGTCACGCGTCCATTCCAAGAGGCGCTTCAACGTGCGCTCGGGCTGCGCTACCAGGAATGGACGAATCGAAAACTCTGCCGTAAACCGCCGCGTCAACTCGTGCTGCGCCAGCATGGAAATCTCGAACGGATCCTCTCCCCCGCCAGCCTCCACACCAAACAACGCGACAAAGCGCGTGTGCGGGAGATAGAAAAAAGTCGCCAGACCGTTTCCCGAAGTCTCGGGAACCGGCGGCCCCAGCGAGTCGATCAACACCCGCACCGCCTCATGATAGTCCGACGGAAGAAACTCCCGGAGCACGCACGCAAGAAAATCTCCCCGCGCCATCAGTCCAAACTCGCCCAAGCCCGCCATCGCCGTTTTCTGGAATCCCCGGCGATTGAAGTCGGGCCACACCACCCAAAGATTGTGAGCCAGGCACGTGACGGCCGGTTCATCGAGAACAAGGGCGAGATTGGACCCCGCCAAAATCCGCTCGGGCGCGGCCGGAACCGGAAGAATTTTCCCACGCGATTTCATAAAGATCCCTTCTCAATAAAAATCACACCTGCGCGCCGACGGGCATATTGACCGCCTGGCAAGTTGACTTTGGCGGGTCCGTCCGCCACGTCCAGAAGCCCCAGCACCAAGCGGGTCTCGAAAAAACCCGGATCCACAATTCCACTCCGCCGCAACCACGCCAATACGGTCCTCCGTTGAATCGCGATCGGCAGTCGGCGCAGTCCGGCACACGTCAGTTGCGTTCCGACATCCGGCACCTGCGAGGCCAGAAAATCTTCTTCCCCGCGAAGAATTTCTGCCGCACGCAAAATGGCCGGACGAAACGCCGGACCGAAAGCTTTTTCAATGGCCGGCAGAACCTGTTGTCGGAGGCGATTCCGGGTGTGGGCCAGATCGGCGTTGGATGCATCCTCGCGGAAGGCGACGCGCCGGGCTTGGGCAAATGCCGCGATGTCGGAACGCGAAACATCCAAGAGGGGACGAACGATCGTTAGCCCACCCTGCTTCGAGACCGGTCGCATCCCCGCCAGTCCGGCCGACCCGGTGCCCCGAAGAAAGTTAAACAGACAGGTCTCGACTTGATCGTCGGCATGGTGCGCCAAAATCAACCGCCGACAGCGATGCTTCGTCGCGCAAGCTTGAAAAAAGGCACGCCGCAACTCGCGCGCCGCCAACTCCACCGATTTTCCTTCCGCGGCCGCGTAGTCCTGTGTCCGGCATTTCGCCGATTCGAAGGGGAGCCCCAGCTTCGCCGCCGTCCGCCGCACCAGAGCCGCATCCGCCCGCGAGGCTTTTCCGCGAAGTTGATGATCGAGATGACAGACGATCATCCGCCGAAATCCCGCCTCGCCAAGCGCCCGAAGGAGCACCATCGAATCCCGGCCACCGGAGACGCCAACGAGATGCGTTTTCCCCGCGTCGCCTGCCATCGCGGCGACGGCACTCCCGACCGGTTTCGCGGCGTCAGCGTTTTTCGATTTTGTCACCGCCAAAGTAAGAATGCAGAGCCGGCGGAAGAAGAACCGAGCCGTCGGGTTGGAGGCCGGATTCCAGCAACGCCACATAAAGTCGCGCCAGCGCGGTTCCCGACCCATTGAGCGTATGACAAAACCGGTTCTTTCCGTCTTCGCCCTTGAAACGCAGGTTCATACGACGCGCCTGGAAGTCTTCGAAATTCGAGCAGCTGGACACCTCCAGGTAGGCATTCTGTCCGGGGGCCCAGACTTCGATGTCGTAAGTTCGCGCCGACCCGAAGCCCATGTCACCGGTACAAAGTTCAATGACGCGATAATGAAGCCCGAGCAATTGCAGCACGCGCTCGGCATCGGCTGTCAGCGATTCCAGCTCGGCTCGTGAATGATCCGGGTGACAGATTTTCACCAACTCGATCTTGTCAAATTGGTGCATGCGAATGAGCCCGCGCGTCTCGCGTCCGGCCGATCCCGCCTCCCGTCGAAAACACGGCGTATATGCAGCATAACGCAACGGCAACTGCGCGGGGAAGAGAATTTCTTCCCGGTGCAAATTCGTCACCGGCACCTCGGCGGTGGGTGCCAGAAAGAGTCCCCCGCCATCAACTCCATACATATCCTCCTCGAACTTCGGGAGTTGGCCGGTGCCGACCATACATTCCCGCCGTACGAGAAACGGCGGGCTCACCTCGGTATAACCGTGCTCGCGCGTGTGCAGGTCGAGCAGGAAACTCAACAAAGCCCGCTCCAGCCGTGCTCCGGCCCCGATGTAACACGCAAACCCGCTGCCGCTGATTTTCACGGCGCGATCCGGGTCGATGAGTCCGAGCGATTCCGCAATCGCCACATGGTCCCGCGGCTCGGCGACAACCGGCTTTTCTCCCCACGTGCGCAGAACCGGATTCTCCGAAGCATCCGCACCGCGCGCCACATCCTCCTGCGGCAGATTCGGCAGGGTCAACAGGAGGCCGTTCTGTTCCGCGCCGAGGCGATCGGATTCGGCGGTGAGGTCCTGCATCGTGGCCGACATGGCTTTGACCTCCGCTTCCAGCGCCGCGCTGTCCTGTTTTTGCGAGCGGAGTTTTCCGATTTCCTTGCTGAGGCGATTGCGGTCGGCCTGGAGCGTTTGAAGCCGGGTCTCGGCGGCTCGACGGGCGGTATCAATTTCCAAAATGGAATTCACCACCCCGTCGAGGCCGGGTCCGCGCGTGGCAAGGCGGGCTTTGACCTGATCGGGTTGTTCGCGAAGAAGACGGATGTCGAGCATGGGTTGGACAGATTGAACAAATTCGTCACAATGAAAACAGGCAATTCTATGTCCGCGCAATTCCGTGACTACTATGAAACCCTCGGCGTCTCCAAAACCGCCGCGGCCGATGAAATCAAAAGCGCCTTCCGCAAGCTGGCGCGCAAATACCATCCCGACACCGCCAAGGACAAAAAGGCGGCCGAGGAGAAGTTCAAGGAAATCAACGAAGCCTACGAAGTGCTCGGCGATCCGGAGAAACGTCGCAAATACGATGAACTCGGCCCGAACTGGCAGCAAAATGGTCCCCCACCCGGCTGGCAACAGGCCGGCGGTGCGCGGGCGGGCGGATTTTCGGGCATGCGCCCGGGACCGGAGGGTGCGGAGTTTCACTTCGGCGGCACCGGGTTCAGCGATTTTTTTGAACAGATGTTCGGCGGGGGCATGCGGGGGCGCGGATTTTCCGGATTTGAAGAACAGGCCCAGCGCGGCGAGGACGTCGAGGCGGACATTCTTGTCACCCTCGAAGAAGCGTTCCATGGTTCCACCCGCTCGATTTCTTTTCGCCGTGGCGACACCGGCAAAGTCGAGACCTACACCGTCAAAATTCCCAAGGGCATTCGGGAGGGCCAACGCATTCGCTTGGCGGGCCAGGGTGGCTCGGGAGCCCAGGGCGGCGGCGCGGGAGATCTCTACCTCCGCGTCAAATTCCAGCGTCACCCGGATTTTGACATCGACGGCAACGATCTGCTCTACGACCTCGAGCTCCCGGCGTGGGATGCCGTTCTCGGCTGCGAGGTCACTGTTCCGACCCTCCACGGGCGGGCGAAGTTGAAGGTTCCGGCTGGAACACCCAGCGGAAAAAAATTCCGTCTTCCGGGCATGGGACTGCCGAAAAAGGACGGCACGCGGGGCGACCTTTTTGCCATCACCTCGATTACGGTCAGCGCACCAGCGGATGATGCGGAACGGGCTCTCTGGGAACAGATTGCCGCCCGGCACTGATTCCGTCGTCCGCCCGCCCCAGCATGGCCGCGCCGAAGACCCCGGCACTGTCGCCGAGGCGGGGACGGAGGATTTTCGTGTGGAGTTCGGGATTGAAAAGATGCCGTCGGATCGCCTCGCGCGTCCGGTCCTCGTAGAGAACATCAAGATTCCCGACGCCGCCGCCGATCACCACCGCATCCGGATCAAAAAAATTGAGAACAGCAGCCAGCGCCTCGGCAAATTTTTCGCGCAGCCGTTCGAGCGTTCGAACAGCCAGTTCTTCGCCCTCGGCCGCACGACGGGCGATCTCGGGCAATCGGACGGCCTCCCCTCCCTGCTCGCGATAAAACCGCTCCAACGAAGGCCCCGCGAGAACCGTCTCCACACACCCCCGACGCCCGCAGTAACACGGATGCGACTCCCCGGCGATGGGATTGTGCCCCCACTCGCCTGCGATGCCGTGACATCCATTCAGAACCCGACCATGGACGACCAATCCGCCGCCTACTCCGGTTCCAAGGATCACCCCAAAAACCACGTCGTACCCGACGCCCGCCCCTAAAGTCGCCTCCGCCAATGCGCAACAATTGGCGTCATTCGCCAAAACCACCTCACACCCCAGACGCTGTTCCAGATCGCTGCGGAGCGGACGACCATTCAGGCAGGTTGAGTTGGAATTCTTGAGCGTGCCGGTCGACGGCTCGATGGCCCCGGGCGTCCCGATGCCGATTCGAGCCGGACGTTTTTCTCCCGAAGCCGCTTCCATATCGGACACCACCAGCGCGATCTGTGACACGACATGGTCATATCCCAGCGATGCTCCCGTCTCGCGACGCAAACGATGAACGGCCCAGTCGGGACGGGAGGGATCGATAATCGCCCCCTCGATTTTTGTTCCCCCGAGATCGATGCCCCAAAGGTGCTCCGACAACTTCACACCGACACGCGCATCGGCATGATCACGTAGAGAAACGGCGTCTGAATCTTCAACACACCCGGACTCATCTCATCGATCAATTCGATGTAAACTTCATCGTTCGGCAGATTTTTCAACGGGTCCATCAGAAATTCCGGGTTGAACGCGATGGAAAGATCCTTGCCACGGTAGTTGATGGCCATCGACTCCTTCGCCTCACCGACTTCCGGCGTGTTGGCGGTGATGTCGAGGTTGTTCTTCGTAAAGTTCAGCCGCACCGAACTTGTTTTGTCGCTGCTAAGAAGCGAAACGCGGCGGACGCAGGTCAGGAGAGCCTCCCGCTCCAGCGTGACACGTTCTTTTGCCTCGGCCGGGATGACTTGGCGATAGTTCGGGTAATTGCCCTCGACGAGCTTCGATGTGAGCTGCGCTCCGTTCAGTTCGAACGACGCGAGATTCTCCGACGTGGAAATCGTGACCTCCCCTTCTTCGCCCAGCAGACGCTGGAGCTCGGTAACCGCCTTGGTCGGAAGGATGAAGTCCCGTTCGTGGCTCTTCGGGAACTCAATGTCACTGTCGAAAAGGGCAAGCCGACGCCCGTCGGTGGCGACGAGGGTGAGCTTGTTATCGACCAGCGAGAAAAGAATGCCGTTGAGGACGTAGCGGGTCTCGTCCGAAGAAATCGCGTAGGACGTCTTGCGGAGTCCGTCGCGAAGTTCGCTCTGCTTGAGCGTGAAGGATTTGGATTCCTTGAAGGCCGGGAACGCCGGGAACTCCTCCTGCGGAAGACCGAAAATCTTGAAGAAGCTCGCTCCGCACCGGATGGATGCCACGTTTTTGGCGTCGACTTCGATGATCACCTCGGAGCTCGGAAGCTCGCGGACAATGGCCGCCAATCGACGCGCCGGCAGAGTGGTCGCCCCGGTTTTCTCCACCTTCGCCTCAATCGTGCAACGAATGCCCACCTCCAAATCGGTCGTCGTCAGCCGCAAACCCGACTCCGTCGCCTCCAAAAGCGCGTTCGAAAGGACGGGGAGAGTGGCACGGTTGCTGACGACGTTTTGGATTCGTTGCAGACCTTCGAGGAGGGTTTCTTTGGTAACCGCGAGCTTCATGTCAAAACCATGCTTCTAGGGGTGCGTCCGGGGGATGTCAAACCGGCATTTGCAACCGTCGCCTGCGTTTCGCCGATTGCCCTCAACTTTCGAGAGCAACAGGGTTCGCGAGCGACCCGAGGGATTCGATCTCGACCGTCACCACATCCCTCGGCCGAAGAAACACGGGCGGCTTGCGGGCCATGCCAACGCCGCTCGGTGTTCCGGTCAAAATCACCGTTCCGGGCATCAGGGTCGTGCTTCCGCTGAAAAACTCCACCAGCGCGGGCACGTCAAAAATCATGTCGGCCGTCGTCGAATCCTGCATGACCTCGCCATTCAGGAGCGTGCGAATACTCAGCGCGTTCGGATTCGGAACCTCGTCGGCCGTGACCAGCACAGGCCCCATCGGCAGGAAGGTGTCGAAGGTTTTTCCGCGACACCACTGGCTTCCGCCGAAGTCCTTCTGCCAGTCGCGCGCGCTCACGTCGTTTGAGCACGTATAGCCGAGGATGTAATCGGTCGCACGCTCGCGAGGAACGTTCTTCGCCGTGCGCCCGATCACGATGGCCAGTTCGCATTCGAAATCCACCTGATGGCTTGCCAGATGGGTCGGGATCAGAATCGGGTCCCCGGGGTTTTGAAGGGCCGTCGGAGCCTTCATGAAAAGCACCGGATGCGTCGGGATTCGAGCGCCGGTTTCCTCCGCGTGTTTCCGGTAATTCAGCCCGGTGCAAAAAACCGCCGCTGGCACGACGGGTGCGAGAACTTTCGACACTTCGACCGAAACACCGGTCGGCCGAGGGCGATCAAAAAGACCGCCCTGCAATCGCTCCGCCGTCCCATCTTCCCGCAAACGAACCAAATGTTCGGCTCCGTTGGAATCAAGGACGCGCTGGATTTTCATTTCTCAGGATTTCGGAGTTGGCGGACGACGGGACGCCAGAGTCCGGCGACGATTGGGTTTGGGCGCCGACGGACGCGGAGCACGCGAACGGGGAGCCGGCTTGGCCGCCGCGGGACGGGGAATCTTTTCGGCAAGCGCTCGAACCTCAAACGGACTCAGTTGTCGGAATCGTCCGACCGGCAACTGCACCGCCCGCAGCGGACCGATCCGCACCCGGACGAGTCGCTCGACCTCATAACCCAGATCGTAAAACATGAGACGGATCTGGCGTTTCAATCCCTGTCGAAGAACCACCCTGAGACGGTTCGCCGAGAGGATTTGAAGGCGCTCGAACTTTGCCCGGCCACCCTCGATGTGGAACCCGCGAAGCATTTTTGCCGTGTGCGCGGCATCGAAGGCCTTGTCGAGCGTCACTTCATATTCCTTTTCGACCTCGTGTGCCGGATGCGTCAGACGCTGTGCCAACTCGCCGTCGTTGGTCAGGAGAAGAAGTCCCTCGCTTTCCTTGTCGAGTCGACCCACATGAAAAAGTCCTGAGAATTCCGGCGGGAGAAGGTCGAATACCGTGCGACGCCCGAGCTCATCCGCCCGTGTCACCACGTAACCCCGCGGCTTGTGAAGAAGAATATAAACCGGAGCCGAAACCCGCGCGATCCGTCCGTTGACCCGAACGTCATCGTCCGCAGCCACCACGGTCGCAAGTTTTTCCACCCGACGACCATTCAAGGTCACCGCCCCATCCGCGATCAATTGATCGCAGGCCCGGCGGGACCCAAAGCCCGCGGCTGCCAAAAACCGGTTCAGCCGCATGTTGGACAAAACGCGATTAATCTTCCGGTTTCGTCTTCGGAAGCCCGATCACGCGCTGGCCTTCCTTGAACTGACCACGCTTCTTGAGCAGATCAACCCGCTCGAACCGCTTCAACACGCTGCGCTTGGCTTTGATCGCCCCTTTGCCTTTCAAACTCGGATGCTGGCTCATAAAAATTTTGTAGCCGGACAGAATGCATGGACCTCCCGCCGAAAGCAACCGCTTATTTCGAACCGCCCCGCGAAGAAAATCCAACGCGGCACGACAGACGAGAGAAACGACACGTTTCGTCCGCCCAGACCTGGGTTTGGCAATCTTCGAGCAGACGCCGAATGACAGCGTTGGCCGGCTCCGGGAGCAGGAGGCCGTGGGCGCGTAAGATCCCGGTCACCCGGCAGGCCATTTCGGTCCTGTCGTTCGGGCCGCCGTGTCGACACCGGTCGAAAATTTGATTTCCTACTCCTCGTCCTTACGGGGTCAGGAATCGGAAAATGGTGCGCGATGCAGGGTTCGAATACGTTGACTTTACTCTGTATTTGACAAAATAAAGGCATTGGGTAACATATGGGTAACAATCAAGATTATCTTATGGCAACAATCATTCCCAAGGACAGCAAGAGCGAGCGTGGCCCGCTGGAAATTATCGAAGGTAAGGGCATCAAGATTCCAATCTACCTCGCTCTGCGGCGCGGGGAAGAAAGTTTTCTTCTGGCCTACTACAAAGAGGGCAAGCGAAAGATGGAACGGGTGTCGAGCATCGAGGATGCCCGGCGCAGGGCAAAGGCGCTCATTGAGGAGCTATCGGCGGGAAAGCTGCATGTCACCACCTTCACGCTCAAGCAGACTGCGGCGATCACGGATGCTCTGGAAATCATTGAGCCCTTCAAGGTCGGCCTGACGGATGTAGCCCGCCAATACGCGGACGCACGGCGGATTCTCGGCGACACTTCGATTCTCCAAGCGGTGGAATTCTACGCCAAACAGCGCGAGCAAGAACAGCGCCGGGGCGCGTTGCAGCCGATCACCCTGCCCGATCTGGTCACAACATACCTCGCCGCCATCAAAGGCAAGAAGAGCAAGCGATATGTCGAAGACCTTACCTCGAAGCTCAACCGAGCAGCGAAAGCATTTAACGGGGAAATCCGCGACATCCGGGCGGTTGACATCGACAGGTGGCTTGACGGGATGGACGACGCCGGAGACCGCACGAAGAACAATTACCGCATGGCGATGGTCACGCTGTTTTCCTATGCTCGCGACAAGAACTACCTGCCACGAGGTGAACAGACCGAAGCAGAGTTTGTTACGCGGCATGATGGCAAGAAGGGCGGTAGCATTGGCATTTATACCCCGCAAGAGTTCGCCACGCTGCTCCATTACGTGGATGAGAGGTTCTTGCCCTTCGTGGCCCTCGGAGGCTTTGCCGGGCTGCGGAGCATTGAAATTCTGCGGCTGGAATGGAAGGACATTTGGTTTGAGAAAGGCTATGTCGAGGTTGGCAGGGATAAATCCAAAACCGCGACGCGGCGGCTGGCTCCGATCTGCCCGGCCTTGGCACAATGGCTCAAGCCCTACGCCAAAAAAGACGGCACGGTATTGCCAGACATTCGGAACGAGGTTCACTTTACCCGCCTGTTTGCGGCGGCAAAATCCACGCTGAATGACGAGAAGGACAAGCCGAGGGTAAAGCTGGTTCACAACGGGCTGCGGCATTCGTTCTGCTCCTACCGCATGGCGGTAACGAAAAGCGCCCCCCAGGTCGCGCTAGAGGCCGGAAACAGTCCGAAAATGCTGTTTGAACACTACCGGGAGCTTGTGACGGAAGCAGAGGGCAAGGAATGGTTTTCACTCACGCCCAAGGTGGTTCGGAAGATGGTTGCCTGAGCCATACGGCCCACGCCCCGCCCGCCTCGTCAGAATGCGGCCCTGTTCCCATCGGGCGACAGTCCCGCATTCTGACGAGAACGGGCAAGGCGTGGAGAGCGACAGCGCCGGTTTCGATCCCACAGCCCGCCCCACTCTTTTTTTTCTACCCGGCACTATCTCAAAATTTCGTCGAGGCTCGCTTTGGTGGATTGCCGGATGGCTTCAAGGAGTTCGCGCTTTCGGAAAAGCCGATGCCGCCCGAGCTTGTATGAA
>CAZEYT010000005.1:0-66196 GCA_964516295.1 uncultured Chthoniobacterales bacterium | reverse complement strand
TGTAGGTCGGCTTCGAAACGCCCGGCCACGCGGTGGATTCCTCGGCGATCATCAGAATCCCGGGGAAGCGCTCGTAGCTCACTTCGTTGCAGCGTTTGAGAAAAGCGATGGCGTCGAGATTCTCGCGTCCGCCAAAGCAATTCGGAATCCACTCGCCGGGTTTGCGCGAGTAGTCGAGGTAAAGCATCGATGCCACCGCATCCACGCGCAGTCCGTCAATGTGGTATTCATCCATCCAGAAGAGGGCATTGCCGATAAGGAAATTTTTCACCTCGTTGCGCCCGTAGTTGAAGATGAGCGTGCCCCAATCCATGTGCTCGCCGAGGCGCGGGTCCTCATGTTCGTAAAGACACGTGCCATCGAACCGCGCCAGGCCGTGCGCATCCTTCGGAAAATGCCCCGGCACCCAGTCGAGAATTACGCCGATTCCCGCTTGGTGACACCGGTCGACAAACTGGCGGAACTCATCCGGATTTCCAAACCGGCTCGAGGGCGCGTAGTAGTTTACGACCTGATAGCCCCATGAGCCGTCGAAGGGATGCTCCATGACCGGGAGAAGCTCGAGGTGTGTGAAGCCCATTTCCTTCGCATAGGGGATGAGACGGTCGCCGAGTTCCTGATAACTCAGCATGCGGTCGCCATCATCCGCCGCCCGTTGCCACGAGCCGAGATGGACTTCGTAAATACTCATCGGCGACGCATAGGGATCGCGCTGCGCGCGTTTTTCCATCCACTCGCCGTCCGCCCAGCCGTAGCGGTTCAGGTCAAAAACCATGCACCCGGTACTCCGGCCATGCTGGGCGAAGAAGGCGTAGGGATCGGTCTTGAGAAAGACCTCGCCGTGCGGGCCGCGAATCTCGAATTTGTAGTGGGCGCCCTCATGCACGCCGGGCAGAAAAATTTCCCACACTCCGGACGGCACGAGTTTGCGCATGGGATGGATGCGTCCGTCCCAGCCATTGAAGTCCCCGGTGACGCTGACCCGCTGGGCCGAGGGAGCCCAAACGGCGAAGTGAACGCCGGGAACCCCGTCGATCTCGCGCACGTGCGCCCCGAGCTTTTTGTAAATGTCGTAGTGCGTGCCCTCGTTGAAGAGATACACATCCATCTCACCGAGGACCGGACCGAACGAATACGGATCCCGGGCGCGCCAGCGGTCGCCATTGTGACCGGTGAACTCCAGCGTATAAGCGGATGGCCCGCTGCCGATGGTTTCTTCAAAGAGCCCGGCCTCGTGAATCCGCCGCAACTCGAGTCGCTCTCCGCCATCGGTGACCATCTCGACGCGGGCGGCGTCGGGCCGGAGAACCCGCAAGACCCACGAATTCTGAAACTCCCGCAAGCCAAGCACCCGAAACGGGTCACAGTGCCTGGCCTCAATCAGCGGATAAAAATCGTCGTCCGGTAAACGCGAGGGATTCATCACGCCCCAACCTACGTGGCAGGCCCGCAAAGGGAACAAGAATTTGCCCTGTCAAAATCTCCGGGAATCCCCGAGGAACGCCTCGGTCTTTTGTTGGCGGGGCGGATGTGATACGCCTTGGGCCATGGTGTCGACAACCGAGCAGAAGACGAACAAAAAGGCCTTCCAGATCAACATGGACCGACGGCTTTATGGGACGTTTGCCGAGATTGGAGCTGGTCAGGAAGTGGCCCGCCGGTTTTTTGCTGTCGGCGGTGCGGCGGGGACGATCGCCAAAACGATTTCCGCCTACGACATGACCTTTAGCGACGCCATCTACGGAGCGTCACAGCGGTACGTCAGCCGGGCGCGTCTGGCGACCATGCTCACTCACGAATACGAACTGCTCATCGAGCGGCTGGACAAGACGGTGGGGGCCGAGCGCCAGTTTTTCGCCTTCGCCGACACCGTCGCTGCCCGGAGTTTCCGGCGGCACGACGAATCCCATGGCTGGATGGGACTGCGGTTTCAGCATGAGCCCCGCGCGCCGCACAGTGAGATCATTCTCCATGTTCGCATGCTCGATGCCGAGAATCTCCAGCAGCAGGAAGCTCTCGGCATCGTGGGAGTGAACTTGATTCACGGGGCCTATCACCTCGCGCACGAGCCGGAAAACCTGATTGGCGCCCTCCTTGACGACGTCGCGCCGGGCCGGATTACCATCGACATGATCCGTTTCGACGGTCCGGCCTTTGCCGGGGTGGACAATCGCATCATGAGCCTGCAGTTGGTCGTGCAGGGGCTGACCAAAGCGACGCTTTTCCGGGCCGATGGCGAAGTCGTGCAGGCAGCGGATGCTTTTTACAAAAAGCCGCTCTTGGTCGAGCGCGGGAGTTTTCGCCCGGTGACCCTCATCACAAACGACATGCTCGATTGTGCGCGTCGGCGATTCCTCGGCGAAGAAGCGCTCGCCGGAGCCGAGCCCGAGATCCTCATGGAAATCACGATGAAAAACCTCCTCTCCACCGGCCACCTCGATCTTCAGGATTTCCTGGATCGCGTGGATATGCTCGGAGCCCTTGGACGGACGGTTCTTATTTCAAATTATGGCGAATACCACCGCTTGGTGAACTACCTCGCGATTTACACCGACAAAATGATCGGCCTTCCGCTCGGCATTCCGGGCATGCACGAGCTTTTCGAAGAAAAATTCTACGCCGATCTCGAGGGGGGCATCCTCGAAGGGCTCGGTCGCCTCTTCAAAAATGGCGTCAAACTTTACGTTTACCCACGCCTCATGCCCGACGGCGAAGTGGTCACCGCCGACAATTTTCACGTCGCGGCAAATCTCCGACACCTCTACGCGCACCTTTTGGAGAACCATTTCGTCGAAGGCCTCACCGATTACCATGCCGAATACCTGCCGATCCGCGCGGCCGACGTTCTCGCCCTCATCCGAAACAATGATCCCGCCTGGGAAAGAATGGTGCCGGCCGAAGTCGCGGCCCTCATCAAAAACCGCGGACTTTTCGGCTACCAAGGATGACGTCCCGGATTGCACCGGGCGCGGACTTGTGGGATAAAGACCCCTGTATGAGTGAATTGCGCATTGAGCCGGCGACGCTGGATGACCTCTCCGAGCTCACCGATTTGCTTTACGACCTCTTCTCGCAGGAAGAGGATTTCACACCTGATCGCGACAAACAGATCCGCGGTCTCCGCCTCATTCTCGAGCAGCCCTCGCGCGGACGGATCTTTGTGACGCGGAATCAGCACAAGATCATCGGGATGATCAATTTGCTCATCACCATCAGCACCGCGGAAGGCGGCTTTGTGCTTCTGCTGGAAGACCTGGTGATCCATCGCGACCACCGCGGGCAGGGATACGGGTCGCGCCTGCTCCAGCACGCTCTGGACTTCGCGCGGCAAAAGAAGTTTCTGCGAATCACGCTGCTTACCGACCGGCCGAGCGAATCCCGCCAATTTTATATCAAGCACGGGTTTGTCGAGAGCGGCATGGTGCCGATGCGGATGTATTTCTCCGATGAGCGCTGAGTTCGCCCGGGTCGACCTCGCCCGTCAGGACCGGTGCGGCCGCGCCGAGACAATTTTTTGTGAAGGAAAACTTCCCGCCGAAGTCGCCGCCATCGCCGCGACTCTGCGCGGGGCCGGGCAGCCGGTTTTGGGCACCCGGGCGAGCCGTGAGCAATTCGACGCCGTGGCAAACGCTTTTCCCGAAGCCCGCTGGCACGAGCGCGCGCGATGTCTGACCATCGGATCCTGCGAACCGTCCACGTCCCCGTGGCCGGTTGGGGTCGTCTGCGCCGGCACGACGGATCTGCCGGTGGCGGAGGAAGCGGCGGTTACCCTCGAGGCATTCGGTCAGCGGGTTGAACGCATCACCGATGTGGGCGTCGCGGGGCTGCACCGGATTCTTGGCGAGGTCGACCACCTCCGTGCGTGTGGCGTTTTGGTGGTGGTGGCCGGCATGGAAGGAGCGCTGCCCAGTGTCGTGGCCGGGTTGGTGAACCGGCCGGTGATCGCTGTCCCGACCAGCGTCGGCTACGGAGCAAACTTGGGAGGTCTCGCCGCCCTGCTCGGCATGCTCACAAGTTGCGGAAGCCGTGTCACGGTGGTGAACATCGACAACGGATTCGGTGCCGCTTGCGCGGCGGATGCGATTCTCCGGCTCGCCGCGGGGGCTGCCCGCGGATGATCTCCCGCGCATTTGTTCTCGGAGCCGGTCTCGGCACGCGCCTGCGTCCGCTCACGGAGGGACGGCCGAAGCCACTGGTGCCTCTTTTCGGCAAGCCGTTGATCACGTTTGCCATGGATCACCTCCTCTCGGTCGGGATCCGCTCATTCGTCGTTAACACCCATCACCAAGCCGCGGCCTACGGCCGGTTGATGGGCGCGGAAGACGGGCGGACCGATTATCGTGGCTGTGAGGTTTTGTTCCGTCATGAGCCGGTGCTTCTCGATACCGGCGGAGGTCTTCGAAATGCCGCCGACCTTCTCGGAGACCAGCCGTTTGTTGTCTATAACGGGGACGTGCTGGCCGATTTTCCCCTGGAGCCGCTCATCGAGCGCCACCTTTCTTCCGGAAATCTGGCCACTCTCGCCCTGCGGACCGAGGGCGGACCTCTCCACGTGCAATGTGATCCCGGGTCCGGTCGCCTCACCGATATCCGGGGTGCCATCGGCGGCCGTCACGAACCCGCCTTTCTTTTCACCGGCGTCAGTGTCGTCTCCCCGCAGCTCTTCACGCAGATCCCCCTTGGCGCGGTGATATCCGTGATTCCGATTTATCTGAAACTCCTCCGACAGGGTCTGCCGGTCGGAGGGCACGTCATCAAGGACGGTCTTTGGTTCGATCTGGGTACGCGGGATTCCTATCTCGCCGCCCACGAATGGCTGGCGACCAACCGCCTCTCCCATGCGCCCGCCGACTGGCCCCGTGCGGTGGCCGACTCGGCGCGGGTCGACGGAAGATTGGAAGGAACGTGCGCGGTCGGCGACGGCGCCACGGTGGGTGCCGGTGCGATCTTGGAAGATTGCGTCCTGTGGGAGAATGCCTGCGTCGAATCGGGAGCCCGACTGACCCGCTGCATCGTCCGGGATGGAAAATTCGCGAGCGGCACCGGCATCGACATCGATTTCTGACCCCGAGCTGTGTAGATTTTTCGCCTCATGCCTGAAACACCTGCCAAGAAATCCCGCCGCCCTCTCCGGACCGCCTTCGTGCTGGCCCTGATCGCGGTCGTGTTTTGGTTTGGCCACGGCCCGGTGTTGAGCTGGGGATTGCGGACCGGACTGGTCCGATTTCTCGCAACGCAGGGGGTCGACGCCCGCATCGCCGGCGCGCGGGTGCAAGTGGGTTCGCCCATCCGGTTGGACGGCGTCCGGCTTCGCAAGGACCCGTTTACCGACCTCTCCATCGGCTCGCTGGAGATCGTTCTGGCTGGGCCCGGCGCGTGGTTTGAGAAGTCCGGACGATGGATCCCGCGTCTGTCGCTCCAAGGCGTCGAGGGTAGTCTGAACGCCGCCGATGTCCCCGTGGCTCCGCCGGAACTGGCCATCCTCCCCGAAACGATCGAAGTGCAGAATCTCTCGCTCGACGTCCAGGCGGACGACCAGCGATTCAGTGTCCGAAATTTCTCCCTCCGCCTCCGGGAAGACGGTCCGGGAACAGCCGTGCTCCGGGAGTTCACCGCGCAAACGCCGGATTGGTCCAAAACCCTCGGCCCGCTTCAGGCCTCGACCCTTTGGAAGACGGGCGTATTGTCGCTCGGTCAGCTGGAACTGCAAAGCGGTGTGGTTTTTGAGACCATCTCAGTCGACACCCTGCAAAAAAGGGGACCCGCTGCCTCGTTCCGGCTCGCGTTGTTCGGCGGGACGGTTCGTGGCGATTTGACAATCGGAGAGAATCTGGAAGCCGCCGTCTGGGCGTCCAACGTGCCGCTTGCCCCGCTCCCCGCGCTGGCCGAATCGGGAGCACGGGTGGCCGGGAGGCTGGTGGAGGGACGGGTGACCTTTCGCGGCGATCCGCGACGTCCCGCGGATGCCGAGGCGTCGCTGCGGGTGGTCGCGGAAGGCGTTCGCTGGGAGGAACGCGGCTGGGAAACACTCGAGGCAGGCGCAAGCCTCATTCACCGCCGATTGGTCGTCTCCGATTTCGACCTCTGCCAGAAAGAAAACCGGGTCCACCTGAACGGCGAGATCTCGCTCGCGGAAGGCTGGTCGAAAATCGCGCAGGCCCCGTTTCTCTTCAACATCCGCGCCAACATCGAGGAACTGGGGGCTCTCGGCGGCCTCGCCGGGGCGGGATTCGAAGAACTCGACGGCCGCATGAGCGCGGCCGGCACCGTGAGCGGCCGCGAAGGACAGCTCGACGGCTTTTTAAGCGTCGAAGCTTCGAATATCGCCTTTCGCAATCTCTCGCTGAACGGGGCCAAACTCGAAGCCGTTTTCAAGAAATCCGAAGTAGAAATCGCGCAATTGGAAATCTACGCCGGGAAAGATCTTCTGGAAGGCAAGGGAACGATCGGTCTCGCCGCTCCCCATATGTATGCGGGAGAAATCACAGCCCGCGTCGCTGATCTCGCCCGCTATACAGCCGTCGTCGCCGGTAGCGAGGATGTCGCGTCGGGTGCGCTCGACCTGCGCTGGCAGGGGGATGGGACACTCCGGGCCCACTCCGGAGCGTTCGAAATCGGCCTCCGCGATCTGGTTTCCACCCACACGCCCGCCGGGCTCTCGGGCGATTTCGCCGGCACGTATTCGCCGCAGAACGTCTATTTCTCCCGGTTCGCCATCGAAAACAATGGCGTTCGATTGCAGGCCAGCGCCACGATGGCGGCGACGGGCGTGACGCTCGGCGATGTGGAACTCCGGACCGGACGCGAGACGCTGCTGGAAGGCGGGCTGTTTTTCCCCATTGATCTCTTTGCGATGCTCGGCGGCACCGATTGGCGCGCAGCCATCGCAGCCGACCGCGAGGCTTGGATTTCCCTGAAAACCCCGCGCACACTTTCCCTCGCCACACTCGCGAGTTTGTTCGGGCAGGAACCTCTGCTGACCGGGCAACTGGCATTGAACGTCGACGCGGGAGGCGTGCCCGCAAGCATGTGGTCCAAAGGCAGTCTTACCGTTAATGCGCTTCGCTACGGATCCGATGCCACGTTCCCGGAGTCGAAGCTGGATCTGACCTTCCTCAGCGGAGCGGGAGGGGCCACACTCGACGGCTCGCTGGCCACCCGCGGTTTCCGTCCGTTGACGCTCCGGGGCCGCATGCCCTTCGGTCTCACGCAGACAGGGTCGGGCGATTGGCGGTGGGTGAATCCCGACGGTTCCTTCGATCTAACGGCTGAGTTTCCCCGAACGGATATCTCGGTCTTCCGCCCTCTCATCGGCCCGGCTCGTCGGATCGCCGGTGATCTTTCCGGACGCATTCACGCCACCGGAACGATTGCCGCTCCGGTTGCCGAGGGTCGGCTGGATTTGAGCAATGGACTTCTGGAAATCTCGGCCCGGACGCCGCCGGTGACGAATCTAAATGCGGCAATCGTGTTTGACGGGACACAAGCCCGGGTGGAAACGTTTCGCGGCGAAGTCGGGGCCGGTCCATTTTCCCTTTCCGGCACCATGGCTTTCGCCGGCCCGCAATTCGATCTGCGGTTCAAGGGCGACAAAGTTCTTCTTGCACGCGATGCTGGGATGCGGCTCCGGGCCAATATCGACCTCGCGGCTTCCGGTGGCCCGGCTGGTGGATCGGTCGCGGGCTCGATCCGCCTCGTGGACGGCCGGATCTACCGTCGCTTGGAGGTCACCCCCCTTCTCGTGCCCACGCCCGCGCAGCAAACCATGATTGTTTCCTCGCCCGTTCCGCCGGGAATGGTGCCGTCTCCCTTCGACCGTTGGACGCTGGATGTGAAAGTGCAGAACGAGACCCCGTTTTTGCTGAAGGGCAATCTGGCCGATGGCGAGATCATTCCCGCTTTGACCTTCACCGGAACGCTTGGCGATCCGGTCCCCATCGGCCGGATTCAACTCCGCGACGTGCGTGCGTTTCTTCCGTTTACGACCTTGGATATTCCAGACGGCCAGATCGATTTTCTTCCCGATATTCCATGGATGCCCATGCTCGACATTCGCGGCCGTGCGTCGCTTCCCGACTACGATGTGCAGGCCTATGTTTTCGGCCCGTTGAACGAGAACAAAATCATCCTCCGCTCCGAGCCTCCGCTCCCGCAGGAATCGCTGGTACTTTTGTTGACGACAGGAATTGCCCCGGGGGCCACATCCGGAGCCGGCTTCGGCGAAGCCGCCGTGGGGCAGGGAGGGTTGTTCCTCCTGCGGGCGTTGGCGCGGGAGGTCAATCTGCCGGGGATCGACATGGAAAACTTTGTCAATCGCCTCAGCCTCACAGCAACGTCGGCGCGCTATTCCGGCGAGGCCACCGCGCTGCGCGGAACTTTTCAACTCTGGAATGAATTCGGCCTCCTGACCGGGCGGGACCACAACGGATTCTACCAAGGCGGCGTCACCTATACCTGGCGGTTCCGGTGAAATCGTGGATGCCGGTTTGGCCGGCCGCGTGGTTTGTGCTTTTTGCGACCGCGCTGATGGCCCGGGCGGCTCCGGAGGTGGTCTTTGATGGCAACACGCTGTTTCGGGATACCCAACTGATGCGGGCACTGGCGCGTTACGATGTCCGGATCGAGAACGATGTGACGACGGCGGATGACGGTGCCTTTTTTCTGCGGGAGTTTTATTTCCAAGAGGGATTTCCGGATGCCGAAGTGACCTATGAGTTTTCGCCGGAACGCGTTGTTTTTAGGATAAACGAAGGCGAGCGCCTTTGGATCGGACGGGTCGATTACGAGGGTGGAGCGGCGATTGACCGGGATCGGGTGCGGGCGATCTTCGAGTCGTCTGTTCGCCAGGCGACCCTTTCGCCGTTCGGCCGTCTGCGGTTCGTGCAGTCGGCCGTGGAGGATGCCGTGGCGGCCATCCGGCTGGCGTATGTGGCGGATGGCTTTCTGGATGCCATCGTGGATTTCGAGGCCGTGCCTGGTCCGGCACGCGGGACGATGGATGTCCGGATTCGCATCGAAGAAGGCATTCGGTATACCGTGCGTGCAGTTCGGATCGACGGACCATCCACCCCGGAAGAAGCCGCTCTCGAACGCACACTTCAGACATTTGTGAATCGCCCCTATCGTCCGGGGGACGAAGTCCTCGCGCGGACGCGGGCGGTCGATTTTTTGCGCTCGACGGGTTACTATTTTGCCGCAGCGCGGGCCGAACCGGAGATCCTGGGCGAAGGGGCCGTGGACCTCGTTGTAACAATCGAGCCCGGCCAAAAGATGATCTTTGGAAACATTACGGCCAACGGCGTCCAGCGTGCCCGGCGATCTGCCATCATCCGCCGGTTCGGCGTGAAAAGCGGAGGGCCTTTCAACGCGGCGGCGGCTTTGGACGGGGAGCGCCGGCTTTGGTTTTCGGGTGCCTTCTCGAGCGTCCAGGTTTCCACCACGCCGCGTGAGGACGGCACGGTCGATGTGGGCCTGTCGGTCGAGGAGGGGAAGGCCCGGCACCTCACAGGAACCGTGGGTTACAGCGAATGGGACCGGGCTTTTGCCACCGCGACATTTGTAGATCGCAATTTCCTCGGAAGTCTTCAGCGCTTCAGTGCGGATGCCTATGTGTCGCAGCGGAGTTATGGCGGCTCGCTTTCGCTCGAAGATCCGTGGCTGTTCGGGCAGGACATTCGGGGACGGGTCACGGCATTTGGTGCGCGGCGTGAACTTCCCGCCTACCGGGCTGTCTCGTTTGGATCGGTCGTCGGACTTTCGGTGCGGGACAATGACCGAACGCTGACCGGATGGGGCATTGATTATGAATGGCGACTCGTGACTGACGTGGATGATTTTTCGGATCAGGACGAGAGCGAGCTGGAGAACTACCGCCTGGGCATTCTTTCCTTCCGTCAGCAGGTCGATACGCGAAATGACCTTCTCGCTCCCAAGAGCGGCTACAACCTGCGCTACGACCTCGGGGTGGCCACCACCGCGCTGCTCAGCGAGCTTTCGTATTTCCGGGCGACGGCTCAGGCTACGTGGTATGTGCCGCTTCTCAAAATCGAGCCTGAAAGGCCGTTCGTACCGTTTTTGATTTTCAATCACCGGGCGGGCCTGATCGTTCCTTATGGCAGCACGGATTCGATTCCGGTGCCCGAGCGGTTTTTTCTGGGAGGCCCGGATTCGGTGCGGAGTTTCCAGTTCGACGGCATGGCTCCCCGCAACAGCGAGGGCGTGCCACTCGGCGGGCTCGCCTACCTGCAGGCGAATCTCGAGCTCCAGTGGCCGCTTTGGCGCGGGATCTTCGTGGCCGCCTTCACGGACTTTGGAAATCTCGCGCCGGAGGTGCAGCAGATGGCCTGGGATGAGACGCGCGTTGCTCCCGGTGCCGGCGTTCGCTTCTACACACCGCTCGGGGCCATCCGGCTCGATTACGGGCTGAACCTGATCCGAAAAGACGGAGACCCGCTTGGAAACTGGCAATTCGGTCTCGGATTCACCTTTTGACATGGGACATAAAACAAAGCGTTTCTCGCCCTCGCGGCTTGCACAGGATCTGATGACCTCCTTATTCTGTCGCCTTCCATGAGCTCACTCTCGACCTTCTCCGTCCGTGATGGCACCCGCCGTGCGGCCATTCTCATCGCTTCTTGTATTCTGGCCATTGTGGCGGCCCGTGTTTTGCGTGCGTCTGTCCTTCCGGAGTTGCCGAACTTTTCGCCCCTGATAGCCGCGGCTTTCTGCGGGGCGTTGTTTCTTCCCGGGCTCCTGGCGTGGATCCTTCCGCTGGGTGCTTTGGTGATTTCGGACTTGGCGCTGAGTCTTACGCTGGGCTTCCCGCTTTTCAGTGGGGCGCAAGCCGGAGCTTGGCTATGCACGCTGGCGGTCGTCGGCTTGGGACGCTGGCTCGCTTCGCGCAAATCGTTTGGGCTTTTCGGGTATTTTGGAACTCTCTTGGGCGGCAGTGTGATTTTCTATCTGGTGACGAATGCCCTTGGCTGGCTGCTTAACCCGGCCTATCCGCGTGGCTTGGAAGGGCTTTGGATGTCGCTCACCGTTGGTCTCTCGGGTTTCCCGCCCACTTGGATGTTTTTCCGCAATTCGTTGGTTTCCGACCTTCTTTTCGGGGCCTTGGTTCTTCTGGTCTGGGTGGCAGCACGCCGCCCGACGGTGGAACGGACCGCCACAGTTCCTGCCTGCTGAGGGCTCGGTGTAGATTTTCCTCCGGATGCTGGCCCCCCCGATTTGTGGACTTTGTCCACTCGCGGAGCGCTTGTAAGAGAGCCGCAGCGGTCGTCTGCGCTCTGCTTGCAGCCTCGATTCCGCCCTGTCCCGCTGCCAACGCCACGGCCTCGTTGGATGAAGCGTGGGTACTGGCTGAGAACAATCTGGCTTCCGATGCTTACCGGATGTTTCGCGCCCTCAAAGACCATCCGGGCATTGATGAGCGTGAGCGTGCGTTTGGCGAAGCATCCACCCTTCTCAATCTTCAGCCGAGAACGACAGAGAACGTTCGCCTAGCAGAGGCGCTTTTCGAGTCAATCTCGTCGGAAAACGATCTGAAGGGGCTGCTCTCGAAGTTCTTTCTGGCAAAGATCCTTTCCGACTACGTCTCGCCGCCAAGATATTCCGAAGCCCTGACGGCGTGTAAAGAGCTCGTTGCCCTGCGGAGTGGGAACCCGGTGGTGGAAAATACCGCCAGTCGGATCGTGGCCCTTACGGAAACCAGCTTTTCGAAACGCTCCGAGCGACTGGCAGCCCTTCGTGCGCTCGAGCCGTTGGCGGAGTCCCTCTCCTCCAAGCCCGGACGGCGGGACTTTTTTCTCACGCTCGGATTCGCTTATCTGAGTGCTGACGATGCCAAGGACGGCCTGCGCGTGCTTTTGGCAGCTGATGCCGAGGGCATCACCCGCCCCCAAGCCGAGCGAAACGCATGTTACTGATGCTCATGCCCGGAGTGGCCAATATCATCACTCTCTTCGCGCTTCTCCAGCAGATGAACCTGCTGAAAACGCTCTGGGCACTCATCATCCTCGGCATTTCGGGCGGTCAGGTCTTTTGCATCTACGTGCTGCGGAATTTCATCGAGGAAATCCCGCGCGACCTGTTTGAAGCCGCCGAGATGGACGGGGCGTCACACATTGCGCAATTGCGCAATGTGGTCGTGCCGATGAGCGGACCCATTTTGGAGACGCTTGCGATCCTGATGTTTCTCGGCTCTTGGAACGACTTCCTCATGCCGCTCGTGGTCTTGCGAGATCCCGAGCTCTTCACGATCGGCGTGGGTCTTATCTACCTGGACGGAGAATATGTGAAGGAATGGGGACGCACGATGGCGGCATTTTTGTCGCCAGTCTCCCGCTCATCGTCATTTTCCTCTTCACGATGAAGCTCTTTGTCCGCGGTCTTTCGAGCGGCGCGCTCAAAAGGTAAAAAAACCCCGCCCGGTAAGGGGCGGGGCGTTGGGGCTCCGGAGATCCGGAGTCGAATTCGATTTCGGAGGGTTACTTGACGTGCGCCGAGATGAGCTTGGTCATCTCAAACATCGTGACCTGCTTCTTGCCACCGAAGACGGCCTGAAGAGCAGCGTCGGCATTGATGTTCGTGCGCTTCTTCTCGTCTTGAAGGCCGTTTTTCTTGATGTAATCCCACACCTTTTTGGTGAGTTCCGTGCGCGGAAGCGGGGCGGAACCAACCACGACGGCGAGGACAGCATCGGGCTGAACGGGTTTCATCAGGGCGGGGTTTGCTTTGCGGGTGCTTGTCTTTTTTGTAGTTGCCATAAGTTTCATCTAGACGCCCCGCGCCAAGGAATCGAGCCCAATTATTGGGAAAAGCCACCCCGCCGGGTCACGCTCGCGAGATCGTCCTTCGTCGTTTCTCGGAGACCCGCTTTCGGATCAGATGCTCTTTCAAGCGTCGCCTTCGACCGGCCCGGGAATTCCCGACACGCAGCGGCTGTTGCAAATCCGATTCGTCGCAGTGAATGATTTGTCGCCTCACGAAGTCGTCTCGGGTGGAGCCCTGCCTCGCTCGGCGTGGTTGATCGTCAACCCCGCGGCAGGTGATGCCAATTCCGGCGGCAAAACGGCGGACGAAATGTCGGTGCCATTCCGGGCCGCCGGCTGGTCGGTCGAAGTTCACGAGACCCGGCCGGAGCGCGATGCGGCGGCCATCGCCCGCGAGGCGGTCGGCGCGGGGGTGGACACGGTGCTGGTTGCCGGTGGCGATGGCACGGTCGGCCTCGTCGCGCGGACGCTTTGCGGTTCCGGCGTCGCCATCGGGATCCTGCCGACGGGAACGTTCAACAACATTGCCCGTTCCATCGGGATGCCATCCGAGCTGCATACTGCCACCGTGGTGATCCTCGCGGGCGACGTCCGAAAAATTGATGCGGGTGAACTCGATGGACGGCGGACATTTTTCGAAGCCGCCGGGATCGGGCTGGATGCCACGATTTTTCCGTTGGGCGAGGAGGTGAAGGAAGGGAACTGGACCAAATGGTGGGACATCGCTGCACGAACGCTGGATTATCCGGCGCAGACGTTCCATCTCACGCTGCGCGGATACGTGTCGTCCCACGGTCATCGCCATGCGGTGCGTGTGCTTCGCCGCCGGGCGTTGCTCGTGGTCGTCGCGAACGGGCCGTATTATGGCGGCGGGTTTACCGTGTCTCCCGGTGCGCGCATTGGAGACGGACTCCTCACAATCACGATCTATCGGGATTTTTCGAAGCTGGAATTGCTCGGACATTTTTTCTCCATCCGTCGGGGCAAGCTGCGGCGGTCGCCGAAAGTCGAAACGTTACAAGCACGCGAGGTGGTGGTTCGGAGCACGCGCGCCGTGCCTGTTCATGCCGATGGTGAACCAACCGGCCGGACCCCGGTTGTGATTCGGTGCCTGCCGGATGCGCTTTTGGTTCATGCACCATCGGACGCCACCTCCGAGGCCGAGGCCACGGGAGCCCGCATCGAAGCACGAAAAGCCCTTCAACGGAGTTTCGCCGAAGTGAAAAACGACCGCGATGCCGAGGCGGCCTTGGATCAACTGGAGCAAAACGACGATGTCCGGGAGGAGGAGATTCCCGACCGGGAGCCGGAGGCACGGGCAGGCGAACAAAGTGCAGCCATTCGCACCGCGGTCGACAGCGCGGCGAGATCGGACAAGCCGGCTGCGGGGCTCGCCGAAACGGCCGTGCAGGTCGCTTCGGCATCGGAGGGGTATGTTCTGGATGATGCGATTGAGGAAGCGGCCCGCGACGAGGCGTCTCCCCGCGTGGAACGCGGACGCAGTTTGCTCCGCGAGGCCTTGCTCCGGCGGCTGAAACCTTTCGATGCCGTGGACACTTGGGTTTTTCTAGCCGTGAACCACCTGCCGCACCCGCGATGGGTCGATCGGGCGTTCTGGCATTTCAGCCGGGTCATGACCGGCGGCCATGCGTGGCTTTTGGTTCTGGCGTTGGCTATGGCGAAGGACCGTCCCTCTGGCTGGCGCATCGCGGCGCGCGTTCTTCCCGCGCTTTATCTGACAACGTTTCTCGTCGAGGTACCGGTGAAACGTTACTTCCGAAGAAAGCGTCCCTTCATCTCCATCATCCGCGCCGTGGTCGTGGGCCGAAAGCCGGGAAGTTATTCGTTTCCCTCGGGTCACAGTGCGGCGGCGTTTGCGGGAGCGACTCTGCTTTCGCGCCCGTTTCCCCGATGGCGCGGTGTCTTCTTTGCGGTGGCCGGGTTGGTGGCCTTTTCCCGGGTTTACCTGGGCGCGCATTATCCGGGGGATGTGGTTACCGGCGGCCTCCTTGGGACGATGTTGGCCCGTACGTTTCGAGCTGTGTTTCGGACGCTCTTTCGCGGATCGAGGCGATGACATTTCTTTCGGCAGCCACGCCGGCCGGAGCGCAGATTTTGCTGGTTCCCAAAGACTGGCTCAATGCTGCGGGAGCGTCTTTGGGAACATGGGCGGAGAAATTTTCCGGGACCGAGGGCCTGAGCGGACCACTCTGGCACGGCATCACCCCCGCGCGGCTGGCTCTGTCCGTCGCGCTTCTCGTCATCGTCGCGGGCTGCATCCAGGGTTATATGGCCTGGGCGGGCTGGCGCGGGCAACGCTTGAGAAATGTGGTCGAACCCACCTGGCCGCGTCTCCTCGGATCGGCCGTTCGCAAGCCGGCGTCTCTGCTGATTTTGATTTTCGGCGTTTACCTCGCGCTTGCGCCATCTCTTGCCGGAATAAATGAACGCGCGACCCGCGAAGCGGCATTCCTCACCTTCAGTTGGATGGCGGATATCGCGGCTTTGGCGACTTGGTTCTGGTTGATCGTTCGCGTCGTGAAGGTGGTTGAACTCCGCATGACGGCCTGGGCGGAGTCGATGCCCGGGACCTGGCATTCGCTTCTCGTCGATCTGGCCGGCCGCGTCCTCCGCGTGGCGGCTCCGCTTCTGGCAGCGATTCTGATGCTGCCTCTCATTCCGTTGTCACCGACATTCGAAGAAATCTTTCGGCGCGTGATTGCGATTACGCTGATCCTCGGCGTGGCGGGACTCATCATCCGGGCCGTCGCGGGATTTCAGCGGGTCGTCCTCGCGCAGAATCGCATCGATCTGGCCGACAATCTGGAGGCCCGAAAAATCTCCACCCAAGTCCGGGTCGTCGGGCGCATCATTGTCTGGACGGTTGGCCTCTTGGGGCTGGGTGCCTCGCTCATGGTTTTTGAAAACATCCGCCAGTTCGGGGCCAGCATTCTCGCGTCCGCCGGCATCGCCGGCATCATTCTCGGCTTTGCCGCCCAACGCACGCTTGGCAATCTCATCGCCGGAATTCAAATCGCCATCTCCCAGCCGATTCGTTTTGACGATGTGCTCGTCATCGACGGTCAATTTGGACGGGTTGAGGAGATCAATCTCACCTATGTCATCCTCCGGCTTTGGGACCTTCGTCGGATGGTGGTTCCGATTACTTATTTCTTCGAGCGTCCCTTTGAAAATTGGACCCGCACAGGCTCGAAGATCCTTGGAACCGCTTTTCTGTATACCGATTACACGGTCCCGGTGGATGAACTCCGCGCCGAGCTCCGCCGCGTGGTGGGCGAAGCCCCGGGATGGGACGGCGACGTCTGCGGGCTACAGGTCACGGAATGTCGCGAGAACGTGATGGAAATTCGCTGCCTCATCAGTGCCGCCAACGCCGGCGATGCGTTTGACCTGCGCTGTCTCGTGCGGGAAAAACTGATTGCTTACATCGTGCGTCATCGTCCGGGTGCCCTGCCGAGAACGCGCGCGGACTTGGGGCAGCGCCGCGTCGATGAGTCCCCGATGGATGCGTGATCGGGTGGCCCGACCGCCGGGTTCCCTCCGGCAGACGATCCGTGTTTACCATGAAAAACGAACCGAAAAAACCGAATGAACCTTTGGACCCCGAGGACACCCGCAACGCGGACCCCATCACCGGTGAACCCGGCTCTCACCCCGTTTCGACGGGCATTGGTGCCACCGGCGCGGGTCTTGCGGGAACTGTGATCGGAACGGCTGTGGGCGGCCCCGTCGGAGGTGTGATTGGAGCGATTGTCGGCGGTGTGGGCGGAGGCTACGCGGGGAAAGCCGTTGGCGAGGGAGTAAATCCCACGGAAGAAGAAGCCTACTGGCGTGAAAACCACTCAACGCAGCCGATGGGATCCGAACCGTTCGAGAATTACGCACCGGCTTACCGGTCGGGATACGAAGGTTACAATCGCCATCGCGACAGCGAGCGGGCGTTTGATGCTGCCGAAGAGGAGATCCGCGCGGATTACGAAAAGCACGGCAATACCGTGCCTTGGGAAAAGGCCCGTGGAGCCAGCCTCTCCGCATGGGAACGTGCGGCAGCGCGCCACGCCAGCCCGGGAACACGGGATGAAACGGGCGGTCCGATCACGGGTGGGAATCTTGGGCAGCCCATGCCTCCTCTTTGACACAGCGGCGATTCTGGTGAAGTTCCGGGAATGGGGAAAATCATCCTGATCACCGGAGCTTCGCGCGGAATCGGCCGCGAAGCGGCGCGTCTCTTGGCCGCCCGCGGAGCCACGGTTATTCTGGCAAGTCGCGATAAAGAGCGCGCGGCCCGGGCGGCAACGGAGACCGGTTCCGCCGCGTCGGTGGCCTTGGACGTGAACAACGATCCGAGTATTCAGGCCGCCGCGGCGGAGATCGGTGCCCGCTTTGGAAGAATCGACGTCCTGATCAACAATGCGGCCATTCTTTTGGACCATTACGGAAACCTTGTGACCTTGGCACCGGAGACCCTTTTGGAAACGTTGGAAACCAACACCATCGGCCCGCTCCGGGTTTCGCTCGCGATGCTCCCGCTGCTCCAGAAGTCCGACGACCCCCGCATCATCAATGTTTCCAGCGGAGCCGGGCAACTCCATGGCGACCCCCAGAATTGGGCTCCCGCCTACTCGATCAGCAAGACCGCGCTCAACATGCTTACCCAGCAGTTTACCGCGGCCTTCCCCGATATTGCGGTGAATTCCATGTGCCCGGGTTGGTGCCGGACGGAAATGGGCGGCGAGGAGGCTCCGCTTACGGCGGAGGAGGGAGCCGACACGATGGTCTGGCTGGCTTTGGATGCGACCTCGTCACTCCGCGGATCGTTCATCAAGGAACGTCAGACGATCCCGTGGTGACGAAACAGGCGACTCAAAATTGCTTCAAAAACCGCAGGTCGTTCTCGACCAGCATCCGGATATCCGGGATTCGCGCCAGATTCATGGCAAGCCGGTCCAAGCCGAATCCAAAGGCGAAGCCGCTCACCACTTCGGGGTCGTAAACACGGTCACCACGGCGGTCACAGATTGCCTCAAAGACCGCCGGATCCACCATGCCGCAGCCGGCGAGTTCCATCCATTTGTTTCCCAGCGCCTCGGTGCGGATGTCGATTTCGTAGCTCGGCTCGGTGAAAGGGAAAAAGTGGGGTCGGAATTGCAAGTCGGTGTCGGGACCGAAAAGCTCGCGGAAGAAAAACTCCAACGTGCCCTTGAGATCGGCAAGGCTGACCCCTTCCGCCACGTAGAGACCTTCCATTTGCGTAAATTGCGCCAGGTGGGTGGCGTCCACTTCATCGCGTCGATAGGCAGCTCCGGGCGCGATAATGCGCACCGGTGGCGGCGTGGTTTCCATGACCCGGATCTGAATGCTCGACGTGTGCGAACGCAGAAGCCGGCCGTCGGGCAAATAAAACGTATCCTGCTCATTCCGCGCCGGGTGGTCGGGCGGCGTGTTCAGAGCGTCAAAGCAATGCCACTCGGTCTCAATGTCCGGACCATCGGCAATCGCGAATCCCATCCGCCGGAACGATCGGACCGCCCGGTCCAACAATTGCGTGAGTGGATGAAGCGTGCCGGGATTTTTTCCCGTCCCCGGGAGCGTGAGGTCGAGGCGGCCCACAGCGGCGGTATCTGCCTCCTCGAGCAGCGCGAGTTCGCGCGATTCGATGGCGGACGTCACGATCTGACGGAGCTCGTTCAAAAGTTTGCCGATGACCGGACGCTCCTCCTTCGGCACATTTCGCATGCCCTCACTCAACGCCGTTACCGCCCCGCTTTTTCCAAGGAAACGGACCCGCGCGGCCTCGAGAGCCGCACGATCCGACGCTGCGGCGATCACCGCGACGGCTTCCCCGCGAAGAGATTCGATTTGCGAAGTCATTGATCAAAACACCGGCCTCCCGCCTGGCAGGAGACCGGTGCAAAGGATTTTCGGCGCGATGGGGCGCCGGGGACTTACTTGGCCGCGGCGACCTTCGACTCCAGCGCCTCGCGGGCTTTTGCCGTAATCTGGTCAAATGCGGCGGTGTCGTGGATGGCGATATCCGAAAGAACCTTGCGGTCGATCGTGATATTCGCCGCCTTCAGCCCCTCGATGAAACGGCTGTAGGTCAGGCCTTGCGCGCGAACGGCGGCGCTCAGACGGGTGATCCACAAAGCGCGGAAATTGCGCTTCCGGGTCTTCCGGTCACGATAGGCCCAGTATTTTCCCTTCATCTGCGCGTCTTTCGCGTAGCGGAAGAGTTTGGAACGGCGGCCGCGATACCCTTTCGAGGCATCGATCACGCGCTTGCGGCGCGCGCGGCTGGCGGGAGCATTGGTTGCTCTTGGCATGTCTATTTACCCGGCTTTTCGGCAGGGTCTCCGTGGAGCGGCTGTTCGTTTCGTGAGATCCCGGGACTCGCCGGCTCCGTATCCCCCGCAATCGCAGGGGCAGTCCGTGGGATCGAAAAAATTTTACTTCTTGCCGAAGGGCATACTGTTCTTTACGCGATCCACATCGGAGTCGTGAACAACGGCCGATTTGGCGAGCTGGCGCTTGCTCTTGGCGTTCTTGCTGGAAAGCAAATGCCGGCGTCCGGCGCGGGTGCGCACGATTTTGCCGGTTCCGGTGACCTTGAAGCGCTTGGCCACGGATTTGCGCGTCTTGCTGCGGGCGATGGATTTTGGCATGGGAAAAGCTCGTCAGAATACCAGCCGGTTCTCGAGGTGCAATCATTATTTCCGGCGATGTGGTGGAGATGTTTTGCGGCCGCCGGGAAAGGAAAGCGGGTGCTCACTCACGACTTGGCATTTTTGCCCGAGCGACGAGGATGCCGGACCGGTCATCCATGGAACTTTCCGAAAAATTCCTCGTCTCGATGTGCGGCTGGCCGGTTTTCCAACAGGCGCGGCAGTTGCACGCGTCCGGGCGGATCAGCGAGGCCTCTTACGAGCCTCCGGTTCTGCGAGGGCGGGTGAGTTCCGCCGAAAAGCCGTTTTTGGCGGGGCTCAAGATTCGCAATGCGATCGATGTCGAGAATCTCTGCCCGTGCCGTGATTCGCGGGTGCGGGGAATCATTTGTGCACACTCGGTGGCCGTCGGCTTGGAGGTCCTGAAACCCTCCGCCCGGCGCGAATCCGTGCCCGCTCCACAGCCGGCGCGGCCGGTCGGCGCGACGACACCGGAGAGGCCCAAGGTCTCTCTCACGCTGGAGGGATCGCTGCGACACTTGGAGGCGGAGATTTCTTTCGTCTATGAGGAGCGTGGGAAATCCAACCCGGCCGCCGAGATGGAGGCTCTCCGGGAGTTGCTGGGCTGCGGGTTCGAGGACGTGAAAGGAAAAGCGGTGCTCCGGGGCGAGGACGCCGTGGTGCGCTTCTTTGCAGGGCAACTTCCGCGGCTGAGAACCACGTGGGAGGTGCGGGAGGGCGAGCGCTTTCAGCATGTGACGCGCGACATCGCGCGGCTCGAACCGCAATTTGCCATCCGCGAAAAAGGCGACGGCTGGCTGGATTTTCACGTGCATTTCACGGCCGGGCGCGAAGCGATTCTCTCCGCGCAGGACCTCCAACGCCTGCTGCAAAGCGGGAATCCGACGCTCAAACTCTCCGGAGGTCGGGTGGCTGTGCCGGATGCGTCGCTGGCAGCGGATTTGGAAGAAGTCTTGCGGGATTGCGATCCGACTCAGGAGCGCGGGGTGTATCGCATTCGCGACGTTCATCGCGGCTACCTCGAGGCTAGCATCGCCGGGTGGACCGGCAAGGAAGCGGGCGGTTCGGGAACGGCGCGCACCTCCGACCTCGGGCCCTTGCGCGAGAGACTGCGGCCGTATCAGGCGGTGGGGGCGTTGTGGATGTTGGATTTGGCGAACCGTGGCTATGGCGGGCTTTTGGCGGACGAAATGGGACTCGGAAAAACGATCCAGACCCTGGCCCTATTCCAAGCCCGCCCCGGACCGCATCTCGTTGTGTGCCCGTCGTCGTTGGTTTGGAACTGGGAGCGCGAAGCCGGGGTGTTCGCGCCGGAGTTGCGAACGCTGGTGATTACCGGCTCTGATCGCGAGCCGCTTTTCTCCCGCATGGCGACAAGCGATCTCGTCATTACGAGCTATGCGCTCCTGCGGCGGGACGAGGCATTTTACCGCGGGCAGGATTTCGCGACGGTCGTGCTCGATGAAGCGCAGCACATCAAAAATCCCGACAGCCGCAACGCCCGGGCGGCGGCGGTGCTGCGGGCGGGCGCGCGGTTCATTCTCACCGGCACGCCGCTCGAAAACTCGATCCGCGATCTGTGGTCGTTGTTCGAGTTTTTGCTGCCCGGTCACCTTGGCACGCGAAAGGACTTTCAGGAACGCTACGAAAAACCGCTCCTCGACGGGGAGCGCGGCGCATTGTGGGACCGCCTGCTCCGGCGCGTGCGCCCATGGATCCTCCGCCGGAGGAAATCCGAAGTCCTCGACGATCTGCCGGAAAAAATCGAGCAAGTCGTCGAAGTCGCCCTGACCCCGTCGCAGAAGGCCGCCTACACGCAATTGCAAATCGCCGCCCGCGCGGGCATCGACGCCCTAAAAGAACGTGGTGGAGCCGCGCGCATGCAGGTGCTCACAGCCCTCCTGCGCCTGCGGCAGGCGTGTTGCGATCTGCGATTGCTGGGGTCGGAGGCACCGGAGCCCTCGGCGAAGTTGGACGCCCTGCTCGAACTCCTGGGCGAGGCCGCGGATGGCGGTCATCGCGTGCTCGTGTTCAGCCAATTCACGTCCATGCTCGACCTCATCGCGCCGGCACTGGATGAAGCCGGCCTGCGCTGGTGTCGTCTCGACGGCTCAACGAAAGACCGCGGGGCCGTGGTCGAAGCCTTCCAGTCCGATCCGACCATCCCCGTTTTTCTGATCAGTCTCAAAGCAGGCGGGGCCGGGCTGAATCTCACGGCGGCCGACACGGTCATTCATTTCGACCCGTGGTGGAACCCCGCCGCCGAGGCCCAGGCGACCGACCGTGCGCACCGGATCGGGCAGACAAATGTCGTCACCTCGATCAAACTCGTCGCACGCGACACCGTGGAGCAGCGCGTGATCGACCTCCAAAACAAGAAGCGTGCCCTCCTTGGCGGCTTGCTCGATGCGGAGGAAGTGGCCGCGGCGTTGTCGGACGACGACCTGCGGGATTTGCTGGCCTGAGACCGGCTCAGAGCTCTACGCGTCCGTCGGCCAGACCCTGCGGAAGCGGGGCCGGGCGGGTCATCGAGCTCGCGAGTTCGATATGGGTGCCTGTGTCCGACGCGTCCAGAATCGAGTGCATGATGTCGAGCACGTGATAGGCCGTGCGGGCGTTCGCGCGGTGCTCCCGCCCGTCGCGAATGGCAGCGGCCAGATCCGCCACACCCAGCCCCCGGCTGTTGTCGGCGTAGCCGAACTCCAGCGGAACCTCGCGCCAATCGGAGTCCTCCGTGCCCCGGAGCAAAACCGGCCCGCCGAACGTGTTCGGATTGGGGAGGACGAGCGTCCCTTCGGAGCCGTAGATTTCCACGTGCGGGAGACGATGGGCCTGGACGTCAAAACTCATCGTGAGCGTGACCACCGCCCCGCTGTCAAAATCCAGCACCCCGACGACATGGGTCGGAGTTTCGACGCCGATTTTGACTCCCGCCAGCCGGCCGCTGCCGATGGTGCGCTCGGGGAACGAAATCCGCGCTGATCCCGACACGCGGCGCACGGGACCGAGGAGTGTGGTGAGCGCCGTAAGATAATACGGTCCCATGTCAAAAAGCGGACCCGCGCCTTTTTTGTAGAAGAAATCGGGATTGGGGTGCCAGCCCTCGGGTCCGCGGGACAACATGAACCCCACCCCGCCGACCGGTTCGCCGATGGCGCCGTCGTCGATCAACCGCCGGCACGTCTGGAGGCCGGCTCCGAGAAAGGTATCGGGCGCACAGCCGACCCGGAGTTTTTTCTCGCGGGCGAGTCCGAGAACTTCGCGGGCCGGGCGGCGTTTTGTCGCTAGGGGCTTCTCGTTGTAAACGTGTTTGCCGGCCTTCACGGCGGCGAGGGCCACGTCGCTGTGAACGGCGGGGATCGTGAGATTGATCACCAGTTCGATTTCGTCGTCCGCCAGCAGGTCTTCGACGGTGAGCGACCGGGGAATGCCATGCTCGGCCGCCACGGCCGCGGCGCGGGCTTGGTCCAGGTCTGCGCAGGCGACGATTTCGAGATCCTCAAACCGGCGGCCGGCCGCTGCGTAGATCCCGCTGATGTTCCCGCACCCGATGATTCCGACTTTGCATGGTGTTGCCGACATGGGCGCGATGATTCGCAGGGCGTTGCCCTCGGGCAATGGTTTTTTCGCGGGAATTTGCGGCCGCGATTGACACAAAGAGCGGGCGGGCTTGTATCGAATGGCACCATGAACGACGCCAACCGCACCGCCCCACCGGCTCGCGGCTTTTTGGAGAAAGTCCGCGAATATCTCCTCACCGGCCTCCTCGCCGCCATTCCGCTTGTCGTGACCTGGTTTGTCCTGCAGGTCTTGTTCGGACTCCTCAGCGCAGCCGGCCGCCCGGTCGCCCAGGTGCTGGCCGTGAGCCTGCGCGGGGTTTTTCCGGGGATCGAGAGCGAGTTTGTCGTGGATGTGCTCGGTGTCATCCTGGTGCTCGCCGCCCTCCTCCTGCTCGGCTGGGGAACGAAGGATGTTTTTGCGAATCAGATCCTCCACACCGTGGAACGGACGATCCAAAAAATCCCGCTGGTCGCGATCATCTACGGATCGGTAAAAAAATTCATCTCGGTCATCTCGCAGAAGCCCGGGGCCTCGCTCCAGCGGGTGGTACTGATCGATTTTCCGTCCTCCGAGATGAAGACGGTCGGACTTGTCACGCGGACGATGACCGATGAGACAACCGGTGAGGAACTGGTCGCCGTTTACGTGCCCACCACGCCGAATCCCACCTCCGGCTACCTCGAGATCGTCCCGCGCAGCCGTGTCGTTTCGACAAACTGGACGGTTGATGAGGCCACCACGTTCATCGTCTCCGGCGGCGCGGTCGGTCGGGACTCGATCACCTACCACGACCCGGCGCGGGTTCCGCCGCGTCCGACCACACCGCCCGAACGTTCCTCATGATGAAGGAACTTCTCCCCGTTGACGGGTTTTTGCTTGTGATTCATTAGATAAACTTATACACACGCTCCGCACATGATTTCGGCTTCCTCTTCGACTCGCACCGGCCCCCACCCGCTTCTGGCGTGGCTGTTGTCATCCATCGGCAAGAAAACGGTGGTCGCCGTGACCGGCATTGCCTTGGTCGCTTTCGTCACCGGTCACCTGCTCGGCAACATGACGATCTACCTTGGGCCGGACTGGATCAATTCTTACGCGAAGCACCTCGCCGATCTGGGGCCGCTTCTCTGGGTCATCCGTTTCGGACTGCTGGCGATCCTCGTGCTTCACATTTTCTTCACGATGCTGCTGTGGAAGGAAAACCAGGCGGCCCGGCCGAAAAAATACGTCGCGTTTGACCCGGTGCGCACCACGGTGGCCGCGCGCACGATGCGGTTGAGCGGGCTGATCGTGTTGTCGTTCATCATTTTCCACCTCGCCCACTTCACCGTCCGGATCATTGATCCGAGCTACCAGCATATGGAGACGATGCTCGACGGGCATGAAGTTCACGATGTTTTCAAGATGGTCGTCTATGGTTTCAGCAATCCGTGGATCGTGGCGGTGTATCTGATTGGTCTTTTCCTCCTCACGCTCCACCTGAGCCACGGCATCGGGAGTCTTTTCCAGACACTCGGCATCACAAACCGCCGCATCCATTCCTCTCTGGTGTTGGTGTCCCGGGTGTACGCCTGGGCGCTTTTCATCGGCTACGCATCCATCCCAATTTCCATCCTCGTATTCGGTCTGGGGAGGCAAACTGTCCAATGACGCTTGATTCCAAAATACCCGCGGGTCCGCTCGACAAGAAGTGGACGTCCTTCAAGAACAACGCCAAGCTCGTCAGTCCGGCGAACAAGCGGAAGTTTGAGTTGATCGTGGTCGGCTCCGGTCTGGCCGGCGCATCCGCCGCCGCGACACTGGCCGAGCAGGGCTACCGCGTGAAATGCTTTTGCTATCAGGACAGCCCGCGCCGGGCGCACTCGATTGCCGCACAAGGCGGGATCAATGCCGCGAAGAACTACCAGAACGACGGCGACAGCGTTTACCGGTTGTTTTACGACACGATCAAAGGCGGGGATTTTCGCTCGCGGGAAGGCAATGTTTACCGGCTTGCGGAGGTCAGCTCGGCGATCATTGACCAGTGCGTCGCGCAGGGCGTGCCCTTTGCGCGGGAGTATGGCGGATTGCTCGATAACCGTTCGTTCGGCGGTGCCCAAGTCTCGCGGACGTTTTATGCCCGCGGCCAGACCGGCCAGCAGCTTTTGCTCGGAGCCTACTCGGCGCTCTGTCACCAGATCGCGCTCGGCAACGTGAAGATGTTTTCAAAGACCGAGATGATGGATCTCGTGGTCGTAGACGGGCATGCGAAGGGCATTGTCGTTCGCGACATGAAAACTGGGGAGATTTCTTCGCATGCCGGCGATGCCGTTCTCCTCTGCACAGGCGGCTACGGAAACGTTTTCTATCTCTCCACGAACGCCCGCGGCTGCAACGTGACCGCGACATATCGGGCCTTCAAACGGGGCGCACTTTTTGCCAACCCGTGCTTCACACAAATCCACCCGACCTGCATTCCGGTCAGCGGCGAGTACCAGTCGAAGCTCACCCTCATGTCCGAGTCGCTCCGCAACGACGGACGCGTCTGGGTGCCGAAGCGCAAGGAAGATTGTGGCAAGGAACCGTCGTCGATTCCGGAGGATGCGCGCGATTACTACCTCGAGCGCAAGTATCCCAGCTATGGCAACCTCGCTCCCCGTGATATCTCGTCGCGGTCGGCGAAGGAAGTCTGCGACGAGGGTCGCGGCGTGGGCCCGGGCGGACTGGGTGTTTACCTCGACTTCAGCGACGCCATTGGCCGACTGGGCAAGCGTGTCATCGAAGAACGCTACGGAAATCTTTTCGAGATGTATGAAAACATCACGGGAGAAAATGCCTACGAGCGGCCGATGCGGATCTATCCCGCGGTCCACTACACGATGGGCGGCCTGTGGGTGGACTACAATCTCATGAGCAACATCCCGGGCCTCCATGTGCTCGGCGAGGCGAATTTCTCCGATCACGGTGCCAACCGCCTCGGGGCCAGCGCCCTGATGCAAGGCCTCGCGGATGGCTACTTCGTTATCCCTTACACCCTCGGCGAGTATATGACGACGCAGTTCGGCAAAAAGGTCGACCCGAACCACTCGGCCTTCCAAGAAGCCGTGGCCTCGGTCAAGGCCCGCGTTCAAAGGCTTATCGACATCAAGGGAACGCGCAGTGTGGACAGTTTCCACCGCGAGCTTGGGCTCATCATTTGGGACAAGTGCGGCATGGCCCGGGACAAAAAGGGTCTCGAAGAAGCCCTGCGGCGGATCCCGAAGCTCCGCGAAGAATTTTGGAGCAATCTCAAACTCCTCGGCACCGCGGATGGCATCAACATGGAACTCGAGCGTGCCGGTCGTGTGGCCGATTTCCTCGAATTTGGAGAACTCATGTGCCTCGACGCCCTGGAGCGCAACGAATCCTGCGGCGGCCATTTTCGAACCGAATATCAGACCCCGGAAGGCGAGGCCCTTCGTAACGATGAGGAGTATTCCTACGTCTCGGCGTGGAAATACGAGGGCGAAGGAAAAGCCCCCTCGCTGATCAAGGAACCGCTCGTCTACGAACAGGTCAAACTCGCCACCCGAAGCTACAAGTAATTCCCGACCATGAAATTCTATCTCGAAGTCTGGCGTCAGAAGAGCCCGAACAGCCCGGGCAAAATCGAGCAATACGAGGCCAACAACATCCCGGCCGAGGCCTCCTTCCTCGAAATGCTCGACATCGTCAATGAGGACCTCACCAAACGCGGGATCGAGCCGATCCAGTTCGACTCGGACTGCCGCGAGGGCATTTGTGGAAACTGTTCGCTCACGATCAATGGCATCCCCCACGGCCCCGGCCGCGGGACCACCTGCCAGCTCTACATGCGGAAATTCCAAGACGGCCAGGTGATCACCATCGAGCCATTCCGCGCGGATGCCTTCCCGGTCGAGCGTGACCTCGTCGTGAACCGTCAGGCCTACGACCGCATCATGCAGGCGGGCGGATTCATTAGTGAACGCGCCGGATCGGCCCCCGATGCGAATGCGGTCCCGATTCCGAAAGTCATTGCCGACCAAGCGATGGACGCCGCGGCCTGCATCTCCTGTGGAGCCTGCGCGGCGGCTTGTCCGAACGGATCGGCCATGCTTTTCGTGGCCGCGAAGGTCACCCACCTCGGACTCCTGCCGCAAGGCAAGCCGGAGAGCGGTCGCCGTGTGTTGAACATGGTCCGCCAGATGGACAAGGAGGGCTTTGGCAATTGCTCGAACTACTACGCCTGCGAAGCGGTCTGCCCGGCGGGAATCCCGGCCTCGGTCATCGCCCGCATGAATCGCGAGTATACCTTCGCCGCCGCCAAGGAAGCCCTCGGCATCCCCGTCTGACGTTCATTCCGCCTCAGCAGCGTTCTCGAAATCGCCGCGCGTCCGCGCTTGGCGATCCTCGGGAGCGTCGGACGTGAGAGCTTCGTTGATTTTCGCCTGAGCCGACTCGGGCAGAAAGCGCCGGGCGAAGACAAGCGCTTTGTTGGACATCCCCGGGACGGCCACCCGTTCGCCTTTCATCAGGGCCGCATACCCGACCGCGGCCACAGTTTGCGGGGCCATCACTTTCGCCTGCTGAAAAGCCCGGCTCGCTTCCATGCGCGCTTTTGGGAAAAAATCGGTATCCGTGGGCCCGGGACACACCGCGGTCACGGCGACACCGGTTCCCTCCAGTTCGGTTGCCAAAGACTCACTGTAGGAGAGCACAAACGCCTTTGACGCTGCGTAAACCGCATACCCCGGACCCGGCTCAAACCCCGCGACCGAAGCCGTGTGCAGGATGCGGCCGCTACCGCGCGCCACCATTTGCGGCACGAAGACTTTGTTCAGCCGCAGGATCGCTTCGACGTTCAGACGAAGCATTGTCAAATCCTCCTCCAGTGGAATCTCCCACGCGCGGCCTGATCGGCCGACACCGGCATTGTTCACCAAGATTTCGACAGGTCGGTCACCGACAAAACCTGCGATTTCCGCCGCGGCAGATGGTTCCCGAAGATCGCAGGCGAAGACGTCAATCGACGCTCCCGATTCGTTTCGGATCTGATCGGCCACGGAACGAAGTTCCGCATCGTCCGGTGCGATGAGAAGAAGGGGATGACCGTTCTTTGCAAATTCGCGAGCGAGATGGTACCCGATCCCGCTCGAGGCACCGGTGATGAGACTACGTTCCTTGGACATGGCAAGGACGTTCGCCGTTCGCCGAGCCTCCGGTTCCCGCCCCGATCTCCCGGCCCGGTTTTTTGATCAAGGCCCCGCCGCCCGCGTCGGCAGGTGCTCGGGAAAGTAAGCACGGTTTTTCAGAAGGAGCAGCAGGGCGAGCAATCCGATAATCGAGTGAACCGGCGGAAAAACCAGCCAAGCGGCACTTCCGACGACCAGATATCGCCAGAACCACCGCTCGCGAAACCCATAGACCAGCACGGCAATCACCGCCGCCGCGGATGCCATCACACCTCCCGCCCACAAAAGATAAATCCCGAGTGGCAGCGGGGTCGTCGCGATCATCTGTCGGAGCGCCGCGCCCTCGAAACCTGTTTGCCATCCCACGGCGAGCGCTGTGATGACAAGCAGTACGGTCTCCGCGACAATGAGACCGCACGCTACCACAGCGAGACCATAACCGGCGTGTTTTCTTCGGTGATTCACCATCAATGAGATCGCGCCGTCGCCCCTCGCCGGGCGCGTAAGGACGTTTTTGTTTCCGGAAACAACCGGTCTGCGAAGCGTCTGCGAATTCTCCCGATGACATCGCTTTCGATCGAGACGCTGGGTCGCCTGCAAGGGCTGCTTTACCTGGTCGAGGGTCTCTGGCCCTTTTTTGCGCTGCAAAGTTTCCTTCGGGTGAGCGGAGCAGGTCACGTCGCCAAGGCGCACCTTCGTTCGGGTCCCCTGCTCCTCGTGGGGGCCGCTTTGTTAATCGGTCCGGGTTCCCGCTCGCAGGATGAGATTGTTCTCGGGCTCGGCACCGCGGTGATTCTGCTGACGCTGCATTTGCTGCGATCGGCCGCCACCAGTGCGCGCCCATTCCATGTTGTCGGCGTTCTGTTGAATGCCCTTTTCGTCGGCCTCTGGTGCTCGACTCTTCTGTGATCCCGATACGGCCGATGGCCGAGCGAGATCCGAAGACTGGCAGCCACCATGAACCGTTCCCTCCTCCACAGAAAAGTCGCCATACTCACTGCGGACGGGGTTGAAGAAAGCGAGCTCACCGGTCCCCTTCTGGCCCTGACGGCGGAGGGGGCCATCGTCAGTGTGATCGCTCCGGAGAGCGGCTCGGTGACAGCGATGAATCACATGGAAAAAGGTCGTCGGTTTGCCGTGAATATCGCCCTTGATGAGGCCGACGCCGACAACTACGACGCGCTCGTTCTCCCCGGCGGTCTCCACGCGCCGGACTTGCTCCGCCAGAATCCCGCCGCGACGTCATTCGTGCAGCGTGTGCGTGCCGCGGGCAAACCGATTGCCGCGATCTGCCACGGTCCGTGGCTTTTGATCGAGGCCGACCTCGTTCGAAATCTCCGCGTCACGTCATGGCCGGGGATCCGGACCGACCTCGTTCATGCCGGGGCCACTTGGGTGGATGAGCCCGTGGTTTTTGACGACGGCATCCTCACCAGCCGAAAACCGGCGGATATCCCGGCGTTCAATCGCCGTCTTATCCAAGAAATCGCCTCCGCCCGGCCGCTGGCGTCCGGGCGCGTGTGAAGCCGGGCGGCGCACCGGCCGTCCTGCCGAAAGCTTGGGGATCTCCGGCCGAGACGCTCCTGACCTATCTCGCCGGCCACCGTCCGGGCATCCGCCGCATCCGCCAAGGCCGGGGATTTGTCTATCGTCGGGCCGATGGAAAGCCGGTCGCCCCCGAGGACTTGGTCCGCATCCGCGCTCTCGTCCTCCCACCGGCTTGGACGGACGTTTGGATTTCTCCCTCGCGCGACAGCCACCTCCAAGCCACAGGCCGCGACGCGCGGGGGCGAAAGCAACATCGCTACCACGACCTCTGGCGTCTGCAGCAGGAGCAGACAAAATTCGAACACCTGGAGCCGTTTGCAAAAGCGCTCCCCCGCTTGCGAGCGCGCGTGCGGCGGGACTTGCACTCACGGGGTCTCACGCGAGAGAAAGTCCTCGCCACGGTCGTCCGTCTCCTCGACACGACGTACTTGCGGGTTGGGAATGACGAATACGCCCGGGAGAACGGCTCGTATGGCCTCACGACCCTTCGCAATCGTCACGTCGACGTTCAAGGTTCCACCATCTCATTTTCGTTCCGCGGCAAATCGGGAAAAACCCATCGCGTCCGCGTGAACGACGCCCGTCTGGCCCGGATTGTCCAACGCTGCCAGGATCTCCCGGGACAGGAACTTTTCGAGTTTGTAGATGAGAATCGCGAGTCGCATCCGATCGGATCCCGAGAGGTGAACGACTACCTGCGCTCCGCGTCGGGCACGTCCTGCACAGCAAAGGACTTTCGCACATGGCACGGGACGAATCTTGCCGTGGCCGCGCTTGCCCGGCGAGGACCGGCCGCCACGCCCGCAGCGGCCAAACGCGATTTCGCGGACATTGTCCGCGAGGTGGCGGCCGCACTCGGCAACACTCCGGCAGTCTGCCGGAAATCTTACATTCACCCTGCCGTGGCCGACGCTTGCGAGCGGCGTGAGGAAATTCCGCCTCCCCTTTCCCATCCGACCGCACTCCAGATCAGCGAACGACGAACGCTCGCCCTCCTGCGGCAGGCGCGTCGGACGAGAAGGCACACCCGCAAGGGGCGGCCCTGAGCCGATCTCTCCACAAGATGCCCGATGTCTCCCTCCATACCGCCACGGAACCCCTGGCCTCGGATGCACGGGTTGTCATCCGCTATTCGATCGAGGTCGAAGGTCTTGCTGTTTATCAGGAAAGCCATGACGTCCGGAAACTGGCTGTCGAACTTCACGCAGATCGCGCAGCATTTATCGAGCTCTGGTTCCGGCGGGTGGAGTGTGTCGCACAGTGTCTGGAGTCCGACTCCTTCTCCGCGCGCCTCACCGGGTGCCTGGCACGCGGCGTGGCAGAGGTCCTCGGACCAAAGTAAGCGACGGCGATGCACGACGTTTTGGTGATTGGCGGGGGACCGGCCGGATTGAGTGCCGCCCTTGTCCTCGGGCGGTGCCGGCGCTCGGTTCTGGTCTGCGACGAAGGGCGGCCGCGCAATCGCTTTTCGCGTCAGGTGCGGGGATTCCTCACGCGCGATGGTACGCCGCCGCTGGAGCTTCTCAGCATCGCCCTGGACCAGCTTTCCGCTTATCCCAACGTCCGCTTCCGTTCGGGAAAAATCTTCCGCGTTTCGCCGGGGAACGATTTTTTCGAGGCGAAGCTGGAAAACGGCGCCACGCTCCGCGCCCGCACAATCCTCCTCGCCACCGGGATCGTCGACGAGCTTCCCGACATCCCGGACATTGGGAAATTCTACGGGACCAGTGTGCACCACTGCCCTTATTGCGACGGATGGGAGCACCGGGACGAGTCCATCGCTGTGCATGGGGCCGGGCGCGACGGCATCGACTTTGTGCAGGAAATGCTGGGCTGGAGTCGCAACCTCACCTTTTGCACCCACGGCCTTCCACTGACGCCGGCCGATCTCGGCCTGCTGGGAAAAATGAAGATCGCCGTCGCGGATGCTCCGATCTCCGGGCTCGATGGTCGGAGCGGCCTGCTGGAGGCGATCTCCTTCGCGGACGGCTCCCGTCTCGCCTGTCGCGCGTTGTTTTTTGCGGGACGCCAGCGCCAGAACTCCAACCTCGCCCGCGAACTCGGCTGCCGCTTCGCAGCCGACCATTACATCGACTGCACCGACAATATCCGCACCAGCATTCCTGGTGTCTTCGCGGCTGGGAACACATCCGGGGGCTTGCAACTGGACATCGTCGCTGCTGCCGAGGGAGCCCGTGCGGCATGGGCCATCAACCAAGACCTCCTGGCCCGGGAAGGACCTGCTTTTTGATGTCGACGGAAACCGTACCTTCTCCTCCACCGTCCGACCCGCTGGCTGCGGGAAAGACGTTCCGCCGGAACTTTGTGCTCATCCTGCTGGTGATCACGAGCGGACTTTTCCTCGCGGTGGCGTGGCCGCTTTTGGAAGCGCTTTTCCTTGGTGCTCTTCTCACCGGGCTCTGCCAGCCGCTTTACAAGGCCATCCTGCGCCGCGTGCGGGGCCATCGCGCCATGGCGGCCGGACTCACCCTGCTCGCGGTTTTTTTCCTGATCGTTGGACCGCTCGGCCTCCTGCTCGGCTTGGCGGTCCAGCAGGTCATGACGGTATCCGAACTCGCCATTCCCTGGGCGCAAAAGCTCCTCGAATCCGCCGGCCCCTCCGATGTCCGTCTGTGGTTGATGGACCGCCTTCCCTGGATGCAGACGCTTCTGCCGAACGAGGAGGAGATCGCCCGGAGCGCCGGCGAGGCCGCGCAATCCCTCGGGGGCAGCGTTTTGGGGGGCCGTGATGGTCGTTCTCTCCGTCATTCCGGGTATCGGTACGCCCCTGGTTTGGGGCCCTGCGGTCGTCTATCTTTATCTCAACGACCAATTCGTCACCGCCACGCTTCTTCCGGTGTGGGGAGCGGGAGTGGTGGGCACCGTCGACAATCTCCTGCGTCCACCGCTGGTTGGGCGTGATGCGCGGATGCCGGACCTCCTTATTCTCGTCGGGACGCTCGGCGGGCTTTTTCTTACAACGCTCGACATCTACGCTTCCGCCTTTCGACGCATGTTGGGCTCCGCCAAACGCTCCGCTTGAGCTGCGGCGGGAGTGGAAATTTGTCGATCTTTCAGACTCGGCACGGCGGATGCTATGTTAACATCCAGTTGTCCCTGCCGGTGCGGGACGCCCGTAAACAGAAGAAAGACTCCCCGCCATGCCTATTGCCCGCATTTCCGGGACCGTGAATGGTTCCGAGGATCCGAATCGCGCCCTCCGCGCCCAGCTTCTCTACCACCTCTTCGCCGGAGGTTGGGACCTCTACAATTCCAACGGCGATCAAAGAATCACCCTCTCGAACATCGAGAAGAAAATCGTCGAATCCGACGCCTTTGTATTCACGCCCGGGGCGACCTTGGAGGATCTCTTCAAAGCCGTCTCGATTTTTGTGGGCTACCAAACGCTCGACAAAAACCTCCGCGGCAAGGCCACGGTCATCCTCAACAGCGACCGCTCGTGGGACGGTTTTTTTCTGCTCCTCGACCACCTTCATGAGCTCGGCACGATCAAACAAAACCATCGGGACTACCTGCTCACGGCCGACCTGCCCGAAGCGGTACTGCCAACGCTCAACCGTGTCCGCTCGCTCGGCCTGCCCGATGCGGTGCCGGGACATCATCCGGTGCCCGGCGGGGAGGCTCTCGCCAAGACGGAATCCTTCGAGATCCCGCCCCCCGTGGATCATGAGGGAAACGTTTGCGTCTTTTGCTCGGCCAGTCTCAAGGATCCGGACTACCTCGCTGACGGGCGTGAGCTCGGACGCCTGCTGGCCCGGAACCGGCTCGGCTGTGTGTCCGGGGCGGGCAATTCCGGAGTGATGGGTGAAGTCGTGGCCGGAGCCGTCGAAGCCGGTGGCTGGACAGCGGGCTCGAACGTGCCCCATATCATCGAGCTGGAGGGTCTCCCTCGCGGACTTTCGAGCTTTTGGCTGCGACCCGACATCTATACCCGGATGGAGATCATGATCGAAAAATCCGATGCGTTCGTGATTTTCCCCGGCGGAGCCGGCACTGTCCAAGAGCTTCTCGCCCTGCTCATTTTTCAGCAGCAGCGGCATCCGCTTATGGAGGACAAGCCGGTCGTGATCTTCAATCGCGTGGATGCCCGGGGGCGGCGTTTCTGGGGTCCGCTCATCGACCTTCTCGCAGCGCTCGGAGCGCCCGCGCCGCACGCGGTGGTGGACAATCTGGAGGAAATTCTCCCTGCACTGCGCGACGGCATGGCCCGGCGGCCGATGGCGGCCTGAGACCCGAGATTTCCCCTCGCCGGGGGGGCGGTTTTTTCTCTAACCTGCGCGCGACCGATGGACCTCGACACCCGCATTGTCCTGTATTCGCGCGAAGCGGATCGCGCCATCGCCCGCATGAACCGCGAGTAAAGGTCTGCCGCCGCCAAAGGAGCCCTCGGCATTCCCGTCTGATCCGTCCCACTCTTTCCTCCTCCAAAAACAAAAACTCACATTGCGGCACCGCCCCGCATGGACAGGAGACGCCAAAACGGGCGGCGGTCGATGATGATCTCGGCTGAGACAGTCGCGCCGACTGCGAGGGGATATGGGGCATGCTCGATTTTTACGGCCACACGGTAGCTGCCTTGGTTGCGAGCTTCGGGTTCCGTTTCCAAATCCCGATCGACGGCCACGGCTGTCACACGGCCGATGGCCAGTGGCGCCAGCCGATCCGGATTGTTGTTCCCGCGGAAGCGAACCAGTTGACCGACCCGAATGCGATCCACGCGATCCTCGGAGGCATAAAGTCGCAGCGCGGTTGCTTCCGCGTCCGTGATTTTGAAGAGAGCCTCGCCGGCCCGGATTCGCTCCCCCGGAAAGTGGCGCGCGGTCGCGATGATAACTCCATTCTCGGGGGCCACGATGACGAGCCTCTCGAGTTCGAGTCGCTCCTGCTGGAGTCTCGCCTCCAGCGCCCGGACCCGAGCCGTCGCTACCTGCTCCCGAGCGGCGGCTTCCTCGACCACGGCCGCGCCGTAGGGACCTCTTAAGAGTTCGTTCGCCTGAAGACTGCGCTTGAGCATTGCCTCGGAGGTGATCAGTTGAAGCCGGACATTCAACATCTCCGTTCCGGAGGCGGCACCCGTTTTCTGAAGCTCTTGGAGCCTTTTGAGATAATCCTCCTGAAGTCCACGCACTTCGCTCTGGCGCTCCACCTCCAGGCCGCTGAAGAGAAACTCCGGAGGCACTGGGGCAGCCGCGGTGCGCCGCATCGCCGCTCGCGCGACCTCGGCTTCGGCGCGAGCGACAGCCAGCTCGCCTTCAAGTCTCACGATCTCGGCCCGCTTTGGCGTTTCGTCGAGGCGGGCAAGCACGTCGCCTTTGCGCACGCGGGCGCCATCCGTCACATCAACATCCATCAGAATGCCTTCCTCAGCGCTGAAGGCGATGGCATAGTCGGCCGGTCGGACAATGCCCGGCGCACTCACAAATTCATCCATCGGGCTCCACAGGACGAGGCAAATGCACGCAAAGGTGAGGACGCTCGTTGCCCAGAGACCGGCCTTCATCGATTTCGTCGGCAGCACCGGCGGGAGGCCGGTGAGCGGACGGCGAAAGGCATCCGAGCAAAGCGGACTCTCATGGCGCCCAGAAGAAACCGGAGAATCGAGGATCCGTATATTCATGGATGAGCGGAACTCCAGGGGCGCCGCGTGGCTCCGCTCATGGGGATCATGCCCTCGACCTGCGCCTCGAAGAGGGACCTGTAATGTCCGTCGGATTTGCTTACCAGTTGATCGTGGGTGCCCGATTCTACCAATCGCCCCTGATGCATCACGAGAATCTGATCCGCTTGAAAGATCGTCGACAGCCGGTGAGCGATAACTACCGAGGTGCGGCCTGCCAGGAGCGCATCGAAAGATCTCTGGATCGCCTTTTCCGTTTCGCTGTCCAAGGCGCTCGTCGCTTCGTCGAGAATCAGGAGCGCCGGATCCTTGAGAAAGACGCGGGCGATCGCGATCCTTTGCCGTTGACCCCCCGACAATCTCGCTCCATCGATGCCACAAGGCTCATCCAGCTGGCGCGGCAGACTGCGAACGAAGTCATCGATATGCGCGGCCGCGAGTGCCGCCCAGATTTGATCGTCCGAGAAATAGCGACCGAGGCACAGGTTCGTTCGCAGCGTGTCGTTGAACAAAGTGGCTTCCTGGAGCACGGCCCCCATGTGGCGGCGCAGGTGCTGCAGATTCCAATCGGACAAATCTTTGCCGTCCACGATCAGCCGTCCCTCGGTGGGCAGGTAAAGCCCGAGCAGCAGATTGGCCAGCGTGGTTTTCCCGGATCCGGACTGTCCTACAAGGGCGACCATTGTTCCCGGTTCGATCTTGAAGGAAACGTCTCGGAGAACAGGGTCAGCGGACGTATAGGAGAAGCCAAGGTTCTGGGCTTCAACGCGTCCGGCAAAGGTTTCGGGAGCCTCGTCGTTGATCTTCTTGTCGAGATAAGGCTCCTGAGGGACGCGCGCCAACTCATCCACCTTCTCGGCGCTCGCTGTCCCGGCTTGGAGAATCTGGCCCGCGTTCAGGAGCACTCCGATCGGAGCCCACAGCATGGCTTGGTATCCGAAGAACGCGAAGAAAGTCCCGAACGTAATCTGGCCCTGAATCGCCAGAAGACCCCCGACGAAAAGAAAAATGTCGCCGCCGAGTCCGCTAAGCAGGACCAGGAGAAGATTGATGAAATGAAACCTCGTCCAGTGATGAAGGCCCTCATATCGCAGGGCTTCTCCCTTCTCCCGAATGCGGTCGAGAAAGAAAGCCTCCGCAGTGAAGGTGCGTATGATCCGCAAGGCGGCAAATGTCTCCGACGTTGTGGCATTCAGATTGGCCATGCGATCGGACTCCTCGCGATTGAACGCTTGCAACTTGCGATACGACCACATCGTGAGCGCCGCAGTGAGCGGAATTGTCGCGAGAACGATGATCGTCAGCCAAACGTTCAGGAACAGCATGAAGCCAAGAACAACGACCACCAGGAACGCACTCGTGACGAAGTTCCGGAGAATGCTGAAAATGGCCGCATCCATTTGCCCGACGTCAAACCCCAACCGGGAGGCAATCCGGCTTGCCTCCAATTTGTGAAAAGCCTCCTGGCGGCCGCCCATCAGGCGCAGCGTCGTGTCGAGGCGGACCTCATAGAGCGAGTTGCGGGTGATCTGCAGGATGTAGTGGCACTGCCAAGCCCCCAACACACTGCCAAGCAGCTTGAGCAGCACGCCGAGCAGAACGACAAAACCGATCATCCAGATCGTCTGCGAAACTCCGAACCAAGTGGATACATCCTGAGGCCCAACCGCTCCGCCCCGGAAGATGAGATCATCAATGATGATCTTCGCCAGGTAGGGCGTGGGGGCGCTTACGAGACTCGACAGGAATCCCAGCACAAGAATCGCCGTCATCAGGCGTGGATACCGGCGGATGAGATCCACGAGGATCCGAACACCGGAACGCATGGGCGATTGGGGGGAAAAGGTTTCCATCCGTCCTGGTGAAGATGGCTTTGATCCCAACTACGCTCCCGCAGAGAATCAAGCAAAAATCCACCCGCCGACCGCTCTCGTCGACAAATTGGTTGAATCAGCCGATCGACAGCCTCGGCATGACCCCTGAATCGGATGTCTTTGGGATTCTTCCCGGCGGCGGCGTTTCTGGGTCCGCTCATCGGCCTTCTCGCTGCTCTCGGAGCGCCCGTGCCGCACGCGGTGAGGGAGAGCTTGGAGGACGTTTTCCCGCGCTGCGCGACAGCATGGTCCGGCGGCCGATGGCGGCCTGAGACCCGAGATTTCCCCTCGCCGGGGGGGCGGTTTTTTCTCTAACCTGCGCGCGACCGATGGACCTCGACACCCGCATTGTCCTGTATTCGCGCGAAGTGGATCGCGCCCTCCACCGTTGGCTGCCCCGCGAGTCCGCCAAGCCCGCCACCCTCCACCGCGCCATGCGCTACAGCATTTTTGCCGGAGGCAAGCGGATGCGCCCAGTGCTTTGTCTTGCGGCGGCGGAGGCCTGTGGTGGAGTGCGAACGGCGGCACTTCCGGCGGCCTGTGCCGTGGAATGTGTTCATACTTATTCTCTGATCCACGATGATCTTCCCTGCATGGACGACGACGACATGCGCCGGGGCCGCCCGACCTCGCACAAGGTTTTCGGAGAAGGCATCGCCGTTCTCGCCGGCGATGCACTTCTCACCGCGGCCTTCGAGATTCTCGGCCGCACCACGGCACCGAAACGTCATCCGATCAGCGAGTTTTTTGCCGAACTCAGCCGCGCGGCCGGCAGCCGGTTCCTCGTTGGCGGCCAGGTCGCCGATCTCGAGGGAGAAAAAAAATCCTCCTCCCTTGCGGATCTGCGCTTCATCCACCGCGGGAAAACCGCAGCCATGATCGTCGCCAGTCTCAAACTCGGTGCGATGAGCGCCAACGCCCAGCCCGCGCAACTCCGGGCTCTTGAGACATTCGGCGAAAGCCTCGGACTCGCGTTCCAAGTCGTCGACGACATTCTCGACATCACACAATCCAGCGAGAAACTTGGGAAAAGCGCGGGCAAGGACGCCGCCTCCGGAAAAACCACTTACCCCGCCCTTCTCGGACTTGATCGCTCCCGCCGCGAAGCCGGACGTCTTACCCGTCGCGCCCTCGCCGCTCTCGAGTCTTTTGGATCGCAGGGAGACGTCCTCCGCGCCATCGCCTCGAAACTCCTCAATCGGGACTCCTGACTTTTTGCCGCCGAAGCGGCCGTTCCGACGAGGGTGTCGCGAATCGCGAATCGACGAATCCCCGATCACACGCTCTTCTCACCGCATGAGACACGTCCCATGGGATGTCGCTCTGTTCGCCATCGGTGTGTTTTCCGCCGTCGCCAACGATGAAACCGGCATGCGGGTCGAGGTATCCAAAATCGACCATTGAGAAAAACGATGACCGCGACCGCTCGTGGGGTCTCGACCGGGTCGATCGAACGCTCGGCCTCAAAATCCTGGCGAAAAATATTTCCATGAGACCCTTCGACGAAGGTCTCTTGGAATGGACGATCATCATCGAGCGCTGGGGCTACTCGCCCTCCCGCTATGAACGCTACAAGGGCATGCAAAAACTCGATCCGCTCAAGCCCGGCGAGTCCGTCAACCTGACCGCCGGTGAATCCTCCATCGGCGGCTACGGCGGCTACAACAAACGTTACCAAGACAAAATGGAGGCCTGGCAGGTGGTCGTCAAACACGCCAGCGGCACCACGATCTCCGTTCAAAGCGGCTCCTCCTTCGACCGCCTCTACGCCAAGGCCAAAGACGCATCTCCCGAGTGAGCGGCGATTCTCTTACGTAGAACTTGCCAGATCGGCCGCGGGAGCCTATTAACTCTTTCCCGATTTTGCATCCCTAGCTCAATGGTAGAGCAGTTGACTCTTAATCAATTGGTTCCCGGTTCGAGCCCGGGGGGGTGCACTTCTTCGGGCTCGGCCGACCGGACCTTGCGGATTTTGGATCGAGCAACTTCAGAATTTCGTCGGGATCGACGGGTTTGATCAAGAAGGCATCAAACCCCACAGCTTCCGCTCGCTCGCGAACTTCCTCCTCCGGCAGCCCGGTCACGGCGACCAGGCACGTTTTTTCCGCCCACGGTTGCGCACGAAGGACGCCGCAGGTGTCAAATCCATCGAGCTTCGGCATCCCGATATCGAGCAATACCAAATCCGGTTTCATCGCATTGGCTTTGCGCAGAGCTTCGATCCCGTCACCGGCCGAATCCGCTTCCCAACCCAGCGAGTTCAACAACATCGTCAACGCCAGCGCGGAATCCGGGTAATCATCAACCACCAACGCACGCCGGACATCCGGAGGAGGCGTTTTTTCCAAATTCATCGGAGGGAAATCGTCGCTCATCCCAATCGCGGACTCCCCGAACGAACAAATCGTGTCATCAATCCGCCCGGGTCAAAGCAGCGACCGGGAATCTGGCCAGCACAGACGCGATCGAAAGCCCGCCACTTTCCGCCGCATGAACCTCCCCGGTGAAGAGGTCGCGCCACCGCCCCAAAGGCACCGCGAGCGTCGTGTTGCCCCAGACATTTCCCACCGGCACAGCACCAAGCCGTCCGGTCAGTCGCGGCACCACGGCCAGAACCGTCTCCGGGCCGGACTCTCGCGCAAAGGCCACCACCTGCGCGGCACGCGAGCCGGCGACATCGAGCGGACGATATGTCGCGTCGCGGAAAAAAGTTTCTCTCTCACGACGGAAGCGGAGCAATTGGCGAATCGTGAAGAGCTTAATCGCCCCGCTGCGCCAGTTTTCCACCAGGGCGTCGGGGGTTTGCTGGGCCAACGATGCGAGGAGATCCTTCCGTCTCGCGAAGTCCACGGGCCGACGGTTGTCTGGGTCAACCAGACTGAAGTCCCAGATTTCCGTTCCCTGATAAAAATCGGGCACGCCCGGCGAGAGGATCTTCAGCACCGTTTGCGAAAGTGAATTCCATGCTCCCGCCTGTGCAAGGCTTGAGACGAAGGGGAGAAAGGATTTGAGAAACCGGGCACCGGTTTTCCGATCCAAGATCGCAGCGATGAAATCGGTCACCGCTTTTTCCCACTCCTCGTTGGGCTCGGTCCAGCTGCTGTTTACTTTCGCCTCTTTGAGGGCCTTGAGAAGATATTCCTGAATGCGGCCGGTGAATTCGCGGATCGCCTCATCGTCGGCATTCAGCGGCCAAGCCCCCGCAAGCGTCTGATAAAGAAAGTATTCCTCGTTGGGCGACGGAGCTGTCTCCTCGCCGATCACCGTCCGGAACTTGCTGTTGGCCTTGCTCCACTTCGCCAGTCCGCGCCGCCACTCCTCGGGAAACTCAGTGAGCGCCGCCAGCCGCATGCGAACGTCCTCACTGCGCTTCGTATCATGAGTGGACGTCCCAAGAAGCGTATGCGGAATCCGGCGGCGCCGCGCCTCGTTCAATCGGTGAAAATCCTCGATTGCCAGGCCGAAGTCCCCGGGATTGCCGCCGACTTCGTTCAACGCCAGGAGGCGGTTGTAAATGTAGAGCACCGTGTCTTCCACTCCCTTCGCCGTGATCGGACTCGAACACTGTTGAAATCGCCGCACAAACCGCACATGCGCCGCCCGCTCGGCTTCGGACAACCCGTCGGGAAACCGCAGGAGCAGCACGTTACGCAAAAAATCGAACACCGGCTTGTCAATGGTCGGGCTTCGCCGACGCGCAAGCGATACAGCTCGAAGGACCGCCCGCCCATCGGCCTCGCGCGGCGCACCATCCCCGAAGTAGGTCCGGTAAATCGGAAAACACGCCAGCACTTCACGAATCGCCATCGTCAGCAGAGGCCGGGTGAAATCCCGGTGCCTGCGATGCAACTCCGAAAGTCGGTCGAGATCGTGTCCCAATCGCTGAATTTCGCTCTGAAACGCCGAATCCATTACGAGCCGCTTTTTCTGGTAAGCCAGTTCCGCAAACGACTCATGCACTCCGGTGAACCGGCGGAATGTCTCTGTCAGGCTCCCCTCCGCCGCCGGATCGATCAACAAATGAACGGCTTGGTTCGCGAATTCATACCCCGTCGTTCCCGCCGCCAGCCAGTCCTCCGGCAACTCCTCCCGCAACGGATCGAGGATCTTTTCGACCACGACATAAAGACCCGGCGCAGACTCCGGACTGCCCGCCAGTTCGGAGAACCGGCTCTGAAGACGGCCAAGATATTCCTTCGGATCCCACAGCCCGTCCACATGGTCAATCCGCAGCCCGGTGACGTCGCCGCGCGAAAGCAGTTCAAAGACGAATTGGTGAGAGGCCTCGAGAACCTCGGGAATCTCGACGCGAATTGCCGCAAGCGTATTGACGTCGAAAAAGCGGCGGTAGTTGATCTCCTCCGCCGCCACGCGCCAATAACTCAGCCGGTAAGCCTGCGCCTCGAGGAGTTCATGGAGCGCATCGAAGCTCGCGGGCGTTCCGGGTGTGCCACGGTAGGCATCCAGCGCGCGATCCAGCGCTGCGCGGATGGATGCGTTGCCTTGCACCACTTGATCAAGGGCCGCCTTTCCGCCAGCCAGACCACGACGAAGGTCGTCCAAGATGTTCGAAATAGCTTCTTTGGAATCCCCGTCAATTCGCTCAAGAATCAACGGGTACGTGCGGGGATCAACAGGCAGCGTTGTGTCGAAGTAACGCACGACAAACGCCCCGGCGGCATACTCCAGCACCAACTGACCCTTTTCCAGAACATCTCCGTATCGTTCCCCCAAAACCGGCAGAACAATTTTTTCCTCCAGCGCCTTTTTTCCCGGATACCAATCGATGTCAAAGTAGTGCGCGTAAGCCGAGGCCTGACCGTTCTCGAGGACATCCATCCACCAAACATTGAGCGACTCGCTAATGCCCATATGGTTGGGAACAAAGTCGAGAATCTGGCCCATACCCCGGCGGCGAAGCTCGGTGACGTAAGTCCGGAAGTCCGATTCGTCTCCCACTGCTGAATTGAAGGTATTGTGGTTGGCGACATCGTACCCGTGCTTGCTGTCCGAGCCGGCTTGAAAGAACGGCGAAGCATAGACATCGGAGATCCCCAGTTCGTCCAGATACCCGAGCAGCGCCGTGGCATCACGAAACGTAAACTCCCCGTGGAATTGGAGCCGGTAAGTCGCGGACGGAATGCGCATTTTCACGCGTGGTTGGGCCGGTGTCTGCCCTTCCCGTGGCGAAGGAGCGCCATCGACCGTGCCCCGACGACAAATTCCGCCGTGGCATCGAGCGACTCCGGATTCTCGAGAAAGCCGCTCTCGACTTCCGTGTGCAGGACCGGCGTCCAGCCAGCCCGGCTTCCCCGCACCCGGGGCAGGCGGAATGTAATCGGCTCGTGGTGTGCGTTGAAATACAGGAGAAACGTGTCGTCCATCACCGGCTGGCCCTCAAAATCCCGCACATCGAGCGTCTGCCCGCTGAAGATCACGCCGATGCTCCGGGAGTAGCCGGTTTCCCATTCCTCGTCGTTCATCTCGTGACCGCCGGGGTTTACCCACATCACGTCCTTGATCCCCAATCCGCGGATCGCGCGGCCTTGGAAAAATTTCGGCCGGCGAAAAACCGGATGCTCGCGCCGGAAGGCCGCCAGCCGTGCGACAAAGTCGATCAATTCCTTCTGCTCGGGCCGGTGATTCCAGTCGAACCAACTGATCTCATTGTCCTGGCAGTACGCATTATTGTTCCCATGCTGCGTGCGGGCAAATTCATCGCCGCCGCTGATCATCGGCACGCCTTGCGAGAGGAGAAGCGTCGTGAAGAAATTCCGCATCTGGCGGCGGCGGAGACGGTTTACCTCTTCATCGTCCGTCGGTCCCTCCGCGCCGCAATTCCACGACGAGTTGTTGTTGTCCCCGTCGTTGTTACCCTCGCCGTTGGCTTCGTTGTGTTTCTCGTTGTAGCTCACGAGGTCGTTGAGCGTGAATCCATCATGCGCCGTGATGAAATTGATGCTCGCATACGGCCGCTTGCCATCGTGTTGATAGAGGTCGGAACTTCCCGTGAGCCGCGAAGCAAATTCCGGAACCTGCCCCGGATCGCCCTTCCAGTAGCTTCGGATGCAATCGCGATACTTCCCATTCCACTCCGCCCAGAGGACCGGAAAGTTTCCCACCTGATAGCCGCCGTCGCCGAGATCCCACGGCTCGGCAATCAGCTTCACCCGCGAGAGTATCGGGTCTTGATGCACGATATCAAAGAACGCCGAGAGCCGGTTCACTTCATGAAGCTCCCGCGCCAGAGTCGAAGCCAGATCGAAGCGGAATCCATCCACATGCATCTCCGTCACCCAATAGCGAAGACTGTCCATGATCAGCTGCAACGTCCGCGGATGCATCATGTTCAGCGAGTTCCCGCAGCCGGTGTAATCCATGTAATAGCGGCGGTCGTCCTCAACCGTGCGATAATAGGAAAGGTTATCGATCCCGCGGAAACTTAGCGTTGGGCCCATCTGATTTCCCTCGCCCGTGTGATTGTAGACCACGTCGAGGATCACTTCGATACCGGCCGCGTGGAGGTTTTTCACCATCTGCTGAAACTCCGCCACCTGACCGCCCGTCACGCCCGATGAGGAATAATCCGAGTGCGGTGCAAAGTAGCCGATCGAGTTGTAGCCCCAGTAGTTGGCAAGTCCCTTCTGCTCCAGGAAATCATCGTTCACAAAGTGGTGCACCGGCAATAACTCCAACGCCGTCACACCCAGCTTTTTGAAATAAGCCACCGCCGCTTCGCTTCCCAGCCCGGCGTATGTTCCCCGCATCGGCTCCGGGATGTCCGGGCAGAGCTTGGAGAATCCTTTGACATGAACCTCGTAGATAATGGACGCATGGAGCGGTGTATCGGGAGCCTTGTCCTCGCCCCAGTCAAAGGTCTCGCCGCCGACCACGCACTTCGGCATGCCGGCCGCACTGTCCCGCTCGTCCTTGTTTAAGTCCGGATCCTCCCCGCCAAAGGGATAGCCAAACATCTCCGGACCCCAGTCGATCAGACCCGCAATCGCCCGCGCATAGGGATCAAGCAGAAGTTTGGCATCGTTGAAACGCTTGCCCGCCGATGGCTCGAATGGACCCGAGACCCGGTATCCATAGAGCTGCCCTTCTTTCACGCCGGGGACAAAGCAATGCCAGACCCCGTCCGTGTATTCGGTCACCGGAATCCGCACGCTTTCATGCGGGTCGTCCGGACCGTTGAAGAGGCAGAGATCCACCCGTGTGGCGTTCTCGCTGAAGAGTGCGAAGTTCGTTCCCTCGTCGGAAACAGAGGCGCCGAGAGGATAAGGTCGTCCGGTCCAAATGCCGGAAGTCGGAATGGGATTCATAAAGGATGGCTTAGACGCCGGGCTCCTCCCCCGTCGTCGGCCGGGGCTCCTCCGCTTCCAACTGCGGCGATTTTCCCTGCTCGACCTCAAGAAGCATCCGCCGCGCAGCACGCAGCGGGATGTGGAGAAAGTCCGGTCGGTAGCTCAATTCGTAGCCGATCTCATAAACGGCCTTATCCAGGAGAAAAATATCGAGCAAATACTCGAAATCTCCCGGATTCTGCGGCAGCGACACGGACTCCGCGGCGTCGTCGAGGTAGCCCTCCAGGAACGCCCGGCTCACACGCGCCCTCCAGCGATCGACCCACGGAGCCAGACGCTCTCGATCCTCCAGGCGCTGCCGGTCCAACGCGGCCTGCACGGCATAATCGAAGGATCGCAGCATGCCTGCCACATCCACCAAAGGCGGGCGCTTCAACAACCGCTCGCCCAATGTCCGCCGCGGCTCGCCCTCGAAGTCCAAGATCACAAAATCCCGCCCGGTGTTCAGGACTTGGCCGAGATGATAATCCCCATGCACACGAATCTTCTTCGCCGGAATCCGCCGACCGAGGAGCGTGGCGTAACGGGCAAGCAATCGCGGCCCTTCCGCCATCCATCCCCGCGCGTCCTCCTGCACCTCGGGCGGAAGCCCGCGGAGCTTCTGACCGAGTTCGAGCTCGGTCCGCCTCGCCGAGCTTCGCAGCGCTTGATAAAGCGACCGCTGATAGAGTCCGGTAAATGACTCGGGCACAAAATCCTCCCCCAGAATCTTTTCGAGCGCCACATGCAGCGCACCCGTCCGCTGGCCGAGCTGGCGCATCCGCTCGGGAAAAACCGCACCGATGAGCTCGTCCCAATCAGCCGTTCCGTCATCCGCGAGCGCCCGCTCAAAAAATCGTCCGAGCGAATCCAGCGCATACGACCAGCCGTCGCCCTGATTCGGAACGTAGGACGTCAGCAGCCCGACAATGCCCTCGCGCCCGTCCCTGCGGCAGCGGATTTCTCCCAGATAGGTTGGCACGTGCGGGAAGTCCTGCCGCGCCAGCGCCCGCAGGATGTCGGCATCGGGATGCGGCCCGGCCTCGAAGCGCCGGAGGAATTTGAAGATCGCGCGCTCTTCGAAGAGCATGGACGAGTTCGACTGTTCACCGCGGAGGAGCCGCGATGCGACGGAGGAAACCTCCCCGGCACGGCCGGATCCCAGAAGCCGCGCCGTGTTGGAGCTCCAGACTTCGCCGCTCTCGATCATCGCCGCCAGGCGCTGTCGCACCGACGGTATGTAAAGCGCATCCCAAAGAACCTCGCCGCCCGCAAACCGTGCCACCATGGAATTTGGCCCCGGCTCGCCATCCGCCTCGGTCCCGATCGCCAATGGCAGGACTTGAAGACTCGGAGACCCCTCGGCAAACGTCACCTCCACAAACGCCACACGGATTGCTCCGCCGTCGGGTGGGGTGAATCCCTCGATCAGCCGCACGTCGCGCATCGTTCGCTGCTTTCCACCAAACCACCGGCACCCGCGCAGATACCGCGGCAGGACCTCCCGCTCCAACTTTCGCACGAGGGCGCCGCTCCACTCCGCCGGGAAATTCAAAACCGGAGCCTCGCTCTCCGCGCCGGTCTCGGCGCCATCCGGCTGCAGCCGCAGCCAGTAAAATCCGTGAGGAGCGAGTGTAAAAAGATACGGCGTGTCGCCAATCGCCGGCAGGCTTGTTCCGCCGAAGAGTTCCTCAGGATGCCATCCGCGGAAGGCGGAGAGGTCCAACGCCACTCCCTGCGAGAACCGTGCGAGGTTGGCCACAACGAGGATCGTCTCGTCCCCGTGTCGGCGCAGAAACGAAAGCACCTTCGCGTTCTCCGACGGAAGAAATTCCATGGTCCCATGCGCAAAGGCCGCATGCCGCTGACGCACCGCCAGAATCCGCCGCATCCACCAGAGCAGCGACGAGAGATTCTTCTGCTGCACATCCACATTCACCGCCTCGTAATGAAATTCCGGGTCGATATTGACCGGTAAGAAAAGCTGCTGGGGATTCGCCCGCGAGAATCCGGCATTGCGGTCGGCGCTCCACTGCATGGGCGTGCGGACACCGTGGCGGTCGCCGAGGTAGAAATTGTCACCCATCCCGATCTCGTCGCCATAGTAGAGAATCGGAGTCCCCGGCAACGACAGAAGGAGCGCATTGATCAACTCGATTTTGCGCCGGTTGTTCCCGAGCAGGGGCGCGAGCCGACGGCGAATGCCCAGATTGATCCGCGCCCGCGCATCTTCGGCATAGATTCGCACCATGTAGTCCCGCTCCTCATCGGTCACCATTTCCAAGGTGAGCTCGTCATGATTCCGCAGAAAAATCGCCCACTGGCAGTTGTCGGGAATCGCCGGGGTCTGATCGAGAATGTCGATGAGCGGAAACCGGTCTTCCATCTGCAGGGCCATGAAGAGCCGCGGCATGAGCGGAAAATGGAATTCCATATGACATTCGTCGCCCTTCCCGAAATAGGCCACCGCGTCCTCCGGCCACTGGTTCGCCTCGGCCAGTAACATCCGGCCGGGGAACTTTGCATCCACATGCCGCCGCAGTTCGCGCAAAAAGGCATGCGTCTCCGGCAGGTTCTCACACGACGTGCCATCCCGCTCGAACAGATACGGCACCGCGTCCAACCGCAGGCCATCGACTCCCATCTCCAACCAGAAATCCAACGTTTCAAAGACAGCGTTCCGCAGACGGGGATTGTCGAAATTCAAGTCGGGCTGATGCGAATAGAAGCGGTGCCAATAATACGCCTTCGCCACCGGGTCCCACGCCCAGTTCGAGCTTTCGAAGTCCTTGAAAATGATCCGCGCCTCCTCATACCGCTGCGGGGTGTCACTCCACACATAAAAGTCCCGCTCCGGCGATCCGGGCGGAGCCTGTCGCGCGGCTTGGAACCAAGGGTGCTGGTCGGAGGTGTGATTGATGACGAGCTCGGTGATCACCCGCAGGTTCCGCCGGTGCGCTTCATCCAAAAAGGCCCGGAAGTCGTCCAGCGTTCCATAGCTGGAGTTCACGGAAAGATAATCCGCGATGTCATAGCCGTCATCCCGCAGCGGCGAGGGATAGAATGGGAGCAGCCAGAGCGCCGTGACGCCGAGGTCCTCGAAATAGCCAAGCTTCTCGCGCAAGCCGGCGAAGTCGCCGATTCCATCGCCCGAACCGTCGGCAAACGATCGAACGTGCAACTCGTAAATGACGGCATCTTTGAACCAAAGTTCCTCCGGCTTCATGTGAACTTCCCTGATTCGCATGCCGCGGCCGCTTTGCGCGTCGCAAAGTGGAGGGAGCGTCGGTCCTGCGATTCCCGCGCCGGTTTTTCCTTGCATCACCGCGTGCGCGATGGAACTTCGAAGCTCTTGAAACCGTTCCTTTTTGCGCTTCTTCTCGCCACCGCACCTGTCTTCGCGGCGGATTTCGTCATTGCCCTCAAGCCGGACAAGAATCCGGATACCATGCTTGAAGAGCGGAAAACGCTTGCCGCCGCGCTGTCGAAGGAACTTGGCGGCGAGGTGGAGGTCATCGTCCCGACCGCTGGCGCGGTCATCATCGAAGGCCTCGCCAACGGATCGATCGATGCCGGCTACCTGAGCGCGACCGACATGGTGCATGCCAAGCGGGCCGGTGCCGCCGGGCTGTTGCTCGTCGGCGAGATCAACGGGCGGCTCGATTACTCCAGTTATTGGCTCGCGCTCAAAGAGAAGCCCTACGCCTCCGTGGAAGACCTGCGCGGCAAACCAGTTGCCTTCGCGAGCCGGACGAGCACCTCGGGCTACCTCATCCCGCTCGTTGATCTCCACAAAAAAGGCCTTGTCCAAAACGACCCGGCGGCATTCTTTGGCGAGGGAAACGTGTGGTTCGGCACCGGCTATGCCAGCGCCGTCGAGCGCGTTTTTGCCGGGGAGGCCGAGGCCGCTGCCGTGAGCGACTATGTTTTTGAGAAAGACAAACACCTGACGGCCGAACAGCGGGCCCGCCTCAAAATCGTTGCCAAACAGGGGCCGGTACCGACCCATGTCATCGCCGTGAGTTCGCAGTTGGACGCTACCAAACGCGATCGTCTGAAGGCCGCGCTTCTGGCGCTCGGAAAATCGAACCCCCAACTCCGCGACGCCGTCTTCACCTCGACGCTGGTCGAGACCGATCCCGCGGAACATCTCGCTCCGGTCGAGCAGGCCCTCGACCTCGCCGCGGGCAGCGGGCAATGACCGGACCCGCTCCGCATGTCACGCTTTCGGGCGTCTCGGTTTGCCGGGGGGGACGCGTCCTTCTGCGAGACTTGGAGCTGGCAATCCCGCGCGGCACCTTCGTCGCGCTGACCGGACCGTCGGGCGTTGGCAAGAGCAGTCTCCTCGCCTGTCTGGCCGGGCTGCTGGCTCCGGCGGACGGACGTGTTTCGGTCTCGGAAGCAAACGGGAAAACCGGAGCTCCGGAGGACTTTCGCCGCGACATGGGATTTGTTTTTCAGCACCTGCGGTTGAATCCGGGTCTATCGGCCGAGACCAATGTCCTCTGCGGGCTGCTCGGGCGACGGCCTTGGTGGCGGACGCTCCTGGGATTTGCCCGGGACGACCGTGAACAGGCGCACGCCCTTTTGAACCGCTTCGGCATCGCGGCGCGTGCGGGAGTTTCGGTGGCCGAGCTTTCGGGTGGCGAGCGTCAGCGCGTGGCCTTGGCGCGGGCACTCATCGCGAATCCCGGCATCCTTTTTGCCGACGAACCGGTTTCCCACCTGGACGCTCCGCTGGCCGCCGAGATCATCGGCTTTCTCCAAGCCGAGACGCGCGCCAGGGGACGGACTGTTTTTTGCGCGCTTCACGACCCCGGCCTCGTGGAGCGGTTCGCCGACATGACCCTGCACCTCGACCGCGAGTCGAAAAACGGATGGACGCTTCAACCGACCGCCGCCTGAATCGTCCGCCCCGGCTCGACGCGCCACGCGTGGTGCTCCTGCTGTTGCTCTGCGCCACGGTGTTCTCGTTACCGGCCTTGCGCGGGTCGGGTCGGGAGCTGGACACCCTCGCGAATCTCCGGAGATTTTTGGACCGCTTCTGGCCACCGGATTTTTCGATTCTTCCCCAGATCGCCCCGGCACTCTGGGAGACGTTTCAGATCGCCGTGCTGGCCACCGGAGCCTCGGTCCTGTTGGCCATCCCGGTCGCCCTCGCTGCTTCCGCCAACCTGTCACCGCGTCCGCTCGTACTTCTCGCGCGCTTTTTGCTGAGTGCGGTACGTTCGATCCCAAGCCTGATCTGGGCGCTCCTGGCTGTGGCCGTGACCGGAGCGAACGCTCTTGCCGGCGTTTTGGCCCTCGCGTTGTATTCGCTCGGGTATCTCGGAAAATTTTTCAGCGACGCTTTTGAAAGTGCCGATCCCGGCGTGGCCGAGGCGCTTCGACTTGGCGGCGCCGGGCGGATTCAGGCCTTTCAATACGGCGTCTGGCCGCAGGCGCGGGCTTTGCTCTGGAGTCATGTTCTCTGGATGCTGGAATACAACATCCGCTCGGCCGCCATCATCGGCTACGTCGGTGCGGGGGGCATCGGCGTTTGGCTGCATACGTATCAGGAATTTTATCAATGGGACCGCTTCGCAGCGGTGCTCTGTGTTATTCTGGGAGCGGTTCTCCTCCTCGACGCCACCGGAAGCCGGCTGCGTCGTCGTTTGGCTCCGGCGAACGAGCGTCCGGCGGATACTTGAAATTTGAGCTTTGCTCCCTCCGCGCCCAATGCGCGATGCTCCCGGGCATGTCATCTTCACTTTTCGATCTTTCCGGACAAGTCGCCGTCGTTATCGGCGGAACCGGTGCCCTCGGCGGTGCCATCGCGTCCGGCCTCGCTGCTGCGGGAGCCAAAACCGTGGTTGCCGGTCGCAACGCCGGGCGGGGGAATGCGCGCCTCGAACAAATCCGCTCCGCGGGCGGCGAAGGGCAGTTTCTCGAAGTCAACGCTTCGTCGCGCGACAGCATCGCCCTCCTCCTCGAAAAAACGACTGCGCTTCTTGGAACACCTTCGATTCTCGTCAACGCCTCGGGCGGCAACGACCCGAAGGTCACCGTCACGGCCGAGCATCCGGTGGAGTCGATTTCAGGAGCGGACTGGGTCGAGAATTTCGACCTGAACCTTGTCGGCGGTGCCCTGCTCCCGTGTCAGATCTTCGGTCCGGCCATGATCGCGTCCGGCGGGGGGAGCATCATCAATATCGCCAGCGTAAGTGCCCATCTTCCACTTTCCCGGGTCATGGCTTATTCGGCGGCCAAGGCGGCGGTGCTCAATCTCACCCAATTCCTCGCCCGCGAGTGGGCACCCCACCGTGTGCGGGTCAATTCCATCACGCCCGGATTTTTTCCGGCCGACCAAAATCGCCGCCTCCTCTTCCAGGAAGACGGCTCGCCCAAACCCCGCGCGGCTTCCATTTTGCAGCATACGCCGATGGGGCGCTTCGGCGAAGCCGACGAACTCGCAGGCGCGGCCGTTTTCCTCGCCTCGGGCGCAGCGTCATTCGTCACCGGGTCCGATATCCGCGTCGATGGCGGATTCCTCTCGCAGACGATTTAAGCGTCAGGATTTCGGCTTCTCGAAATTTCCCTCGTCATCGACGCGGGCCATGGCCGAGGCTTCCGCCTCGTCGGCGAGTTGACGCATGCGGACGACCTGGTCCGGCGTCGGAACCGTGCCTTCGGCTTCAATCGCGACGGTCCGGAGGTCTTTGAGCCGGCTGATGAGCGTGGTGACGATTTCCGTTTTTTTCAGACGGGGATGCAGGGTCTCCAGACGATCCAGGAAATATTCCATGATCTCGACATTTGCGAGAATGCCAGCTTTCGCGGGCGTGTAGGATTCAACCGTGCTAATGGTGGCCAGTTGAAAACCCCGCAGCCAGCCGCCAAAACTGATCATGTGCGCCATTTCCTCATCGCGCAGTTCCATCATCGACGTTTCGACATCGTCCTGGGTGCGGACAAGTTCCTCGCGCATGCCGAGCCAGTCGCCCTTGTCGCTGAGTTCCAGAAGGCTCTTGCTGCGCTTGGTGAGGCGGTCGCCAACTCCGAGGGCCCGCGATTGGCGGATGAGTGCGCCGCCGATGCGTTGGATCTCTTTTGGCCGCTCGGCGATGGTCAGCATGAACCCATCGGCAACCAGCGAGCCGAAGTGCATCGCGGTTTGAAGCCGGTTGTTGAAACTCGCCTCGTGGTTTGACGCCTCAATCACGGACAGCGGAATCGGCCGGAAAGATTCCAGATCTTTCAAAACCTGCTGAATCGACGGGGCGGTGATCGGGTTCACCCCGAGCTCTTCGCGCATATGTTCATTCGAACTGCGCTCGAGTTCCTGATCGATGGCATCCTGGCCGCGGGCCAGCGGCGCGCCGGCGAGAAAGACGGCCGGAACCGACAGAACGAGGGCACGGAGCATGAACACTCATTGTCACATCGCCCGGAAAATGTCCATCCTCCCCGAAAATCTGCTTTAGAATCGCCCGAACCCAGCGAATAGTTTGCCCATGATCATCGGCATCCCCAAAGAAATCAAAGATCAGGAGCATCGGGTCGCTCTTCTGCCGTCGGCAACCTATCAACTCATCAAACGTGGCCATCGCGTGCTCGTCGAAACCGGAGCCGGGGCGGGCATTGGGTTCTCGGATGCCAACTACCAGACAGCCGGGGCCGAGATCATCGACACGCACGAGGGCGTCTTTGCCGCGGCCGAGATGATCGTGAAGGTGAAGGAGCCGCTCCCGTCCGAATATCCGCTTCTGCGTCCGGGGCAGATTCTTTTTACCTACCTGCATCTTGCGGCCAACCGCACGCTCACCGAGGCTCTCATGAAAACCGGGGCGACCTGTATCGCCTACGAAACGGTGGATGTGAACAAGCGCCTCCCCCTCCTCGAGCCGATGAGCGAAATCGCCGGCCGCATGTCGGTCCTCGTGGGCGGCTACACACTCGCCAAGCACAATGGCGGAAAAGGTGTCCTCCTCGGCGGCGTTCCGGGGGTGCTCCCGGGAAAAGTGATGGTCATCGGCGGAGGCACCTCCGGCGTGAATGCGGCCCGCATGGCGACCGGCCTCGGCGCCGATGTCACGATCTTGGAAGTCGATCTCGAGCGGATGCGCTTTCTCGACATCACCATGCACACCGCCCACACGCTTTACTCAAGCGAGGCGAGCATTCTGGAGCTTCTGCCCAGTGTTGACCTTCTGATCGGAGCGGTGCTCGTCCCGGGAGCCCGTGCACCCAAGCTCATTTCACGCGAAATGCTCCGCCTCATGCAACCGGGCAGCGTTTTGGTGGATATCGCCATTGACCAAGGCGGGTGCGTCGAAACGTCGCGCCCGACGACCCATCACGATCCGACCTTTGTCGAAGAGGGGATTATTCACTACTGCGTCGCCAATATGCCGGGAGCTTATGCGCGCACCGCCACCCAGGCCCTGACGAATGTGACCTATCGCTACATCGAAACTCTGGCCGATCTTCCGCTCGCCGAGGCCGTTCACCGCCAGCCGGGACTTCTCGGCGGCGTGAATATCGCGAATGGAAAAATTACTTGTCAGGCCGTGGCCGACGCCCATGGGCTCCCGTGGTCTCCGTTCGAAGCATGAGTGCTCTCGAAGATCAAATCCACGATATCGGACGTCGCTCCCGCGCCGCGTCGCGCGAGCTTGCGAAGCTCTCGACGTCGGAAAAAAACGCGATCCTCCTCGCGATGGCAGAAGAGCTGGTGGCCCGGACGCCGGTGCTCCTCGAAGCCAACGCCGAAGATCTCGCCCGTGCCGAGGAGAACGGCCTCAGCAAAGCGTCGATCGACCGCCTCCGCCTTTCCGATCAACGCATCGCCGACATGGCCCGGGGCATTCGCGAGGTCGCCGCACTGCCCGACCCGGTCGGCGAGATCCTCCGCGAGTGGACCCGCCCGAATGGCATCCGCATCAGCAAAGTGCGCACGCCCATCGGCGTCATTGGCATCATTTACGAATCCCGCCCGAATGTGACCAGTGACGCCGCGGTGCTTTGTCTCAAGACCGGCAATACCGTCATTCTCCGCGGCGGCTCCGAGGCGCTCTCCTCCAACCTCGCCGTCGCCGATGCTCTCCAAGCCGGTGGCGCGCGCGCGGGCCTTCCGGAAGCGGCTGTCCAGCTCATCCCCACCAAGGACCGGGACGCCGTGGCGATCATGGCCCGGATGGACAAGTTCATGGACGTCATCATCCCCCGCGGCGGCCATTCGCTCATTGAGGCCGTCGTCACCCATGCCCGCATGCCGGTGATCAAACACTACGACGGCATTTGCATGATTTATGCCGACCGCGACGCGGATCTCCCGATGGCCCGCGACATTTTGATCAATGCCAAATGCCAGCGCCCGGGCGTCTGCAATGCCGCGGAAACACTGCTCGTCCACCGCGCCATTGCGCCCGACTTTTTCCGCGTCGCCGCTCCGGCCCTTCAAATTGCCGGCGTCGAGCTCCGCGCCGACCCGGCTTCCTTTTCGGAACTCACGGCACTGGGCTACCCGAACCTCCGGGAGGCAACGGAAAACGATTGGCGCACCGAGTTCCTCGACCTCATCCTCGCCGTTCGCGTGGTCGACGATCTCGACGCCGCCATCGCTCACATCAACAACCACGGCTCCCACCACAGCGATGCCATCGTCACGCGCGATCCGGCTGCGGCGGAGCGGTTTCTCAACGAAGTCGACTCCGCGACCGTTTACTGGAATGCCTCGACGCGGTTCACCGACGGTGGCGAGTTTGGGTTCGGAGCCGAAATCGGCATCAGCACCGACAAACTTCACGCCCGCGGCCCGATGGCCCTTGAGGAACTCACGTCCTACAAGTACCTCATCCGCGGCGACGGACAGGTGCGCTAGAATCTCCGCACGATGAAAACCGTTCAAGTCCACTACGACGGCCGCGTGCAGGGCGTCGGCTTCCGATGGACCGTCAAGGATCTGGCCAAAGAATTCGACGTGGCGGGCTCGGTCCGCAACCTCTCCGACGGCCGTGTGGAACTTCTCGCCCAGGGCGACAGAGATGAGGTCGATGGCTTCCTCGAAGCCATCCGCACCAGCCCCCTCGCCGGTCACATCACCAGCGAAACCCCGGAAACCCTTCCCCGCCGGACCGGTCTCCGCGGCTTTCAGATCTCCGCATGAGCACATCCGCCGTCCACGTCGAAGACCTCACAAAAGTTTACCCCGTCCCTCTCCGCCGCCAGCGTGTCGTGGCGGTCCGAAATCTCACGCTCCATGTCAACGACGGCGAAGTTTACGGACTCCTCGGCCCGAATGGCTCGGGCAAGAGCACGACGCTGAAAGTTCTCCTCGGACTGGTCACACCCACCAAAGGCCGTGCCACGATCTTCGGCCGCGACAGCCGCGATTACCGCAGCCGCGCCGAAGTCGGATTCCTCCCGGAGAATCCGTATTTTTACAAATTCCTCACCGCCGAAGAAACACTCCGGTTTTATGGAAAAATCTGCGGCATGACCGGGCGCGACATCTCGTCGCGAATCTCCGACCTCATCCACCTCGTCGGTCTCGAGGACGCCCGCCACCGGCGCGTTGGCGGATTTTCCAAAGGCATGCTCCAGCGCATCGGCCTCGCCCAGGCGTTGATTCAGGATCCCAAGCTCATCGTGCTCGACGAGCCCACGGCCGGCGTTGATCCGGCGGGTTCCCGACAAATTCGCGATCTCATCCTCGACCTCAAAAAACGCGGAAAGACCGTGCTGCTCACCTCGCACCTTTTGGAACAGGTTCAGGAAGTCTGTGACCGGGTCGGCATCATGGCCCGCGGCGAAATGGTTCGCGAGGGACGCCTCGAAGACCTCGTCACCATTGAACGCCAGACCGAATACATCGTCGAGGACGCCCCGGCCGAACTCCGCGCAAAGATCGAGGATCTCGTCCGCGCGTCGGGAGGCAAATTCATTGCCGCCCGCAGTCCCCAGCGCACGCTCGAAGGAGTTTTCCTCGAAGCCACCGCCCCGCGCGAATCATGAAGGCCTTCGTCGCCGGCACCGACACCGCGGTCGGAAAAACCTACGCCACCGCGCTCATTACCCGCGCCCTCCGTCAGGCGGGACTCGACACCATCGCCCTCAAGCCCGTCTGTTGCGGCGACCGTGACGATGCAGAAATCCTCCGGGCCGCCGCGGACAACGAGCTTGCTCTCGATGAGGTCAACCCCCTTTGGCTTCGCACTCCGGTCGCCCCGCTCGTCGCCTCCCGCCTGGAAAACCACCCGGTCGATATTGACGCGCTCCTCCGGCAAACCCGCCAACTGACCGCCAGCCGGTCGTCGTTCCTCATCGAAGGAGCCGGCGGTTGGCTTGTGCCGCTCGCCGACGGGCTCACCATGGCCGATTTCGCAGAACGCCTCGGCCTGCCCGTCCTCCTCGTCGTCGCCAACCGCCTCGGCTGCATCAACCACACGCTCCTCTCGCTGGAGAGCATCCGCTCACGCGGCCTGACCTGCCACGGCCTCGTTCTGAACTCTCCCTCTCCGGTCGCCGACGACGCCACCCGCACCAATCGCGACATCCTCCTCGAAACCACCGGCCTCCCCATCCTCTTCGACATCGCCCCCGGCCAATATCGCATCGAACTCGTCTTGGCCTGATCCCAAACACTGCTTGAAGATCTCCTGAAGAAATGCAGGCCACCCCGGGAGCAGGCGAAGGTTGAAATCCCCGGCGGAGCCACTAGGTTCAACGCCATGACAATTTCTCCGGAAATGACGATGGCCGAGGTATTGATGACTTGGCCCGGCGCGCAGCGGGCGCTCTTCCGCCATTATCACATCGGCGGCTGTGCCAGTTGTGGCTTCCGCCCGGAGGAAACGCTAGCCGAGGTTTGCGCACGAAATGAAGCACCGCCGGTTGAAGAAGTTCTCGCGACCATCCAGGCCGCCCACGAACAGGACGAAAAAGTCCTCCTCGCTCCCCGCGAAGCCGCGCAGGCCGTTGCCGCCGGGGCCCGCGTGATCGACATCCGAACCCGTGAGGAATTTGAGGCGGTTCACATCGAGGGCGCTCAATTGTTCAGCCAGGACCTCTTGCAGGAAATCATGGGCTCCCCCGACAAAACGACCCCGATCCTCCTCGTGGATCACACCGGCTCCCGAAGTCTCGACGCGGCGGCGTATTTTTCCGGTCATGGATTCGAAGACGTCCGGGCTCTTCGCGGCGGCATTGATGCCTGGAGCCTGGAAGTCGATCCCAATCTCCCGCGTTACACCCTCGAATGAATCTCGACGACGCCATCGCCAATCCGAGAAACCTCGGAGAAATGACAGAAGCCGACGCCGTTGGCACCGCCGGCAGTGCCGACTGCGGCGACATGCTGCGGATGTGGATCAAGTTCCGCGAAGACGACGGCCGCAAAGTCATCGACAAAGCGACGTTCCAATCCTTCGGCTGCCAGACCGCCATCGCCGTGGCCAGTCTCGCGACCGAGATGATCAAGGGGAAAACCGCCGAAGAAGCCATGGCCATGTCCGGCAGCGAAATGTCCGCCCCGCTCGGCCCTCTTCCTCCAATGAAAATTCACTGCGCGCAACTCGTGGAGGGAGCTTTGAAAAACGCCCTCGCCGGCACACCACCGGTCCCAACTGCTTCGATTCCCGCGGCTCCGACGCTCTACGACAGCCTGCAAGGACCGAAAGACGTGAAAATCAAATTCCGCTGACCCATTTTATGCACCCACAAGGAGAACTCACCCTCACACGCGACTGCGACGCCATTCAGATTCCGAGCGGCCACCCGCTCGTCCTTCCGGCGGGCATGTCGGTCGTGATCACCCAGTCCCTCGGTGGCACCTACACAGTGGCGACCCCCGGCGGCCTGGCCCGGATTGAGCTCAAGGACGCCGATGCTCTCGGGCTTGATCCTGATGCCGCTCCGGAAAAAATCAAAGTCGAAGGCGCTACACAGGACGCCGTCTGGGCTCAACTCAAGACCGTTTTTGATCCCGAAATTCCCGTCAATGTCGTCGACTTGGGCCTCATTTATGATTGCGAGGTCAAAACAAAGGACGATGGCACCACGGCGGTTCATGTGAAGATGACCCTCACGGCTCCCGGTTGCGGGATGGGCCCCACGATTGCGGCCGACGCCCGCTCGAAAATCCTCTCCCTCGAAGGCATCGACGAGGCCGAGGTCGAGCTCGTCTGGGACCCACCATGGAATCAGACCATGATCAGTGAAGCCGGCAAGATGAAGCTCGGCATTCTCTGAGTCAGACCCGCGCCGCCTTCGCCCGTCGTTCCTCGAGCGCTGCCATCTCGTTGTAGTGTCGCAAGGCGTGCCGCCAGAACGGATGCAACGAGGGCTCGGCTGAGGTCCAGAGATCGCGGTGAAGTTGTTCGACGGCTTGGGAGTCCCAGAGGAGTGCCATGAGCTCGCGGCGGGTGAGTGCCTCCGGTCCGGCCGTTACCAACCGCAAACGAAGTTCGGAAAGGTAGGCCTCCCGGTGACGCGCATGCACCCGTGATCGCAGCAGGAGCGATGCGTGGAGCGCATTGATCTCCGGAGAAATGGCCGCCTGAACAACACCCGGCGCGGGCTTTTGTTCCGGCACCGCATCGAGATTCTGAAGGATCGGCGGCGTTTCCGTTTCCTCTGGAATGAGAAACCATCCCCGCGCCTGAAGCCAGGTGCCGAGTGATTCCGAACTGGTCACCATCACGAGCGGAATGGCGAGCACAAGCCCGGCAAGGACCGGCGAAAGCCACGGGAGCAGCGACGGGGCGGCCCAGGCCACCCAAGCCGTCACAGCGAGCCCGACGAAGGTCGGTCCACCATACGACCGCAGCGCCTCGCCAAACGGGATGGAGGATTCGTCGCGATTCTGGGTTTTCCAAGACACGCGCAGGCCCAGCATGGCGAGCACCACAAATCGCGTGTAGAAATACAAAAGCACCGGAGCCAGCAAGACCGACGCCAGCGTTTCGAGGAGCGCCCCACCGGTGACACGCAGAAAGCCGCCCAGCTTCCGCACCCGTGGAAGCAAATGCAGGTAGCCCAGTACCTTCGGAACAAAGAGCAGGGCGAAGGTCAACGCCAGCAACCACACCGGAGCCCACGCCGGGCCACCCATCGCCGATTGCGCGGAGAGAATGCTGAACTGTTCACGCCGGTGGGCCTCAAATGAACTCAGCACAACAAACACAACCAGCAACGGCGCAGACAAGTACGCCATGAGTCCGAAAAAGATATGGATGCGGTTCGTGAACCGCGTGCCGGGTGCAAACAAAAACCAGAAATGCTGAAGGTTTCCCTGGCACCACCTCCGGTCGCGCTTCAGGCTCTCGCTCAAATTCGGCGGTCCCTCTTCGTAAGATCCTCCTTGCCGGTAGGCGAACCACACCTGATAGCCCGCCTGCTGCATGAGCGAGGCCTCGACGGTGTCGTGACTGAGGATGTGCCGGTCCGCCGCACTCCGCCCGGGAAGTTCCGGAAGCACGCAGTGTTCGATAAACGGCTTGAGGCGGATGATCGCGTTGTGCCCCCAATAATTTCCACCGCCCAAGTGCCAGAAATTCGACCCCGCCGCGAAGAGCGGTCCGACCATCCGCGTTGAAAACTGGATCAATCGTTGAAAAACCGACCGGCCGCGCACGATTTGCGGAGCGGTCTGTACGATGCCGACGCCCGGGTTCGCATCCATCACGCGGGCGAGCCGGAGAATGGTCTCGCCTTCCATGACGCTGTCCGCATCGAGGATGAGAAGATATTGATAGCGTCGGCCCCACCGGCGGCAGAAATCGGCGATGTTTCCGCTTTTCCCGTGGAGCGAGACCCGGCGCTTGCGGTAAAAAATGCGCCCGAACGCGTCGCACCGCGAGCAGAGTCGAAACCATGCCTCTTCCTCTTCGATCCAGCGATTCGGATCGTTCGAATCACTGAGGACAAAAAAGTCGAAAGGCTCTCCCGAGCCGGTTGCCTCGACCGAGCGGAACATGTTTTCGAGCGCGCGGAAGGTTCTGTCGGGATCTTCGTTGAAAACGGGCAGTGCGATCGCTGTCGAACCTGTGGGACCGGTTTTCGGCGGATTCGGAAGCGTGCGCATGATCTCGTAGCGATCTCCCCCGGGAACCAACGTGATGAAGCCCCAGAACGCGATGGAGAATCCGAACGCGATCTGCCCGAACAGCGGTACAAACAGCGCGAGCAAAAAACCCTCTGCGACCGAAAGCCCATTTGGCCGCAGCATGGAATACAGCAGCCCGGTGCCTGCCGCGAGGATCCCGATGCCGGTGAGAAGGAAGAGCGCTTGGCGCACCGCAATCGTGTCGCGACCCAGCGTTTGGAGATCGGAAAAAGGCTTCATCGGAAAACGTGAAGATACACCTGCCAGGAGACAGCGAAAATGACGGCCCAAATCACAAAGGCCTGCAAAACGTAGGTCCACGAAAAGCGGTTCCACGTCTGGTTGGCAAAGTCCTCCATCGCTCCATAGTCGATCTCGCGACGAATCACGCGCTGGGACTCCAGCGCCGGAGCCGCCTGGATACTCGCGCTGCGAATGGCTTGGACGAAATCGGGCGGAGCCGGATCGGCCAGGAAGAGATCGCACCGCCCGCTGGAAAAATACGCGATTCTCGCCCGCGCGGCGTGCGCGGGATTTCCGGCAAGTCCGGCGAACCACGCATCGGCCCGCGCGATGGCCAGCCGCATGGCCCGTTCCTCCGGCTGGCTGGAGGGATCTTGCGCATGCAAAGCCCGCGCCTCGGCCAGCAACTCCAGCGTCAGGCCAAGCAGCCGCTCACGCGGCACCACCGCGTAAGCCCGCAGAAAATCCTCGAGCCGTCGACAGGCGGCATCCCACTCGGGCGTCAGTTTTTCCATGTGTAAGTCCAGGTCTCCGAAAGGGGCCGCCCATCCAGTCTCAGCGTGCAGCGAAGCTCAACCGGTCGGTTGGGTTTGTCCGAACTGGCGACAAACGACGCCCGCCAGGAACCGCCATAATCATTGCGCTGCACCACGACGTCTTGGATCGCGCCATGCGTCACGGTGGCATCGGCGACGACAGCCGCACCGGCCGGCAGGTTGGAAAGCTCCCCACCCGCAAATTCGAGAACGAACATCCGATAATACGGCGCATCCTGCGCGTCCACGCGTGTCGAGATGCAGCGGGCGAGCGGGGGGAGGCCGCCATTCTCGCCGAACCACGTGAGCGAATACGAAAACGCATAGCGGCCGCCTTCTTTCAGTCCACCCTCGGGAGCCCAGAACGCGACGATATTGTCCATATACTCGTTGTTGGTGGGCAGCTGGATGAGCCGGATCGCCCCGCGTCCCCAATCCCCGTGCGGTTGCACCCACGCGCTCGGACGCTCGTGGTAGCGGGCTTCCATGTCCTGATAGTGCGAAAAGTCGCGATCCCGCTGCAGGAGACCTAACCCGCGCGGATTCTCGTCCTCAAAAACCGCGACCTGCAATTGCTGCGACCAGGCCAGCGGCCGCCAGACCCACTCGCCATTGCTGCGCTCGAAAAGGAGTCCATCGGAATCATGTACTTCGGGCCGGAAATTCCCAAACGTGTTGCTCGTGTTTTCCCCGAACCAATACATGCTCGTCAGCGGCGCGATGCCGGCCTCCTCGATATCGCGGCGCGGAAAGAGCACCGCCCGGATTTCCATGCGCGTCTCCACACCGGGGAAAACGCGGAATTCATACGCGCCCGTGATGCTCGGTCCATCCAACAGCGCGTAGAAAAGAAAATCCGTTGCGCCCGTGGCGGGCTCGACAAGCCAGAAGTCCGTGAAAGCCGGAAATTCCTCGTTTTTTCCAGTGCCGATGGCCAGTCCGCGGGCCGAGAGACCCCAGACCAGCTCCTTCGCGACCGCCCGAAAATAGCTGGCCCCCAGAAAAACAAAAACCTCGTCCAGGTAGTCGGGACGGTTCAGCGGATAATGCACGCGGAACCCGGCGAAGCCTCCGCGTCCCAGTTGCTCCGGCGTGACCACCGCCTGTGAGAGATCAAAGGCCTCCGCCCGAAATCGCACCGGCCCCGCTCCGTCGGGATTGACTTGGTTGATATTGACCGGGCGCGAGTGAATGTGCGCGGTCGCGAAGAATTTCGTCTGAAACGGAAGTCCCTGATTCCGCCACAGGGTGTGATCGTCGTTCCAGCGGATATCGCGGTATTGATCGTAATTAAGCGCGCGCAGTGACTCATCGACCTCGGGCGTCGGGCGGTAACGTTCGGCCGCGCGTTCCTCGGCCTGCGCGATCACGACATCGAAGGAAAACGTTTTCCGCCGGTCGTGTGAAATCATCAGCGCCAGCAAAAGCACTGTGAGCAGGCCAAAGACCAGGTGGGTTTTCATTCAGGTTTCATGAAACGAATGACCCTTTGGTAAAATTCAATCCGCCCGCCGACAAGCTTCCGCTCGCAATAAGACCACCCGGTTGACCTATCCGGGAAAGGCCTGATCACAGATCCCTCGCCAAAAACAAAGAAACCAACGGGCCAACGGGCGAGCCGGGCAGGGCCGATGACGACGGCCGGACAAAATCGTATTGCGAACCCCGGACGCATACAGGATTTTCGACCTGTGCAGCTCGATTTTGACCTTCGCGGAGGACCGCGGCGACCGGCCCCTCGGGAAGAGCCGACCATTCTGACCGTTGCCGCGTTGACTCGTCGGGTTCGGGATTTGCTCGAGAAGGGTCTGGGCGAGGTTTGGGTGGAGGGAGAAATTTCCAATCTCCGCCGCCAAGCGTCGGGGCATGTCTATTTCACGCTGAAAGACGCCTCTTCGCAACTCGCCTGTGTTCTTTTCGCCAGCCAGGCCGCCGCCCAGCGCGGGGCTCCGCTGCGCGATGGAGCCCAAGTGCAGGTTTCCGGGCAGGTGACAGTTTACGAGGCGCGCGGGCAATATCAGCTCATTGTCCGTCTCGTCCAAGAACACGGAATCGGGGCCTTGCAGGCGAAGTTCGAGGAGTTGAAGTGCCGACTGGCCGCGGAGGGACTTTTCGAAACCGAACGCAAGCGGCCCCTGCCACGGTTTCCTCAGCGGATTGCGGTGGTCACCTCGCCGACGGGTGCGGCGATCCGGGATTTTCTCCACGTGCTCCACCGCCGCCAACCCGGCATCGAAGTTGTCATCGCTCCCGTGCGCGTGCAGGGACGGGGGGCGGCGGCGGAGATCGCCCGGGCGATTGGCGAGTGCGCGGAGAGGAAGATTTTCGGTGCCGTGGATGTCATCGTCGTCACGCGCGGGGGAGGAAGTTTGGAGGACCTTTGGGAATTCAACGAGGAGGCCGTGGCGCGGGCTGTCGCCGACTCGCCGATCCCGGTCGTCAGCGCGATTGGGCATGAGATCGACTTCACCATTTGCGATTTCGCCGCCGCTTTACGGGCTCCGACCCCCAGCGCGGCCGCGGAGATTCTCTCGGCCGACGCCGTCGACCTCCTTCAAAAGCTGACCACCGATGCCACACGGCTCCGCCGGTGTGTTTTTCAACGGGTGCAGACCGTTCGCGAAATGCTGGAGGCGACGCGCCGAACCGCGCTTTTTCTGGAACCGCACCGCGCCCTCCGCGACCGGCGTCAGACCTTGGATCGGGGGCTGGATGACCTCACCCGCGGCATCCGCTCGGTGGAGGAGAAACGCCGTCAAACCCTCGCCGCAGCGGCCGAGCAACTTCGGTCGCGAAGCCCCGAAAACCGGATCGCGCGGACCTTGGCCGACCTGCGCGTCGCAACCGAAAAGATCGCTGCCGCCTGTCAGCGCCAAATAGCGGACTCGCGGGCGCGTGTGGAAAAAGTGCGCGCCGTTCTGGAGGCCTTGAGCCCCGTAGCCGCCTTGGATCGGGGCTACACACTCACCACAAAACCCGACGGGACCCTCGTCCGCACGGCCTCGGCTCTGAACAAAGGGGACGAAATCGTGACCCGGTTCCGCGATGGACGGATCCATTCGGTTGTCGAGTCCCCGACATCAGCGCCGAACGATCCCTGACGGATCCTTTTCCACACCAACAACTTCGCGGGCACGCCCTACGGACGCACAAGATCGCTGGGCGGAGGGACGAACTCCACGACACCCAAGAAAATCGGGATCTCCCGAGGCGGCCAATCCGGTCCCGGCATTGCGGAGACCGCAAAAAAGTCACCGCCCGTCCCGTCGAATCCTGGTGCCACATACCCCCGCACATCTGCGAGAACCACCTCCCGCCGCAGAAGAAACTGCCCGTAGTTCCATGGTTTCCGATGTTGATAAACCTCCCAAGCCTCGGTCGGTCGAACAGTCAACACCCGACCGCCACTGCGATGGATCGCCGCGCCCACCAAGGCTTCCGCTGACTCGACCGAAACCACCTGGCCGCGGAGAAGTTGACCCATGTATTTCGGCTCCAGCAGGCAGAAAACCAGCACGCCGGCCGCAAACACCCCGGCCATCGAGAACAGGATCTTCCAGCGCACGCTCTCCGGGGCCAAAAACGGCAGGATCACACCCAACGCTGCCCCGACCACAAATCCCAGCGGTCCGGAGATAAAAATCCCGAAGAGCGGGCCTTGATTGGCGTCGGGATTCAGCAGAATGGGTTCGAAAAACCCCACGCCAAATCCCACACCCCCCCCAACAGGGCCGTGGAGGAAAAAAGAAGCGCATCGGGGTTCTCAAGGCATTTCCCCGACCGTCGCCGCTCAGGGCAGCGGGAACTTCGATGTAAACGCCGTCACCTTTTGCCGCAAGGCCGCCAGACGGGTGTCGTCATGTCGGGACTCGAGCGCTTCGTGAATGAAATCCGCCACCTGCATCATGTCCTCCTCGCGCAGGCCGCGACTGGTCATTGCCGGTGTCCCGATACGAATGCCGCCCGTCTTGCTGATCGGCTCAGTATCGAACGGAATCGCGTTTTTGTTCACCGTGATCGCCGCCTTGTCGAGGGTCGTCTGGGCCTCCAGACCGTTGATACCCCGCGATCGAAGATCGACCAGCATCACGTGATTGTCCGTGCCGCCCGAGGTCAGCGTGTAGCCGAGCATGGAGAGCCGCGCCGCCAAGGCCTTGGCATTGCTCACGATCTGCCGCGCGTAGTCCCGGAATTCCGGACGGAGCGCTTCCTGAAAACACACCGCTTTCGCAGCGATGATATGCATGAGCGGTCCGCCTTGCACGCCCGGAAACGCCTGCGAATCGATCTTCTTCGCAAACTCCTCCTTGCACAAAACAAGGCCCGCCCGCGGACCGCGGAGACTTTTGTGCGTCGTCGTCGTGACAAAGTGTGCATGCGGAACCGGCGACGGATGCGCTCCCCCGGCGACCAGCCCGGCAATGTGCGCCATATCCACAAAAAGATAAGCCCCCACCGAATCCGCAATCTCGCGCATGCGCGGGAAATCAATCGTCCGCGGATACGCCGAAGCGCCGGCCGTGATCATCTTGGGCCGGATCTCCGCCGCCTGCCGCGCCAGCGCGTCATAGTCGATCATTCCCGTCTCCTGCGACACCCCGTAGTGGTGAACCTCGTAGAGTTTGCCGGAAAAATTCGCCTTGTGCCCATGCGTGAGGTGCCCGCCATGCGCCAAGTCCATCGTGAGGATGCGGTCGCCGACTTGAAGCACGGAAAAATAGACCGCCATGTTCGCCTGACTCCCGCTGTGCGGCTGCACATTGACATGTTCGGCTTGGAAGAGCTCCTTCGCCCGGGCGATGGCGAGCGTCTCCACGACATCCACAAACTCACAGCCGCCATACCAGCGTTTGCCCGGATAGCCTTCCGCATACTTGTTCGTAAGACATGACCCCTGCGCCTCCATCACCGCCGCGCTGGTAAAGTTTTCCGAGGCGATCAACTCAATATGCTCAAACTGCCGGTGGCGCTCGCGGACGATGGCGTCGGCAATCTCGGGATCAACAGCGGACAGCGCCGCCAGGGAAGACAGGGATTCAGGTGTGGTAGTCGTCATGTTGGAGGAAAGAATGTGTTCAAGAACGGAAGGAAGGGCATTTTGGATCGTTCGCTTGCACTGCTCATAAACCGCCCGCCCGCGACCGATCGGATCCGGCACATCGGGCGACCCCGGCTCCCGCCCGCGCAGCAAACTCGCTTTGTGCGAGTGCTCCGGAAAAAGAAGATCCAAAAGCTGGAGATGATCCCTCGTCATCACAAAAATGTCCGTCGCCCGCTCCAGAAGGTCGTCCGTCACCGGCTGGCTCCGAAAGCGGTCCAAGCTCACGCCATCCTCCGCCACCGCCCGGACAGAATCCAAACTCGCCGGCTGCCCGTTTGCCGCACTCAGACCGGCCGACTCGACCGTGATCTCCGGATGGCTCGCCGCGAGTTTCCGAAAAAGGGCCTCCGCCATCGGACTCCGGCAGACATTGCCGGTGCAAACGAAGAGAACATGACGGCGCGGATTCATTTCAAAGAAACCCCACACACTAGAGTCCCAGCCCGTCAAGTCAACCGCAGGCCTTCGTTTCTCCCCGCGCCCGAAAAAGATTCGATTGACTTACCCTCCCGGCTCTCCTACTCCTATCCATCACTCACGCGGGTGTAACTCCGGTGGTAGAGTGCAACCTAGCCAAGGTGGATGTCGCGGGGTCGATTCTCGTCACCCGCTCCCC
>CAZEYT010000004.1:0-68262 GCA_964516295.1 uncultured Chthoniobacterales bacterium | reverse complement strand
GCTGCCTTGGTTGTTACAGGCTCCCGGAACCCAGTCATTCCATGAAGCTGGATGATTCGCCGGGTCAGGGCATGCTGATTGCTTGATCACGCGAACCCGCTGGCCGGGTTTTGGGAAACTGATGGTGTTCGTACTTCTCATTACCCTCTGAACGCCGGGAGTCCGGCCACGATGAAGCCCTGTCTTTAAAAATATTGGTTAACTTGAGGTGAGGTGGTCGCGTTCTAGTCTTGATGATAACTCTCGCAAATTCACTCGCCTGGCTTACCGACCTCCACCTCGACTCCGCCACCGCCCGGACACGGCGGAAGTTTTACGAGCGGCTTGCGACCGATCCAGCCGACGCATTGGTCATCACGGGCGACATTTCGAACGCCCAGTTGCTCCCCTTGCATCTGCGTGAAATTGCGCAGGCGGCGGGCAAGAGACGTGTGTTCTTCACATTGGGAAATCACGATTTCTACGGATCATCATTCGCAAGGGTGGAGAGCATGGCGGCAGGGGTTTGTGCGGCCCACTCGAATCTGATCCACCTCGACGGCACCCAAGTCATTGACCTCGGCCGCGACACAGCCCTCATCGGCCATCGAGGGTGGTCGGATGGTCGCACGGGCTGGGGAGACAAATCCCTTGCTCAAAATCCGGACTTTTCCGCCATCGAGGACTTCAAGGGATTGAGCCGCAGCCAGGCTTTTCAGCTTCTGCGTGCCTTGGGATTGCAATCAGCAGAAAAGCTGCGCAACTGCCTGCCCTACGCTTTGACCTGCTTCAACCGCATCATCATCGCCACCCATTTCCCGCCCGCACTGCAGGCCGCGAAGTATCGTGGAAAACCGTGTGACTGGCTAAGGCAGCCATTTTTTTGCAACACCGCCGTGGGAAACATGCTCCTGCGCATGGCGCAGCAGTTCCCCCGGCAGGAGATTCTCGTGCTGTGCGGCCATACCCACTCGCAAGTCAGCGTGAAAATCACCCCGAATCTCGCCATTCGCAGCGGGACAGCGAGGCCTGGGTTCCCGTCAGCAGGTGAAATGATTTCACTCGCTTCTCGTAAGCAGTCGACGCACTGAGCAGAGCGTTCCAATCTTGAGGCGATCCCTCGGCGGCTTTCGCCGCTCTCGTGCTCTCGGCAATGAGGGGCTGGTGTCATGAAGACATCAAACAAATCAATGGCCGAGGCGTGGCTGGCCGCCACACACTCGGGAAACTGGGAAGATGCCGAGCAGTTCGCAAACGAACTTGTGCAAGAGTGTCGATCGCGCATTCCTCACCTCAACGGAATCCTTGCTGGTGCGGAACAAGAGGTCGTTCAGGATGCCTGTCTCCTGCTGATTGGTTCCTTCCTCCCGCGCAATGAACGACTGGCTGCGGCAACTCGGGAGGGAGATTCCGAGGGGATAGACCGGCATCTCCGCGCCTCGATCAGGATCTGCGGCAAGCATGCGATGCAAAGGATTGCGAGGTATCGGGCTCGGGAACGCTCTCGAAAAGTTGAGCCAGGCACGGATGTTGACTTCGGCACTGTCGATCATCCGCATGCTTCCCGGGAGCTTTCACCCGAGCAAAGGTGTGCTCTCGCTCTCTCAGCCCTCCAACTTGCCATGCGACGGGAGATTCTAACTGAACGAGCTTTCGAAGTCGCACGACTCACATTGGAGGAAGGACTAACAGGGCGTGAGGTCGCCGAGCGCCTTGGGATTTCCCCCTCTGCTGTCTCGCAACAACTGCGAAGCGTCTCTGCACAGCTCGCAGTGCTCAAGGATGCCGTGGAGGCGGTAACCCCGTGATGTCATCAAAGCCCATCGCTCTCACGCTTCCATTGCACGCAGGCAAGGTGGAGAAATACCTCGTCAAACCCGAGACGCTGAAGTTTCGGAACTTCCATGGCGAAATCGTCCCAGCGTTCGTGCACGCCATATCTCGAAGCGAGATCGAGCTAGGAAACGTGCAGAAGCTCATCAGCTTCTACGCCCCGCAGCAGGGCTCGGAATACCTGCGCAACTACGCGGGAAGGTGCATTTTCGCGCCGATGGGGTTCGCGGCGGAGGATGAGGAGATCTACGTCATTCCTTCGGTGAGAACCTACTTCCAACACGTCACAGCACTCTGGCCCCATTGGCTGTTCTCCTCTTGTTTCTTCTACCCCTCGGCTGTCGTCATCGCCCTCTGCTGCATTGAGACGCTACAGGTTTGCCGCAAGCAGGAGCGGGTGACGGTAACCTACGACGCCGATGAGATGGATTCGTTCTTCGACCGGTGCCTTGAGACGACGGCCATCCTCGATTCCGTAGCGGGCATCTCCCGAGAAGAGTCCACACGACACCTCGGGGTGTTCCGGCATTGCGTAGGGCTCCCAGTTTGAACCTCTATTCACGCCCAGAAATCGACAACGATGACAATAGAGAACCTCTTCAAAGGAGCTACCGTTCTTTACGAAATCTCGCGACACGAGGTCGAAAGCTGCCTTACCGAGCGCATCACCCATGATCTACGGATCGCAGTAGACAATCCGTTCTGCGCCTGTGAAATGGACGGGATGATCTTTTCCGTCCGCGGATACGATGATGATCCACGTGAGCTGTTTCAGATTCCTGAGTTCCGGAGATTCGTCCGCAAGTTGAACAACCACGAAATCCCGTGGCTGTTCTTGGCCTGCCTGGAGACTCTCTGGGTGCAAGTGCTCGCTCTCTGTCTCGTGGACAATGCGGCTGCGATCACAGACACGCGGAAAGGGCGGACGAGAATGGCGTTTCCGGGCCAGGATGTTGCCGGATTTCTTGGGGCACAAATGGAGGCATTCGGAGCAATGTGCGAGTTGCAGGGCGTAACCCTGGAAGAGTCAGAGGCTCGGATTCGCGCTGTTTGCGAGAGTTTCGGATTCTTCCGGCCGAAGATGAGGTTCTGATGCCAAAACCGTCCACTCTGATCTGCCTTCGAGAAAAAATCTCAAAATTTTTCCCCCTTCCTGCGCCGATTGAGTTTTGGTGCAGTCTTGGTGCAGTTGCTGCGTAAGTCGTTGATATCCAGGGGAGCGGGTGAAGGGAATCGAACCCTCGTATGCAGCTTGGGAAGCTGCCGTTCTACCATTGAACTACACCCGCGGAATCTTACTCCCAGGAGCGGACCAACCGGCGTGTGTTGCTGTTGGTATTCCAGAGAATGACTTTCTTCATGACGTCGACCGTTTCGTTTCCCGAGCCGGTGATCCTTGGAACGCTGGCACTCAGGCGGTTGTTGTAATCGTCGTCGAACATCACCTGATAGGTTCCTCCCCAAGGATCCACGAACTGGCCGCTGGCGTTTGTTCCGCCTTTGCCTTTTTTAGCCGTTTGGATCTCCAGGAACACGATTTGGCGTGGATTGAGATTGCCGACATTGGAGCCCCCGAGTGCAAGCACCCAATCGCCCGAGACAGTCTGGGCCCCGCTATTCGTGTTGGGCAGGCGGCCGTATTCGGTTTCGTAAGCCGTGACGGCGGTTGCGATCTGCACGATGTCGTTCTTTGCCTGAGCCTTGCGGGCCGCATCGATGGCGCCGTTCACCGCCGGGAAGAGGAGCGACATGAGAATGCCGATGATCGCGATGACGATCAGAAGTTCGATCAATGTGAACGCTTGGCGGGAGGGAGTCATGGATTCGTTCAGGGAAAATGGTCTCGGGAGAAGTTCTCACACGTCCGGGGACGGGCAAGCATTTTCTTGCCACGACGATGCATCGGGGCGATCACAGGCGGGTGAAATCCAGAAGACCGCGGGGACGCAGGGAAAAAAAGGAGTCCAATGCGGCTCCGTCGGCGGGTGCCGGAAAGACGACCGGGCGGTCCGCGGGTAATCCTCGACGGCGGCGGAGTAGCTCGGGGCCGAAGAGCGGGACGCAGGCTCCGGTCGGGGGAGGGGATCAAGGTGTGCGAAAACCGGTGAAGTCGGATGGTTTGCGCAACGTGCGCGAGGCGATTCTTCGTCTGCTGAAGGAGCGGCCACTGGACATTGTCGAGATTTCGAAGGCGTTGGATTTCCATTCGTCGGCGCGGTCGAAGCTGCGCGAGCTGATGAAAGAGATGGAGGTGGCCGGAGAGATCGCGCGCATTCGCAAGGACCGCTACATCATCCCGCAGGAAGCGGATCTTTTTACGGGAACCATTCAATTTCATGCCACCGGTGCCGCGCATGTGCTGAATGAGACGGCCGGCCAGCCGGATCTCTTTATTAGCGGGGAGAACACGTTCACGGCGATGCATGGCGACCGCGTGGTGGCGCGCATTTCCGCGGAGAAACCGCCGGTCCGCGAACCCGGACGCGCCCCGCGACGCGAAGGGCGTGTGATTCGCGTTCTCCAGCGGGCGAGCGAAACAATTGTCGGAACGCTCCAGAAGTCGAAGAATTTCTACTATCTCGTCGCGGACGATCCGCGGTTTGTTCACAACCTTTACCTTCAGACGCCAATGCCGCCGCTGGTGGCAAATATCGGCGACAAAGTGGTGGCCAAGCTGGATGCGTGGCCGTCGCGTCATGTGAATCCCGAGGGGCACATCATCGAGGTTCTTGGACCTGTCTCCAAACCCGGCGTGGACATGCTGTCGATTATTCGCAAGCATCGCCTCCCGGTGGAGTTTCCGCCGGATGTCACCCGCGAAGCCGGGCAGGTATCTCCGGAAGTGGACGCCCAAGAAGCCGTCCGACGCGAGGATTTGCGCGGACAGTTCATTCTGACGATTGATCCCGATGACGCCCGGGACTTCGACGACGCGATTCATGTGGAGCGCACCGGAGACGGATGGAAAGTCGGCATTCACATAGCGGATGTCTCGCATTATGTCCGCCCGAAGTCGGCCCTGGATCGCGAAGCGTATTCGCGGGGCAACAGTGTTTATCTGGCCGATCGTGTGATCCCGATGCTTCCGGAGGCGCTGAGCAACGGCATTTGCAGCCTCAAGCCGCATGTGGACCGGCTCGCGTTTTCGGTCTTCGCCGAAATCACCCGGCAGGGAAAGGTGAAGTCCGCCCGCTTTGCAAAGTCCGTCATCCGCAGCGCGGCACGCCTTACTTACAAGCAGGCTTTCGAGATTTTGAAGAAACCCGTGCCTCCGGGGGATGAAGTCGCCGAGCGGGTTCATACAGCGTGGGAACTCTCATCGACCCTTCGCAAAAAACGCTTCGCGTCGGGCTCGTTGGATTTGGATTTTCCGGAGATCAAGGTCTGGTTGGATGAGACCGGCAAACCCATCCGCTTGGAGCGGGTGGAGAATGACATTTCGCACCAACTGATCGAAGAACTCATGCTGCTGGCGAATGAGTTGGTCGGGCGCGAGTTGAAGATCCGCCGCCAGCCAGCGCTCTATCGGATCCATGAAAAGCCGGACCCCGACAAGCTCGCCGAGTTCCGCGAGTTTGCGGCCGGGCACGGCGTCAAAGCGGGCGATCTCACGCAGCGTCCGGAATTGCAGAAATTGCTCACCGGTCTCCGTGGAAAACCGCACGAGGCGGCGGTGAAGATCGCGCTCTTGAAGAGCCTGAAGCGCGCGAAGTATTCGCCGGATGCCCTCGGGCACTACGGCCTGTCGAAGGCCGACTACACCCATTTCACCAGCCCGATCCGCCGGTATAGCGATCTCATCGTACATCGTGCGCTGGAGCGTCTCCTCGGGCTCACCCGAGTGGGACCCGATTCCAACGCCCTTGGGTCAATGGCCGAGCATATCTCCGCGACCGAGCGGGTTGCTGCCGAAGCGGAAAAGGAATCGGTACGTCTGAAGAAACTCGAGTTTTTCCAAATGCAGGTGAACAAGCGCACGGGCGAACCCTTTCGGGCCGCGATCATTGATGTGCGCAACTACGGGTTCTTTGTGGAGTTGCCCGAATTTCTCCTCTCGGGGCTCGTCCATGTCTCGTCGCTCGACAATGATTTCTACGTGCTCGACACCGGCCGCCAGCGGCTCATCGGGCGTCGGTCGCAGAAGGTTTACAAAGTCGGCGACATGGTCGAAGTCCTCGTCGCCCGCGTCGACATGTTCAAGCAGCAGGTCGATTTCAAAATTGCCTGAGGCCGCGGCCCGCTCCGTGATTATGCGGTGGGGAGATAGGTCCAACGGGGATCGGCGCCGAGTTCGATGAGGCCGAAGCCTCTTGGCGTGCCGAGATTGCTTCCGTCCCACCACGCACCACAGACAGCGCCGCCCACGAGGAACGCCGTTTGATTGACCCGCAGGAACTCGTTGAAATGCAGGTGACCCTGCAGCACGAGTTCGAGTCGGTGCTGATCAAAAAGAGCGAGCACATCATTCGCATTGCCGACGACAAGATTCTCGGGCAGCGCGGCGAGCGGGGATTCCTGGATTTGCTTGAACGTGGTCCGGAGCGGGATGTGGGAACAGAGGATGAGGGGCATCGTTTTCGGCGTGGATGCGAGCTCGCTTTTCAGCCAGGCCATTTGCTCGTCGGAGACCCGGCCTCGGTAACTCGCGGTCCCGGCAACGGGCTCGACGGACTGCACGACAAAGAAGCGACGGCCCTTCACGTCAAAGGTCCGCCAGAGACTCTTCGTGCCGGTCATCTCGCGGAACGAACGGGTGGGATCGGGATCGGGGGCGCCTTTCTCGTGGTGGACACCGACCATGTCGTGGTTTCCAAGAATCGCTTCGACCGGACGGCCGATTTGCTTGAGAAACGCGGCACATAGCGCAAACCTCGGCTCCATGGTCGCGGTGTCCGACGTGTAGCCGCCGTGGACAAAATCCCCGCCGCCGATGATGACATCCGCGGGGATTTGTTGAATTTGCTCGGCGGTGAGCCGGAGGCCGTCCGGGGCACCGCGTTCGCTCATCGCATGAAGGTCGGTAAGGAAAAGAATGCGGAGCGGTCCCTCGTCGACCTGGGAACCGATCACGCGCAACACCGGCCACCCGGCCAGCGTCGCGGTCGTGAAACCGACGGCTTGGCGGAGGAAAGCCCGTCGTTTCATGCCGGAACGCCTCGGTGGAGTCAGACCAATATCGATCCGTTTCGATCCGTGGACTGCGCGCAGCTTATCCGCCCCAACGGCCGCCTTCGCTGAGCGCGGGAATCCAGCCTCGGAGATGGCCGTAGGCGTAGTTGGTCTTCCCAATGGCCCCGATCATCCGCGTTCCCGTGGCGCGACGCCACGCTTTGCTCATGCTTTCCCCGGTGTGACAGCCCCAGCTCTTAACAAAGGCATCGCGGGTGAAGATCCCGCGCTTGATCCGATAAAGTTCATTTTCATGCAGCCAGCTCTTCGACCCGCTGTCGATCTCGTTGCTGTAATCGAACATGAAACAAGCCCGGTTGGAATGTCCGTAGAATTCAAAATTGGCGATCTTCACCTGACTCCGGGGCTGGCCGCGGTTGAGGTAATCGATGATTTCCGAGCCTTTGTTAAACCAGACGAGGTTGACGTTGTATTTGTCGCGGACGGAAAGGATGTTGCCAATGAGGTCGGTTTTGTCCTGCCGGTCAGCGCGACGGACGTAACTCGGCTTGTGGACGAGCCAGGTGATTCGCGCATCGGGTCCGTGTTCTTTGCGGATCTGCTCGATGCGGACGCGGGCGGCCCGGATGAAATTTCCCCACCAACGGTCGTGGGGTTCGGCTTTGTATTTTTCCCACTCGATCAACGAGGGACCGCCGCTCACCAGAATATACTCCCGCTCGACAGCGGCCAATGCGGGCATCACCCCGGCAAGAAAAACAAGGATCAGGACACGGAACATGCGAATGAAGATTCGCACGCCGCGAAGAACTTCAAGCACATTCGACTGGCGGGACGGGGTCATTCCCGGCAAATTTACGCCCATGCCACCCGATCCCTCCGTTTTTGAAAAATTGGGCAGCTTTTATCTTGGTCGCACCGTCGATGATGCCGAGCCCGTGCTCTACGATTCGCGGGATCTCGTCACTCACGCCGTCTGCGTTGGCATGACCGGGAGTGGAAAGACCGGGCTTTGTCTCGCGCTTTTGGAGGAGGCGGCCATGGATGGCGTGCCGGCGATCATCATCGATCCCAAAGGCGATCTCGGGAATCTGCTGCTCACGTTTCCCGATCTGCGCGGGGAGGATTTTCGACCGTGGATCATCGAGGACGACGCCCGGCGGAAGGGGATCGAGCCCGACGCGTGGGCGGAAAAACAGGCCGAAACATGGAAAAACGGACTCGCGGGCTGGGGACAGAGCGGGGAGCGAATTCGGGAACTCCGGAAGCGCGCGGACTTTGCCGTTTTCACCCCCGGCAGCTCGGCCGGCATTCCGGTGAATCTTCTGGACGCCTGGCATGCTCCCGCGGGCGCCGATGAAGAATCGCTGTCCGGGATGGCGCTCACGGCCGTGGCCGGATTGCTCGGACTGCTTGGCTCGAACGCCGATCCGTCGAACAGCCGCGAGGGGGCCCTTTTGTCGGCCATTCTTCTCGCCGAGTGGCGGGCCGGTCGTTCTCTGGACTTCGCCGGACTGGTCGCCAAGATCCAGAGCCCGCCCTTTGAAAAAATCGGCGTTCTGGATCTTGAAGCATTCTATCCGGCAAAAGACCGGTTTTCGCTCGTTCTCGCGCTGAACACCCTTCTCGCTTCTCCCGGCTTCGCGATGTGGCAGACCGGCGAGCGACTGGACATCGCCAACTTCCTTCGAGCAGCCGACGGACGGCCCCGCCACGCGATTTTCTCCATCGCCCACCTCGACGACACCCAGCGGATGTTTTTCGTCTCGCTCCTCCTTAACGAAATCGTCGGCTGGATGCGGCGGCAGAGCGGAACGACGAGCCTGCGGGCGATTGTTTATATGGACGAGATTTTCGGATACTTTCCGCCGGTCTCGAATCCGCCGTCGAAACTTCCACTTCTGACGTTGCTCAAGCAGGCCCGTGCGTTTGGGGTCGGGGTGGTTCTGGCTACGCAAAATCCGGTCGATCTGGATTACAAGGGACTCGCAAACACCGGCACATGGTTCATCGGACGCCTGCAAACGGACCGCGACAAAGCCCGGGTGATCGAGGGACTCCTTGGAACGGGGGGCGGAGTGGAGAAAGCGGCGCTGGAGTCCAAGCTGGCCGCATTGGGGAGCCGGAAGTTCCTCCTGCACAATGTCCACGCCGGGGAGCCGGTGTTGTTTGAATCCCGATGGGTGATGAGCTACTTGCGCGGACCGCTGACCCGGGAGCAAATCCGCCAGCTCATGCACGTGGGGAAAAACGAACCGCCGGTCGCGCCGGTTCCCGCCGGGCTTCCGGAGCCATCGACCACGGCATCATCGCGCCCTCCGGCTCTCCCGCCCGGCATCCGGCAGGTTTTTCTGAAATCGCCGGCGGTTCTTGAGCCGCGGTTGATTGGAGCGGCGACGGTTCGTTTTTCCGATTCCAAGGCGGGAATCGACGAAACGCGCGAGGTGCTCCTCGCCGCACGTTTCCCGACCGGTATCGAGCCCGTGGACTGGGCTGCCGCGGAGACGCTCGATGTCGCGTGGGATGCGCTGTCCGCCGAACCCGCTCCCGATGCGGAGTTTGCGGCCCTGCCGTCGTCGGCAACGGATCCCAAGGCGTATGCGACCTGGGCCAAGATCTTCGCCCGCGCGCTGTCGGACCGCGAGCGTTTCGAGGTCTTCCGGTGTGAGGCGGTGCGGATGGTTTCGAAATCCGGGGAATCCCTCGCCGAGTTTCAGTCCCGATGTTCCATGGCGCTTCGCGAGGAGCGCGATGCCAAGGTGGAGGCGCTGCGTCGAAAGCTCGCGCCCCGGTTCTCTGCTCTCGAGGCCCGCCTCGCCCGTGCGCAGGCTGCGCTGGAGAAGCAGAAACAACAGGCACGCCATGCGACATTCCAAACAGCGATTTCGGTTGGCACCTCGATTCTTGGTGCGTTCCTCGGGAGAAAAGCGATCAGCGCGGCGACCATGCAGCGGGCGGGAACGGCGGCGCGCGGGGTCAGTCGTGCCATGCGCGAGGGCTCGGATGTCGGCACGGCCGAAGACACGGTCGAAAGCGTGCGCGCCGATCAGGCCCGCCTCGAAACGGATTTTCAGGCGGAAACCGCCGGGCTGGCGGCTCGCTATGCCGAACCGGTCATCGAGACGGTCGCCCTCAAACCCGCGCGGGGCGGCATCGAAGTGCGTCTCGTCGCACTCGGCTGGGTCTGATGTCCGAGCCGGCCATTTCCGTCGAAAACCTCTCGGTCGAGCGCGGGGACCAAACCATCCTCTGCCGCGTAAACTGGCGTGTCGAAGCGGGCGACCACTGGGTGGTTCTGGGTGCGAACGGATCGGGAAAAACGTCGCTCCTCCGCGCGATAACGGGCTATCTCACGCCGACCCGCGGCACCGTTCGTGTCCTCGGCGAGGAATACGGTGCCAGCGATTGGCGCGAGCTCCGCAAACGCATCGGACTCGTCAGCAGCAGCATCGCTCAGATGATTCCGCCGGAAGATACCGCGCTGGAGATTGTTGCGGGCGGCCGCCAGGCCGAAATCGGGATTTGGCAAACGCCGCCTGCGGCCGATCAACGACGGGCGCTCGGACTTCTCCGCCATTTGCGGAGCGGAGCGCTCGCCTCACGACCCTGGCTTTATCTTTCCCAAGGCGAACGCCAGCGCGTGCTCATCGCACGGGCGCTGATGCCCGGACCGGCCGTTCTCATTCTCGACGAACCGTGTGCCGGGCTCGATCCGGTGGCGCGCCGTCGTTTTCTCCACGATCTGGAGACGTTCGGCGCGTCGGCAAAAGGTCCGTCGATGGTGTTGGTCACCCATCACGTCGAGGAGATTCCGCCTTCTTTTTCCCATGTGCTCGCCTTGCGCGGGGGACGTGTTCTGACCAACGGTCCCAAAGCCCGCGTGCTCACCGGAGCGGAGGTGTCGCGCATCTTTGGCGAGCCCTTCCGACTCCGCCGAAGCGGGGGATGGTTTCGCATGGTGACGTGACGTCGGGGCGTCCTATTTGAACCCCGGGAGAAATTTCCGCTCGGCCCGGAACATTTCGAGCGTCATATCGCGAATCTCGGCAAGTCCGCAAACCGCCGAGGTGAGGGGATCGAGGCTGAGCGCGTGGATGGCGGTTTCGATGCTTCGATGAATCGCGGCGTCGGCGGCAAGGTCGAAAAACCGCATGTTGCTCTCGCACACGGCGGCCATCTGCGGAGGCAATGCTCCATAGCGCGTGGGTTGAATGCCGTTGCGATCCACAAGGCAGGCGACCTCCACACAGCCGTCGGCGATGAGGTTTGTGATGAGCGAACCACCTCCGTTGACTTGGTTCATGACATTTCCGTGAAAGCGGAACGGGGAATTTTTTTCCCGCGCTTCGATGATCCAACTGGCATATTCCCAGCTGCGCGGCCAATCGAGCGGCTTTCGTCCGGCGACCAAGTCGAGGCGCTCGCGATCTGCATTGGCGCGCCATTCAGGCCAGTTGTTGGCGTAGAACGATGACTCGCCATCGTAGCGACTGCGGGCGTATTTTTTCAGAAGGTCTTTCCGCTTCCGGAACCAAGGAAGACACTCGGAGAGGTGGCCGCTGGATTCCGTGATGAACGCTCCGAAGTGGAGCATCATCGCCTTGCGCACGAGATCGGCTTTGTCTTTGTCGTTCGATGGTTTTCCGGCGAGATCCTGCTCGGCGAGGCGGAAAAGTTTCGGGTAAAGATCGTCGCCGCGGTGTTCGAGTTTGGTGAACCAGGCGAGGTGGTTGATGCCCGCGCAGGCCCAGTCGAGTTCGGCATACTCCACCCCGGCCCGCTCGGCCAGAAGGTGGCTGGTGCCCTGAACGGAATGGCAGAGGCCAACCACCCGAATCGGACTTGTGCGGCCTGCGGCCAGACACAGCATGCTCATGGGATTGGTGTAATTCAGGACGATGACCTCGGGGCAGAGTTCCTCGGCGTCGCGAAGAATCTGCAACCACACCGGAACGGTGCGGAGTCCTTTGAACAAACCGCCCGGCCCCATCGTGTCGCCAATGCATTGGTCCACCCCGTATTTGGCCGGAATGTCGTTGTCAAAGCGCACGCACGCCGTGCCGCTCACCTCCACGCAATTCACGATGTAGTCGGACCCGGCCATCACATCGCGCCGCTCGGTCGATGCCGCCACTGTCCAGGATCCGCCACATAAAGCGACCAGCTTTTCGATGAGCTTCCTCATTGTTGTCAGGCGGCTGCGATCAATGTCCACCAAAGCGATGGTGCCGCCGCGATGCCCGGCGGTCAGCAGGATGTCATTTACGACCCGGGGCGTGAACCCGCTGCCGGCTCCGAGAAATGTGACCTTGATCGGACGGTCGAAGGTGCCGGGGAGACCCATCGCCGAATCGGCCGCCTGGGTATGTTCGCTGTGACCTTTGGATTCTTTGCTCATGCGCGCATCGTGCCCCACAAGGTCTCCACCGGCAATTTTCCAGACGTGACAAGATGTTACCAATTTGTGATGTATCGGCATGCTCCGCCCACCCGTCTCCCTGCAATACGCGGTCGAACGCGAGTCGGTTCGCGATGCTTCCTACCATTGGGACAACCGGCTGGGCGATTCGGCCAATGCGCATCAGATTGTGCAATTTGTGTGGTCCGGGGAAGGGTGCTTTCAGGAAGATGGCGACGTCACGCACCGCGTGGCAGCGGGAGACCTCATGCTTTTCGCACGCCCGGACCGGAGCAGATATTGGTATCCGGCCGACGGGCGCGGCGAATGGGTTTTCAGCTGGGCCAATTTCCGCGGACTGGAGTCGTTCTGGGCCGAACTGCGGCAAGTCCACGGGAGTGTGCTGCACCTCGGCACCGGATCATCTGCCGCCGTTGTTCTCCGGCGGATGGGACGTCGCTTTCAGGAACGGACGTTTCGCGATCCGTGGGAGGCGGGATCGGTCGTCTACCAGTTTGTGATGTTACTGGCCCGCGAGGCGGGGGAACTGGTGTCGGAGACCGGAGCGCGGTTGGAGCAGGCCCGGGCCTTTTTGATGCATCACCCCGGCGGTGGGGCCGGGGTGAAGGAAATCGCCGAACGGTTTGGCTACAGCCGGGAACATTTTACCCGGTTGTTTGTGGAGCGCTTCGGAGAGTCACCCGGCCGCCTGCTTCGGGACGCGCGGTTGAGGAACGCACGCGCCCTCCTAGGTCAGAGCGGGTTTCCTTTGGATCGGATTGCGACGCTCAGTGGTTTCGCCTCGGCGGCTTCGCTCTGCCGTGCGTTTCGTGAGGAGACCGGAGAAAGTCCCGGAGAGTGGCGCAAACGCGCCCGGCCGGGTTGAGCCTGCCGGAACCGCGCTGTCATGGCCCTCAGGGGTTCCACTTCAAAACATTGCGAAGAATGCTCCATCGCGGAGCGACGGGCGTGCGTGGCTTGGCTTGGAGCCAGTAAGACTTCATTTCTTCCTCAAAACCGTTGGTGGATTGAAGCGTGAGCCACTGATCGATCAGGACCGCAAATTCCCGCGAGTCCGGGGGCAGAAGATAGGCCATGAGGAATGGCGTGCCGAAATCGGAGGGCACTACGGCCGAAAAGCCGGGGTGGGACGCCGCCCATGCCCGGGCTTGATCGAGCGTCCACAGCGCGGCATCGATGGTGGGATCCGTGAGGAGCGCCTCGTAGTCGGCGACGACGACCACTTCCGCGTGGGGAAAGAGTGTTTTCGCAAGCGGAACAAGAATATCGCTCGAAAACGCAGCAATCCGAAGACCACGCGCCTCGCGCAGGGCTTTGCCATCGAGGAAGCGGGAAACCTGATCCTCCCGCACAATCAGCGCCGGGCGGCTCTGGAGGTAGGGCTTGGAAACCGTCGTCTGTCGGAGACGCTCCGCTGTTACAAAAATCCCTCCCAGGGCGAGATCATAGCGTCCGGCAACCAGGTCGTCGTCGAGCCTCGACCAATCGGAGAATGGCACGAACTCGAGATCGACATTCAGGTCCCGCGCGAGGGCATACGCAAAAGAAATGTCGTAACCCACGAGGTCGCCTTTGGCATTGAAATAGCTGAACGGGATGACGTGTGGAGCGTAGCCGACCCGGAGCGTGCCGGAGGCGCGAATCCGGTCGAGACCAAGAAGTCCCGATGCCCCGGGCGCGACGGGGGCACGGTGGATCGTGGCTTGGGCATCGGCGACCAAGGCGGGGTCCAGCGTGAAATTCCGATACGGGTCCGCGGTCTTTCGGGAAACATCTTTTCCCACCAGCCAACCGGCACCGACAAGCGCCGCAACGGCCACCGTGGAAACGACCGCGAAGCGAAGAAAAAGCCCCGGGCGGAACCGCACCAGACCGTAATAGGCAAAGGGCGTGAGAATCGTCACAAACGCAATCCCCATGGCCGATACCAACACCTGCGGATAACGCGTGATGGTCATCATCTCCACGTAAAGCAGACCCGCCTCCGTCGGCAGATGCAGCCATTGGGAGAGAAACTCCACGGCATCGACGGTGGAAACCGGGGTTCCGACGGTCGAGAGAAGCGTCAAAACCGGCAGCGCGATCCATTCGGCCGCTCCTTGGGCCGCTTGGAAATAAAAGATGGCGAACGCCATGAACAGAAACACAAAGAGATTTCCCGCCTGGGCGATCGGATAGCCAACTGCAAGCGTCGTCGAGACAACTGCGTCCTCGTCTTTTTCCTTCCCGCCGATCTCTGTCACCAGGCGCTCCGACAGTTGAAGGATAAATGGCACGGCCGTGATTGGCAGCGAGGTCGCCACGGACATGATCAGCGCCGTCCGAAGTTCGCCGACGATCTCACGACGGCTGACGGGGATAAACGAGGCCAGCAACGCCGGCAGCACCCAAAGGGCGAGGATCAAGCCCAGACCGAAGAACAGAACAAGATACAAAAAGAGACTCCCCAGAAGATCAAATCGCAGGGTCCCGGCCAGATCGGCAAACAAGGCAAAGACGCCGACGGGTGCGATTTTGATGACCCAGCCCCAGATCGTGATCGACGCTTTTTTGATGACCTCAAAGAGACTCAGCACCGTTTCTTTTCCCCTCTGGGATTGAATGGCGATGCCGTAAATGACGCAGAACACCACGACGGCCGGGACGTAGTTCCGCGTCAGGTCGACAAAGGGATTGGCCGGGACGAGGAGCGAAACGACACGGGAAAAATCTTCCGTCGCCCCGGGTGTGATCACCAAGGGAGGGCGAGCCCCGGGAATCGCGAGCGAGCCAAGCCACAGAAGCAGGAGAGTGCCACCCCAAAGGATCGCGAAGACCGGCCACCCCTTCCGGAAAAGCCGCAGCGCCATCGCCGGATTCATGCTGCCGAGGCCGTGAAGGAGCGAACTGATCAAAAACGGAAAGACCACCATCTGGAGCAAGGCGATATAAACCCCGCCAATCGGCTCCAACACAGCCGCCAGTTCTCCAAAGAAAAGGCCGCAAAAAATACCCAACGCCGCTCCGAGCAGGATCCGCTTGGTCAGCCGCGAATGGTCGGATTCCGACGAACCAACCGGAGTGCCCACCTTGGAGTTTTCACGACTCATGTGGTCCGCTCTCTATCATCCGCCCCCGCCCGGAATCGAGACGAAATGCGTCGGGATCGCCGGGAGGCACAAGGACCGGAGGGGGCCGATGTCGCACGATTGGCGGGGACTCGGTGCTCTTGGCAGGGTCTTCACCACATTCGCGTGAGGAGACTCACCGCGGATATCCGGTCACTCTCTCCACGGCAGTCATTCCTCGATCTTCCAAAAGTCAGTCGCCGACTTCCACCGGCCCGCCCCGTCACCGTTTAATCGCCCACTCCGGAAACCCCGGGCATCCGTGACACCAACACGGCATAGTCGGCTTCATCCAGCTCGGAACGATCCCAGTTTCCGGCGAGAAGATCCTTCTGCTCGCGGGCCACGTCCCAATGCTCGCCGAAGACCGCCCATTGCAGATAGCGAGTCCGGGTGCGGACACTGTTGGGGAATTGCCGGAGGTATTCGTCAAAAATGGGCTTCAGCAGTGTCCAGACTTTCTCATTCTTGAAGACGGACTCGTCTTGATCCGCGATGAGCCAGATTCCTTCTTCCAAGATGAGCGGAAGTTTGTTTGCGTAGTCGCCTGTCTCGGCGCACTCGAGGCCAAAGGCAATGACTTCGTCCGGCGAGCCATACCACCGTGGCTGGAGGTAGTACATTTTTCGAGATCGCGCGGTGTAGCTGGACGGGTCGATGCGCAGCGCATCCTCGTAGAGTTGGTTGAGTCGAAGTTTTCCGTCGCCCTGGCCCAACTCCACTCTCATGAGTTCCAGCGGAAGCCGCACGTCTTGCGGGTCATTCGCCCGTGCTTTCTCCAGAATCTTTTCTCCCATCGCGAGCCGCTCCTTCATGAGGTGCCAGCCCTCGGGAGTGACATCCTTTGCCCATCCGCCACCTCGGGCCGTCCATGCCCAGGCGGTCAAAAAATCACCCATGGCGGCCGCCCGTGCGTTGGGTGGAAGATTGGTCCTTGTGAAGAACGGTTCCAGTCGTCCGCCGAGAGAATCCATGTTGGTAGAATCGCGATCAAAGTATCCGACCAGGCGCTTGATTTGTTCGACCGTAACCTTCTCCGGAATGCCTCCTGCGGCGGCGATTTCAAGCTCGGCCAATGCGCGGTCGAGATACTGTGCCCGGCGGGGGAGGAACTCGGTGAGGTCGTCCTTCCATTTGTCACGGTGGCGCGCCAACTTGGAAAGATTGACCGCTGCGATTGCAAGGGCGGGAACTTTGAGAAGAGCGGGGTAATCGCTTTGATCGAGAGCATCTGCGCGTCCCAAGTGCCCTTCCAAGTTGTCGCGCTTGAGCGAGTGGCGGTTTTGGTAGAAAAGCGTATCACACACAGCCGACACCAGCGGATCGCGGCATCCGGTCTGATAGGCGAGCGCGGCATAAGTGTCCGCTTCCCGCAGCAGACCCTCACCATGAAAATCCCCGGTGATCAACTCGAGAACGAAAAGCCGAACGGCGTTTCGGCCGTTCTCGTACCAAGCCGCCGTTGTGGGATTGGTGGCACCATATTGCGCCAGCGCCGCTTCCTCGACCGACAATAGCGCCGGCGTGGAGTTGCGGCTGTAAAGTGCGTCGATGTCGAGCTGCCGCGGGGTGGCTTTCGGAACCCTTGGCGGCGGGGGAGGAGTCGCAACTTCCTCCAACGGCGGAGAAAAAGTCGCCAAAAGACCGCTCGTGAAAAGCGAATAACCCAATCCAGCCACCGCTCCGCAGAACAGTAACGTTACCAGTGCAACCTTCAGAAGTCTCATGCTCGAATTTCAGTAAAGTCGGCTCGTGGCCAGCAAGCTTCCAAACAGCAGGCCAGGCGCTCCCAAGCAAGTCCATTCTCGCGTCACCTCACGAAAAAAAGAACGCACCCGGTTTCGAGACGGTAAGCGCGTCCTTTAAGGCACGACGCTTCTTCCGGACTGGCTTGGGATTGTTCCTTCCAAGCCATTTCTCCCATTCAGGCGGCGTCGGCTGACGCCGCCGGGTTGGGACGGCTATTCCAGTTCGAAGCGGTCGAGATTCATGACCTTGGTCCACGCGGCGACAAAGTCATGGAGGAATTTCTCTTCGGCGTCGGCGCTCGCATAAACCTCCGAGAGCGCACGGAGGATGGAGTTGGAGCCGAAGACGAGGTCCACACGGGTGGCTTTCCATTTGATCGCGCCGGACTTTGTGTCGTAGCCATCAAAGGTGTCGGCTTCGGGCGAGGTGGGTTTCCACTCCGTGTCCGTGTCGAGCAGGTGGACGAAGAAGTCCTGGGTGAGGGCGCCCGGGCGGGTGGTGAATACGCCATGGGATGAACCGTCGAAATTGGCTCCGAGAACGCGGAGACCTCCGAGAAGAACCGTCATTTCGGGAGCCGTGAGGGTCAGCAGCTGGGCCTTGTCGACCAGAAGTTGCTCCGCAGGGTAGGTGTAGCGCGTCTTGAGGTAGTTGCGGAATCCGTCCGCAATGGGCTCAAGAACGGCGAACGACGCGACGTCGGTTTGCTCCGGCGTGGCATCCGTGCGGCCCGGGATAAACGGAACCGACACCGTGCGTCCCGCATTTTTGGCCGCGTGCTCGATTCCCGCGCAGCCGCCGAGGACGATGAGGTCGGCGAGGGAAATCCGTTTGCCGTCGTTCTGCGCGGCGTTGAACTTCGCCTGCACGGACTCGAGGGTTGCTAGGACTCTGCCCAGTTGGGACGGATTGTTGACCGCCCAGAATTTCTGAGGGGCGAGGCGGATGCGGGCACCATTGGCTCCACCGCGCTTGTCGGATCCGCGGAAGGTCGAGGCGGAAGCCCACGCGGTGGAGACGAGTTCGGAAACCGTGAGGCCGGAGGCGAGAAGTTCGGCCTTCAATGTGGCGATGGCGGTTTCGTCAACGAGGGGATGATCCACGGCGGGGACGGGGTCCTGCCAGATCAGAACTTCGGCCGGAACTTCGGGCCCGAGATAGCGGGAGCGCGGTCCCATGTCGCGGTGGGTCAGCTTGAACCAAGCCCGGGCGAAGGCGTCGGCAAAGGCCTCCGGGTTTTCCAAAAACCGGCGGGAGATTTTTTCATAGACCGGATCGAAGCGAAGCGACAGATCGGTCGTGAGCATGGTCGGGCGGTGCGATTTCGAGGCGTCATGGGCATCCGGGACGTCGGAGGCGGCATCCTTGGCGACCCACTGATGCGCCCCGGCCGGGCTCTTGGTGAGTTCCCATTCGTATTTGAAGAGGTTCTCAAAGTAGAGATTGCTCCACCGGGTCGGGGCTTGCGTCCAGGTGACTTCCAGGCCGCTGGTGATGGTGTCGGCGCCTTTGCCCGAGCGATAGGTGCTCTTCCAGCCGAGGCCCTGCTCTTCGAGCGGGGCGGACTCCGGGTCGGGGCCGACATGCGTGGCCGGTCCCGCGCCGTGAGTTTTGCCAAAGGTATGTCCGCCGGCGATGAGGGCCACCGTTTCCTCGTCGTTCATGGCCATGCGGGCGAAGGTCTCACGGATGTCCCGGGCCGCCGCGATTGGATCGGGATTGCCGTTCGGGCCCTCCGGGTTGACGTAAATCAGTCCCATCTGCACCGCGGCGAGCGGGTCTTCGAGGTTCCGGTCGCCGGTGTAGCGTTCGTCGCCGAGCCATGTCTTTTCCCGTCCCCAAAAAACGTCGAGATCCGGCTCCCAAGTGTCCGCCCGTCCACCGGCGAACCCAAAGGTTTTGAAGCCCATTGTCTCGAGCGCGACATTGCCCGTCAGGAGCATCAGGTCGGCCCAGGAAATCTTGCGGCCGTATTTCTTTTTGATCGGCCAGAGGAGACGTCGGGCCTTGTCCAGATTGACGTTGTCCGGCCAGCTGTTGAGCGGGGCGAAGCGTTGTTGACCACGACCGCCACCGCCGCGGCCATCGCCGGTGCGATATGTGCCGGCACTGTGCCACGCCATGCGGATGAAAAACGGGCCATAATGCCCGAAGTCGGCCGGCCACCAGTCCTGCGAATCGGTCATGAGCGCCGCGAGATCTTTCTTCAGGGCGTCATAGTCGAGGGACGAAAATTCCTTGGCGTAGTCGAACCGCGGGTCCATCGGGTCGGACTTTTGCGAGTGCTGGTTGAGGAGTTCGAGTTTGAGCTGATTGGGCCACCAATCGCGGTTGGTAGTGGCGGTGGAGGCTCCGTGGTTGAAAGGGCACTTGGCTTCGGTGGACATGGAAGGAAGGGGATGAGAGTCAGATCAGGCGAGTGGCGCAAAGATCTATCGGGGATGTATCGGATTCGCCGGAGGCGTTCGCAAGTGAAATCTCGGCGGTTCCGCGACAGAGACAGCGGTCGAAGGAAAATTCTGAACACAGAGGCACGGAGAGCACAGAGCTCGGCTTCGGAAGACAATGCGAAATTCGAAATTTGGAATGCGAAATTCCGACGCACTTCCCCCCGCGTCTATTCTGTCCGGGACCTATTGGCACTTCCGACAAAGATAGCGACGGCCCATTCTGGCGAAATTGAAGCGGCAATAGTTGATCTCCTTCGTTGAAAGCGCGATTCCGCATTTTGCACAGACCGATGACTTCGACCGTGTGGAAGGGCCTGCTTTTTTGAGGTCTCTGTTCCAGTTGCCGTGTCCAGAACTGTGGAAAAGATATGCTCCATCGCCACAAACTGTTCCAACCCCGCCTCCTCCGGATTGCAGGTCTCCGCGCAGTTCTCCACCACATCCCCAAACCGCACACGCTTCCACCCCGTGCGGTCGAAAAGCGGGAGCGAGGCCCAGTCTGGGTTGGGCTTCAGTTTGGCGAGTGATGGGAGAGTGGCGGTCATGTGGTGGCGGCTTTGAGCAGTTGGGCGGCGGCGGCCACCATGTCCTGACGAAGCGTGGTGCGAAGGAACCGCATGTCATCCGACTCGCCGGGGGCCGCTTGACCGAAAACGAAGTGACTCGCCTTCACCGGAGCGGGTGAGGTTTCCGTTTGGAAGTGCTCCTTCAGCGTGCGCACGGCATCGGTGCGGGCGGGATTGCCCACACGGACTTCCCCGGCAAAGGCGGCAAAGGCAGCGGCGCTCCCGCCGTCGTAGTGACGCAGGGTGTAGAGGATGTCGAAGGCGTCCTTGGGCTGCTGACGGTCGCAGAAGGCGCGGAGCTTGAGCCGAGGAAGGGGCCGACTTCGCAGACGCGGGCCACGAGCTTTTGATCCGCTCCGTGGAGGTCCACTCCCGTTACTTTGATGGATCGGGCCGTGGCCAGTGCGCGGTCCACGCCGGGCATGATGCTGGCTGTTATGTCCTCTACCTGCGCCGAACCACTGGTGCGCGGTGGGTGCTCGACGAGGAAGTCCACGTAGATGGGAAAATCCCCGATGGTCTTTTCCAGCCGTGCCGGGTGTTTTTCACTTTTCTTGAAGCCCTGGCCCGCCAGTTCCCAAAAAAGGCTTCCGTATTGCCCGGAGTCCGCGGCAAGAGCGATGCCGAGATCGACATCAAGCGTGGCCGGGCGCGGCAGGCTGCGGTTTTGGGTCAGGTCGCCACAAAGGTATTTGGGGACGAGGCCACCCACGAGCACGAGATCGTCATGCCATGAGCCGAGTGTGTGGACCATAGCGTTAGAAAAGCGCTCTCAGCGAGGGCGGTGTGATGCGGATCGTATTCACTGTAGGTCTCGTATTTCATGGGCGACAGAAACCTTCCCATTCCCGGAGTGCTGCGGCGGCCTCCGGTCCGCGGAGTCCGGTGCGTTTGAGGTCGAGGTAGATTTGGGCGTCAGTGACGAGGGTAAGGCCACTGCGCGTCTGCGTCTCGGTCAGGATGCCCTCGTCATCCGGCACATGGAGCCAGAGCTTCCCACCTTCGGTGACCGGGCGGAGTTCAAGCTGCTCCAGTGTGGCTGCGTCAAGAAGGCGTTCGACATAAGCGGAGCAGACAGCGGGCTCTGCGTAGGGATGCCGCGCCCAAGCAGCAGTCCATTGCGTGAAGGCAAGCGAAACCTTTTCTGCGGCAGCCCATTGCTGGAGGCGTTGCGCAATCTCCTGCGGCGGGCCAAAGAAGCCGGCGTAAACCGTGGTGCGGGTGCGTTTAGCGAAACGGTCCGACTCCACCCACTCATCGAGCAATCCGTGCCAGTCGCGCAGACGGAACTCACGGGCACTGGTCTTTTCCGCGAATCCCTGGCTGATGAGGTGCTGGACGATGCGCGAGACGAGGCCAGAGCTGGCCTGCGTTCGTGGAACGATCTCCCCCTGTGTCCATTTGCGCTCGCGATCCGTGAGCAGGCAACGGACGATGCGGGCGCTTTTGCCGACGAAGATGTTTCGCGGCTCCAGCTCGTAGCTGAATGAGCGGCCCGGCAGCGGACGGCGGTCCACCAGCAGACCGGGAGCGCGAAGCCAACAGCAACCATTGAGGTCGATAGCAGCAATGCCATGTTCCTTGCACACCGCCACGATACGCGAGGACAACTCGGGAGCGACAATTAGAGGGCGCAAAGAGGAGGGAGATCCGCTGAGGTTTTCCAGCCACGGCAGGCTGGGCTTGAGTTCATAGACTGGACGAAAGGCAAACCTTTGGTTGTCCAGTTCCAATTCGACATGGTCGAGGCGCTGCCAGTCTCCGCCGGGCGGCAGGTGCCAGCGCAAATCAGGGTCCTCGGGCAGGAACTCCCGGAAATGGAGGGCCAGCTCGCTTTCGTGGCGGATAGTTGCGCCTTTACTGGAATCAAGCGTCTTCATTATTTGGTGAAAATGCATTATTTCAGTGAAAATGCGACCAAATTTACACTGAAACCATTATTTTCACTGGAAGATAAGAATGGAGGTTTTGGGTAAAGCAATTCATATTCCCAAGGCCGCGAGGGATTTTCTGACTTGTTGACTGCTCTGAAGCCACTCTGTAAGCGCATCCGGCAGCGCCGTGATCGCCGATTTGGTCGCCGAGTCCGTTTGCGCCTGCGTTTCCCCACCGAAAAACAGGGGGATACTCAGATTCCCCTCTTTTGCCCGGATTTCCTCCATGGGCACGACGCGGGTGAAGCCTGGCTCGTCTTTTAAGTCCCGCCAGGCGCGGACGATGCGCTGGAGGTTCTCATCGGTAAGGAAGCTCGCCTGAAGAATCGCCGCGACTTCATCGTCCTTCAAAAACGGCCCCGGACGTCTCACGAAGATCAAGCGAATGGACGGGCCATTGAAGCCGAGATAAGCAGTTCGAATCCGAAATCCGTGGTAATCGTAAGCATTCGTTGGACATCCCGGGACAATCTCCTGAGTCTTCTTGGGCGTTCCATACCGGCGGTAGCACTCCGTCTCACACCCTCGGCTCGCCTTTAAAGACTTCCCTATGGTGCCATCGGATGAACTCGCGGTCGGGCAGCCAAGCCGGATCCTGTGGTGCCCGAATCGGCTTTCGATGAAACTTCATCAGCAACTCAACGACGGCCTCGCCTCCATAAGCGCTTCTGGAAACCAGCACATGCGGGATCTCATCGTCGTGGCTTAACGTGAAAACTCCGAGGTCGAAGAGTTTGTGATGAAGCGCATTAAGCGCCAATCCGTTCCTCTCCTCCGAGGGGCCGCCCGCCACATGCCAGCGAATGTGGGCGGCCTCGATGCCCGCCGTGACATTTCCGATCCGAAGGTCCCAGCCCGTGATCGCGCAGCGGTGCTCATACGCGGTGAGAACCCGCGACCGGAAACCGGAATCGCGCGACGGCGCGCCGGTTTCCGCTTCCGAGATTTCCTCCCGTCCCAGATCGAGCCCGACAGCTGCCATGATATCTTCGTGAAGACTCTCCGGGAAATTCGCGCCGAGAATCTTTGCTCCAAGAACCGGGATGTATTCCGGATGCAGTCGGAACGCCTCGCAGAGGTCCGGAGCGAACGCCCCCGTCGCCCCGGCATCCTCCAATTGCCGGATGCCCGGCGGGGAAACCGAATCCGCCACACGGCCACCACGCAGATCGCGCACCACCCAGACTTTGCCCGCGTCGTTCTGCAAACGCCAGAAAGGATCGAGCGCATTCGGAGGCGTCGGCGGTCCGAAACGCGCGAGCAGATCCTGCAACTCTTCACGCAGCAGCGGAAACGGTACCGGCTCCAAATGCCCCCTCTGCGCCCGGCCGAGCATCAGCAAAATCAAGAGCGGCTTGTGCGGCATCCGCTTTCCGTCCCCGGTCGGGGCCTGCCTCAAATCATCAAATCGGCTCAGGATCTCCGAAAGTCCCGGAACACGGTAGCTCATCAGCCCAGATAAATGCCTTGCTCCGGAATCACATGGATGTGAAAATGCGTCACTGTCTGCCCGGCAGCTGCGCCACAGTTGAAGCCCACATTGTAGCCGTCTGGCCTCGGTCGCAGCGTCGCATTAAGACGCTCCCTCACGCGCCCCACCATCTGCATCAACGCCGATTGTTCCTCGGGCGAGGCATGAAACCAATCCGGCACAATCCTCCTGCTCACGACCAGCACATGGCCGGGTGAAACCGGGAAGCGGTCGAAGAACGCAAAACCCGAAGCATCCGCATCAATCCAGTCACTCTCCGGAACGTCGAGAAAGGGAGACATCAGCCAATCAAACCTCTCTTGATAAAATGCGGTTCGTGCGCTCACGTCCGCGCCGATATTCGGCGTCCGTGTGCAAAGCCTTCCCATCGAATCGGAGTGCTCTCGTGGCGTAAAAAGTAGTAAAACGTATAGGACCCAGCTAGATAGATCGAATCCCGACTTCACGAAGGTAGTCGTATGTTTTGTCATAGTAATTTGGCGACCGAGTAGGGTCCCGCACGTCACCAGATGGAACAAAAACCACCATGCCTTGACGGGCACGTGTTAATAACACGCGGTAAGCGTTAAGTAAATATTTTCGGGCATCAGGCTTATGGACATTCTGCCAACTACTTCCTCGAAAGTTGTGACAATGCCAACAACTACCCGCGTAACGCAGATCCGCATCCCAGGTTACGCAAGCCCAGTCGAGTTCGAGCCCCTGGACTTGGAACTCCGTCGCAGCATCTTCCATGTAGAAACTCGAACGGATGTCGCTCGAATCATTCAGGAACCAGTGGATCGGATTTACCTCCACCCGAACGTCAATCGCATGCGGCTTCAACCGCTGAGCTGAGGACGAGGCAACCATCCCGTAACGCTCGGACCCCCTTGCCTGTGACCGTATCCACTCCTTGGCAGCGGATAGGTCCCGCGTTACAACGATTGGATACCGACCCTCCAGCTGCGCTAGAGTCCGGGCCGCTTCAGCCTGCTCGCAATCGAGAACGGCTTTGACAAACTTCGATACATTCTCGGCGCGGAATGACCGCATTGAAACCGAAAGGTGAAGGGCAGCGTCCATTTCGACGTGCGCTGCCCCCTGTACTCGTTCGAGTGCCCCGCCAGCGGCATATTCAGAGTCGGTCAAATCCGGTGAGACATACACATACCACTCGGGAAATTGGCAACGAACTGCATCGAACCAAGCTGAGATGCCCGCCTCGCCCCGGTTAATTTCCTGACCTCCTCCCACAAGACACACGATTACCGCCCAGTCTGGATGGCGGTCCATGTAAGAGATGAGAAACTCCGGTTCAGATTGCGCGAACCCAGGACGGTTTTTCTTTCGTGACATGAAGCTTGCCGTCATCTTTTGGTCCCATGCGCGTTGAGCTTCATCAAAGATAACGACATGGTCCGGAGGTGGATTATCTAAATTACGAAGACCTGCATCTCTAAAGTGGTGCACGTTCTGGATAAAGGCCTTCACCTTCTGCCTAACGGCGCCCTTCCGAGGGCTGCCGGCTACCGCAGACAAACGTTCAACTTCGTCTCGGGTGAGTGCTTCCCGCAAGACCTCAACGAGTGGGCCATTTCCCGACAAGAAAACTGCGTGGGTTGACCTCGACTCGCGTTTTCGAGTAGCGACGTTCAAACCGACTAATGTTTTTCCTGCTCCAGGAACGCCGGTCACAAAAATGATCGACTTTCGCTTCTCCAAAGCTGCGCACTCAATCAACTGCTCAACACGCGCTGACGTGATGCTGAGATTGCGAGCACCAGCGTCGTGTCTTGCAATTGCCTCAACCGAGTGGCGCGAATAAAGACTCTGTGCGGCTTCGATGATGGTAGGCGTTGGCTGATAGGGAGCAAATCCCCAGTTAACTACATCAATCACCGCTTCGTGATACTCATCACATACGAGGTTCAAGATCTTACGAAATGAGCATCTATTCGTCTGAACCGGTGGATGAACGCGGTCAGAGTGGGGTACTGTCAACAGATAATCCGACACGGGAGACTCGGTAGCAACCAATACCGGAACAATCGGAACAGAGTGGCTCCGTTTATGGAAATTCTTGAGATCGAGCGCGTAGTCCCACACTTGGTTGAACGCTGAACGATGATGAGTCGATTCGCCCACCTTAAACTCGATCGGACAAACCACTCCAGGTGTAACAAGCACAGCGTCAATTCGGCTTCCGATCCGAGGAACGTCAAATTCGAGAAATACGGATCCGCTTACCGTGGGCAGGCTTTCTTGCAGTAATTCGATCTGAATTTCCCATGCATTCAGTTGCTCGAGTGTCAGAGTGAACTGACTATTTGACGCCATCGACCCTAGCACTGAAGCGGGCGGCGCAGTAATGAAGTCGTTTACTGCGGAAGAGTAGTATGCTGACCCGGTCACAGGATGCATTCTGGATTGTTTATGAGGAGTGATTGCTCCTGGGCAAACATGGGACTGCCGAGTCCGTTGTTATCCAGTCGCTAATCTTACCACCCGCACACCTACGGCAGTTTCTGGCCGGGCGGCAAAGAAAAACGTGCGCAGCCGAGTATGCTGGCCCGTTCTCGTTACTCTTTTCATCCCGGTGATGAGTTTCGTCGGCCAACTGCTCCGAGGGAATCGACACCACGGCTGGTTACGCTCATTGCGCCGGCGGATTCGCCAATTGTGCCTTGATTCATTCTGCCCGAGCGTAAGCTGTCTCAGTACAACCGGAGGCAGCGGAAATTACCTGAGCGCCGTCGCGACCTGCGGTTGGTTCATCAGCCCGGTGAGGGTTGAGCCGAGTTCGCGGAGGACAACCTGGCGGGCGTGGAGGGCGCGGAGGAAGAAGTTGCCGCCGAGGGTGACTTCGCCGGATTCCTCGGCGCTGGCGAGGAGTTTGTTCTTGGAGTCGTAGACTTCGATCCGGATGTTTTTCCAGACGGAGGTGCGGATGAGGGTGTCGCTCCACCATTCGCGGATGAGGATGACTACCCGGCGGTCGGTGCCGGTTCCGGCCATCGTTTTGAGGGCCGCTTCGAGAGAGGGCGCGGAGGTCGCGGGAGCGAGCTGGCGCTCGGTGCCGAAACCGTTCGTGACGATCTCTGCGACCTCCAGAGCCAGCGGGCGTTTGGTGGCGGTCTTGACCTGATATGGGATGCCGTAGCCATCCCGTGTTTTTCCGAGCAACTCGGGGACGATCTCGCCGGAGCGCAGTTCTGCGCGTTCGTCCACACCGCAGACGGCGACAGAGGGCTTGCCCGCCGGGGACTGGACGTCGGCCCGGCGGATGTCGAATTTGTTGAAGGCGGCACAGCCGGTGAGGGCGAGGGCGGCCAGCGTCAAAAGAACGGGTCGTTTCATGATTCGCGGACGTTCTGCCAGGTCCGGTCGGTCAAATACTGTCCCACCCCCAGAAATACCATTGGGAAGTCGGAATGGAGAATTCGAAATTTGGCGGAGACCCGTGGCGTGGGGGATCGGCGTTGTTGCAACATGCCGGGCAGGCGTTGAGTTATCCGGGACCCGGATAGCGCGGCGGACGGGCGGGGCCTGTCCGGACGGAGCAAACCGGTCTTAGAGCTTGTCTGGAAAATGAGAAGTGTCGCGCGAGGGAGGGAAAGGCTGGATGGCAAGGCGCCTGCGAGGGCGCATCCCCTTGCGGGCTGTAACCGAGCAGGCAACGCCGCCAGACGGCCTTTCCCTCTCTCGCCCCGCAGGGGTTGGGCGTCTTTCTCGCTTGGCCTGCGTTGCTCGGGCAGGCCAAGCCCGCTGCGGGGATTGACGCTGCCCTCGCGCCTTGGCCAATCGAGAAATCCCCGCCAACGCGACACCTCTCCTTTTTCAGACAGGCTCTTAGGCGAAAATGCGGGCCGGGGTTGGGCAGACGAGGTGGCGAACGGGTACGGCGGGGAGGTTGTAGAAGCAGCGAATGCGGCGCTCCGCGAGCGCGAAGCTGACGTCGAAGACGTTGCTCACATGGGTGGCCAGCACGAAAAGATCGCTTCTTGTCCAGAGACGTGGGGGAACATGGGCGAGTGATGTGGTCTCAATGGCTTTTTCAAGCAATGGGCGGGGGCCAGGAGACAGGACATAATCCGATTGGCTTGGTATTCCCACCACTTCTTGGCGGTGGGTCCAGCCCGGAGGGTCGCCCGGAAGACATCCATTTCCGCTCCTGCCTTGCTGGACCGCCGATTCGCGGGAACTTCAGAGCGGGAGGCTGACTCGCTTCGCGTTGGACCGAGCTGTATTCGGCCCGGAGCTCACACCCCTTTCCCCAAAGTGGACTCATTTATCCTTGAAGTTGACTCACCCGATTTCATCATGGACTGCACCAATCTCCACAGAGAACTCAGCAACCGTCTTGGCGAATGATGTCATCTCTCCGCCGCAATTGTTCCGTTCGATGCCAACACGGTTATCAAAAAAGTGAACTTCGATGCAAAACCGGGAGGCGGGGTTGGATTCCGAGTTTTCCCCAAACCCGCCTCTGTGATCTTTGTGACTCTGTGTTCAGAGATTTCTTGGGCAGGGTTTTTACGGATGCAGAGGCCGGGTCGAAATTCCAACATCCAACATCATTTTTCCCTTAATCCCTCTCCGCGTCTTTGCGTCTCAGCGGGGAAACCGGCCTTTGCGCCCCGGGCAAACGTCGGGCGCGTCGGGCGTTATCTGGGGCTGGCCTTGGCCGAACGGCGGCGGATGAGGAAGAGGGCGGCGGCTCCCAGAAGGAGGGCGATCGAGGCCGGCTCGGGGACGGCGTTGATGGAGATTTCGTCGAACTCGGGATTGATGCCGGAGTCCAGGGCGAAGTCGCGAATGAGGCGAACGCGGTCGAAGGTGAAATTTGTGCCGAGATCCAAATCGGTCCATGTCTGATTCACGGTGCCGGAATTGTTGGTGAGGGTCAGGGTCATGACATCCGTCGCGCCGATGGCATTGAACGTGATGTTCGCCACGAAGCGGAAGACGGTCGAGGAACTGAACGACGTGTTGACACCGCCGACGGTTTGCCCGCCGGCGTATTTTTCGTAGCCGATTTCGGTCGTGTTGCCGGGTTTGCCGAAGAAGAACTGCTCGGTCGATTCACCGCTAAAAAGCGAGAGCCCCGAAAACCGGATGCCGGTCTCGGCGTCGTTACCGGTGAGGTTGAACAGGAACGAAAGGGTCACCGCGGAGAACGCGCTTTCGTTGATCGTCGTGTTGAGGTTTCGAAAATTCGTGTAGGTGCCGCCGCCATAACCGAGGACGGCTTTGTTGCCGGTCTCGGAGGATCCGGGAAAATCCAGACTCGGACTCTGAATCACGGCCGATGAACTGCCCGTCCAAGCTCCGCCCCAATTGGTTCCGCCATTTTGACCCGGCAGCGCCTGTCCGGCGGTGTAGTCGAAGTTTTCCGTGATCACGAGGGCATCGGCCGATCTCCCAAACACCAACATCAACAAAACTGCGGGGAACAAGCTTCGTTTCATGCTGCGGATTTAGCCAATCCCGGTTATGCTATGCAACTGGTTTTTTGTGGAGCCTTTACCGGATGGAACGCGTGCCGGAGCGAACCGAGTGCTCAGTGAAAATCGGAGGGAGAATTCGTGGCCGGCGGTGCGATTTGCGCGAGGGGGCGGGGGAGCGGGGAGGTGAACTCCATCGGTTTGCCGGTGACGGGGTGGGGGAATTTGAGAAAGGTCGCGTGGAGGCCGAGGCGTTTGGCGGGGTCGGTCGTAGCGTCGTATTTTTCGTCGCCGATGATCGGGCAACCGGCGTGGGCGAGTTGGACACGGATCTGGTGGCGGCGTCCGGTTGCGAGGCGGAGCTCGACAAGCGAAAGTCGGGGGCCCTCGGCGAGCACGCGGTAGTGTGTGACGGCGTGTCGCGTTTCATCGGACGCCCGGGCGACGAAGACCTTGAAGGGATTGCGCTCATCCAGATCGCAGGAAAACGTGCCCGCCCGCGCTGGCAACCGACCCTCGACGACGGCCTGGTAGCGTTTTTCAACGGCGTCCCAGCCGGATTGGAGCGTTTCTTTGGCCTCCGGCGTTTTGGCGAAAATCATGAGTCCGGAGGTCTCCTTGTCGAGGCGGTGGACGATCCACACGCGCTCGCGGGCGCGGGGTTTGTTGCCGCGGAGGTATTCATTGAGCTGATAATAGGCCGTTCGCTCATCCTCGGCGTTGCTGGCGATGCTGAGCAGGCCGGCCGGTTTGTCGATGACGAGAAGATGCGGGTCTTCGAACCACGCTTTGATGCCCGACGAGAGCGGCGTGCGCGGCGCGGCGAAGCGCACCGTCCGGATCGCCACGGTGTCGCCCGGGAGGAGGGGGTGATTGAATTGCGTGACTGGCGTCCCATTGACAAGCACGGCCTGGCTTTTCAACCAGCCCCGGATTTTTGTTTTCGCCGTGCCGGGCCATGCCTCGAAAAGAAAGTCCAACAACGCGGCGGGGCGGGGCACAGGGAGGGGCTTGGTTACATCGGCCATGAGCGGAGAAAAATCACGCCGCCAGCATCGCATTCCGGCGGCGGGCGTAAAGCGTCGGATTGACGCCCGGCCCTCCGACGCGGAGAGTCCCGGGCGTGATCGTACCCTTCCCCGGCTGGAAATGAAAAACCCGCGCGCCGCCATGGACAAAGACCTCTACCGGCGGCTCCGCACGCTCTCGTGGGAGTCTTTGTGGCAGGAGGAAGTGCGGCGTTTCAATGCGGCGGACGCCCGCGAGCGGCTCGATCGCGTGGCGGTCGTCCGGGCGGTGGGCGTGGTCTTTTCCGAATCCGGTCCGCCCGCGTCCGGCGAGGAAGTTCGGGCGTGGCTGCGGGGATTGCTGAACGACCCGCAGGAAAAAATCCGGCGCTACGCGGCCAATGCACTGCCGAAGGTGGGGGCGGGGGCGGATGACGAGCGGGAATTGATCACGCTTCTGGACAATGCGGGAAACGACCGAGAGGCCCGCTTTGCGGCAGCGGCGCTCGAAAAAATCGGTGGCGAACAAACGCTCGCTGTCGCAGCGCGGCTTCGTCCGCAGACCGAACAAAAAGCGCGAGCGGCGGTGGTGCGAAGTTCGCAGCCGGGACGCATCGCGTTGGATGTCACGATTCCGGGCGGCGGTGAGACGGTCCTCCGGCTGCGGGGGCGTGCGGGGCTGGAGGTGTTCGTCGCGGAGGAAGTTCGCGAGCGCGGGATTTTTGAGGTGCGCAGGGTGGGGGAAGGTTGTGTGGAAATCTCGCCCCGCCGGGATGTGTCGTTGAGCGATGTTCTTTCGCATCGGTGTTTTGGCACGGTGTCCCTGGTCCTAGGCAAAGCGCGCACGGCGTCAACCGATGACCTCGCGCATGTGGTGGCCAACCCGGGGGCGGTGGAATTTTTTCGTCAGCTCACGGAAGGCACGCCGCGCTACCGGATCGATTTTGTGGGACGGGGACACCAACGCGGAGCCGTGCGCGACCTGGCGAATCGCATCTATGCGCTCTGCCCGGAGATTTTGAACGACGCCCGGGCGGCGCTTTGGTCGCTCGATGTGCGCGGCGCTGAGGTCGAGCTCCGTCCGCGCTGGTCGCCCGATCCGCGGTTTGCGTATCGTCTCCGCGATGTGCCGGCCGCCTCGCATCCGCCGCTCGCCGCGTGCCTGGTGCGGCTCGCCGGACGCTGCGCGGGAGATCTGGTGTGGGATCCGTTTTGCGGATCGGGCGGTGAGCTCATCGAAGCCGCGCTTCGCGGCGGTGTGCGCGGGGTGGTCGGCACGGATCTCAGCCCGCAGGCGGTGGAAATCGCCCGCGGAAACTGGCAGGCGGCCCATCCCTCCGCGGCGAAAGCCGATTTTTTCTGCGCCGATTTCCGCGACTTCGGCCGGATCCCGCTTCTTGCCCGGGGTGGTGTGGACTTGGTCATCACCAACCCTCCGCTGGGCATGCGCGTTCCGATCCCGAATCTCCGCGGGCTTATCGCCGAACTTTTCGAAGCCGCCGTCGCGGTTCTTCGACCCGGCGGGCGACTGATTCTCACCAATCCCATTCACATCGAGGCCCCGCACCGCCTTCTGCGACGCGAGTTCCGCCAGGCGGTGGACATGTCCGGCTTCCAGTGTCGTGTGGAAAAATACGCCCGTCTTCCAGACCCGCGCCGGCGCTGAAGCGGTTTAACAATTGCTGACCCAATTCACCATAGCCGACACTCGCTGGCTAAAGACTGATCGAATCTGTCGACCGCCGGAGCCGTGATCACATCAGCTACGCACTGACCCAATTCGTTTCGATCATCAATGCCGGAGTTACGGTCGTCATCCTGATGGACCAGATGCTCTCCACCCGGGAGACAATCTGCGAGAATCCCTGCTCCCTCATGACGTCGATTGTCATCAAGATGCCGACTCAGGAGGAGTCGGCCAACAAGAGGAAAAGGATTGGCGAAGCCTAGGCAAATTTGCCCAAAAGCTCGCCCCTCCGGCTGAGGGTTTTTCTCGTCAAAACGCCCTGCGTTTGACACCTTTCTCGCTTTGTGCCTTTCCCAATGAAGGCACTCTCGCCACATGAGGGAAGCTACCGCTAGAATCAAAATCAACAAGCTGCTCGAAGCAGCCGGTTGGCGATTTTTTGCCGACTCCCATGGCCCGGCGAATGTTCAGCTCGAACCCAGCATAAGACTCACTGCTCAGGCCCTCGACGCCCTTGGGACTGACTTCGAGAAGGCTGGAAAAGGTTTCGTCGATTTTCTCCTCCTCAACGAGAAAGGCTTCCCGTTCATCATCCTGGAGGCGAAGTCCGAGGACAAAAATCCCCTCGTCGGAAAAGAACAGGCGCGAAAATATGCCCGATCCCAGAACTGCCGGTTCGTCATCCTCTCGAACGGCAACCTGCATTACTTCTGGGATCTCGAACGTGGCAACCCCTACGTCATCACTGCCTTTCCGTCCCCCGGCTCCGTCACCGGCTACCAGAAAGGCGTTCCCGATCCGAAACGGCTCATCGAGGAAACCGTCGGCGACGACTACGTCGTCCTCACGCAGCGGCCGTCCTACGCCACGGAAGCCGCATGGAAAAACGAGCCCGAGCGCCCTCGGTTCATTGAGGTCAACGGGCTTCGCTTCCTCCGGCCCTACCAAAAGAAAGCCATCGTCGCCATCCAGCAGGCGGTGAAGCGGGGCAACGACCGCTTCCTCCTCGAAATGGCCACCGGCACCGGCAAGACGCTCACCGCGGCGGCCATCATCAAACTCTTCCTCCGCACCGGCAACGCCACCCGCGTCCTGTTCCTCGTGGATCGGCTCGAACTCGAGGACCAGGCGCTGAAAGCCTTCAAGAAAACCCTCGCCAACGATTACCGCAGCGTCATCTACAAGGAAAACCGCGACGACTGGCGGAAGGCGGAGATCGTCGTCACCACTGTTCAGTCCCTCCTCTTCAACAATAAATACCAGCGGCTCTTCTCCCCCACGGACTTCGACCTCGTCATCTCCGACGAAGCCCATCGTTCGATCGGCGGCAACGCTCGCGCCGTCTTCGACTATTTCATCGGCTACAAGCTCGGCCTCACCGCCACCCCGCGCGACTACCTCAAGAAATTCGATAAGGCATCGCCGACCACGAAGGACCCACGGGAGTTCGAACGCCGCGTGCTCCTCGACACTTACCGCACGTTCGGCTGCGACGATGGCCAGCCCACCTTCCGCTACTCCCTCCTCGACGGCGTGAAGGATGGTTTCCTCATCAATCCCACCGTGGTCGACGCCCGCAGCGAGATCACCACGGAGTTGCTCTCCGACGACGGCTTCGTTGTCGAATTCAAGGACGACCAAGGCGAGGACCAGAAGGAGGCCTACAAACAGCGCGAATTCGAGAAGCGGTTTTTCTCACCCGCCACCAACCAGGTCTTCTGCAAAACCTTTCTCGAAAACGCACTCCGCGACCCCATCAGCGGGGAGATCGGGAAGTCCATCGTCTTCGCCGTCAGCCAGAACCACGCCGCCAAGCTCACCCAGGTCTTCAACGAGATGGCCGACCGGATGTTCCCCGGCAAATACCAGTCCGACTTCGCCGTGCAGGTGACGTCGCAGGTGGACGGCGCGCAGCAGCTCACGATCAACTTTACCAACAACAACCTCCTCGGCTCCGGCAATTTCCTGCCCGCCTACAAGACGAGCAAGGCGCGGGTCTGCGTCACCGTGGGCATGATGACCTCCGGCTACGACTGCCCGGACATCCTGAATCTCGGCCTCTTCCGGCCCATCTTCTCACCCACCGACTTCATCCAGATCAAGGGACGCGGCACCCGCAAGCACGACTTCCAGGAGGAACTCTTCGACGAAGCGCTCAAGGAGACCGTGACCGCGCCTCAGAAAACGGCGTTCAAGCTTTTCGACTTTTTCGCCAACTGCGAATACTTCGAGGAGAAGTTCAACTACGACGAGGTCCTCAAGCTGCCGAAGCCGAAAGGCACCGGCGGTGACGGTGGCGAGGGACCGGGCCCCGGACCCAATCCCTACACCGGCGCCTACGAGCATCTCGGCGAGGACATCCTCTCCACCATCAAGGAGGAGACCATCGGCTACGACGGCATGCGGATCGACCGCGAGTTCTACGCGAAGTTCGAGGATGTCGTCCGCGAGAACGACTTCATTGCCGCCAGCGTCGAGGCCGGCCAGTGGGATCGCGTGATCGACTACGTGAACAAAGAGGTCTTCGACAAACCCTCCGAATACTACTCGCTCGACAAGCTGCGGAAGGCCGCCGGCGTGGATCGTCGTCTCACCCTCCGGGAAATTCTGGAAAAAATCTTCGACCTCATCCCCCGGTTCAAATCCAAGGACGAGCTTCTGGAGGAAGAATTCTCGAAATTCGTCGCCGACCAGAAACCCGACGAGGCCGAGGCGATCCCCGCCATCAAGACCTACTTCAAGGCCTACGCCACCAGCGATGCGATCCGTCACATCATCGAATCCGGCGAACTGACCGCTCTCGCGACAAACCCCGTCTTCTCCACCAAGGACTACAAGGCCGTCCCGGCCAAATACCGCACGCTCATCCCCGAATACATCAAGGACTACGTCTCCCTGAACCAGTTCGCCGCATGATGAAGGCCTTCAAAAAACACCTTGCGGAAACCGAAGCGCTTTGGTTTATTAGGAACATCAAACCCGCCGCGCCTCTGCTTGCATGCGTAATTCGGCGGGTGTTTTTTTGCCCCGATGACACGGTCACGGCAGAGGAGAGGACCGCATGATCTACGGCAAGAGCGCCTTGAGCGTCGAGCAGCAGGCCGACCAACTGATCCATCGAGGACTCGTTGCGAACCGCGACGAACTCATCGCTCGTCTACAAGCTGTAAACTACTACCGGCTGAGCGGTTATCTCCATCCATTTCGCATTCCCGACGCAGCGGGTGTCCTGACGAATTCCTTCGCACCCGGCACCTCCCTTTACACAGTCTGGCGGCGCTATAATTTCGACCGAAAGCTGCGCATGATCGTCCTGGATGCCATCGAGCGCATCGAGGTCGCCGTTCGCACCCGGTTTGTCTATCACTTCGTGCATGCGCAGAATTCCTCGGGGCAACCCTTTGGACCGTTCGGGCATCTCGACCCCCAAAATTTGCCGCGGTTCAAAAAGCGCACACTCAGGCAGCGGCTGTGGCGGAACTTAAAAAGAATCTTTCGCCTGAAAGGGATCGAACACACGGACTATCAAAATTGGCTGACCAAGCTTCAAAGCGAAAAAAGCCGAGCCAGCGATACCTTCGTCAAACACTTCGATAGGGTCTACGGCGACCATCACTCACACCTTCCCCTGTGGATGGCCTGCGAGTTGATGACCTGTGAAACCGCTCTCCAATTTATCTATGCGGTGGATCGCTCCATTGTGAAGTCGGTCGCAGACGATTTCGGCTTCCCTGACGAACAATTGCTCTCCTGGACCAAGGCGTTCTTCACCCTACGAAACTCCTGCGCCCACCACGCCCGCATCTGGAACCGGGTATTCGGCGTGAAACCGTCCGTCCCCGGGAAAAACAAAAACCCCCAATGGCATGTCGCCCCGGGTTTCTCGAACGACAAGATCGGGCTCATGCTCACGGTCTGTCACGTCTGGCTTGGAAAGATCAGCCCCACCACTCAGTGGAAAGCTCGGCTCCTTACCCTCTTCGACGAATTTTCCGAGATACCAATCTCCGAAATGGGCCTCCCTCCGAACTGGCGCAACCACCCCCTCTGGACCTGACTCATGCTCGACACCGATACCAAACGCCGCATCGACACCGCCCGCGACATCCTCGTCGGCAAGGTTCCCGATCCCAAATCCCAGGTCGAGCAGATCACCATCGCCCTCATCTACAAGTTCATGGACGACATGGACGCCGAGGCCGAGGAACTCGGCGGCAAACGCAAGTTCTTCACCGGCGACTTCGCCCGCTACGGCTGGGCGAAGCTCATGCGTTCCGGCCTCGGCGGCCACGAGACCCTCGCGCTCTACGGCGAGGGCATCACCAAGATGACGGAAAACCCCGGCCTGCCGCCGCTCTTCCGCGACATCTTCAAGAACGCCTACCTCCCTTACCGCGACCCCGAGACGCTCAAGGCCTTCCTCAAGATCATCGACGAGTTCACCTACGACCACAGCGAGCGCCTCGGCGATGCCTTCGAGTATCTCCTCAGCGTCCTTGGTTCGCAGGGCGATGCCGGGCAGTTTCGCACCCCGCGCCACATCATTGATTTCATCGTCCAGATCGTAGACCCGAAGAAGGACGAGACCGTCCTCGACCCCGCGTGCGGCACCGCCGGTTTCCTCATCTCCGCTTACAAGCACATCCTCCGCACCAATACCGACGCCAAGGGCCACAGCCGGCTCACCCCGGATGACCGAGGCCGCCTCGCCAAAAACTTCAAGGGCTACGACATCAGCCCCGACATGGTGCGCCTCTCCCTGGTGAACCTCTACCTCCACGGTTTCACAGATCCGCACATCTACGAATACGACACCCTCACCTCCGAGGAGCGCTGGAACGAATTCGCCGCCGTCATCCTCGCCAACCCGCCCTTCATGTCCCCGAAAGGCGGCATCAAACCGCACCGCCGCTTCTCCATCCAGGCCAAGCGCAGCGAAGTCCTCTTCGTGGACTACATGGCCGAGCACCTCACCCCCGGCGGACGCGCCGGCATCATCGTCCCCGAAGGCATCATCTTCCAGAGCCAGACCGCCTACACCGAGCTGCGCAAGATGCTCGTGGACACCAGCCTTGTCGCCGTCATCTCCCTGCCCGCCGGTTGCTTCAATCCCTACTCTGGGGTGAAGACCAGCATCCTCCTCCTCGACCAGAGCCTCGCGAAACAGGCGCCGACCATCGCCTTCTTCAAAGTGGAGAACGACGGCTTCGGCCTCGGTGCCCAGCGCCGTGCCATCGAGAAGAACGACCTCCCCCAGGTTCAGGCCGAACTCTCGGCGTATCTCCAAGCCCTGCGCAGCAAAACGCCGACGGATGCGCTGAGCTTCACCACCGGCCTCATCGTGCCGAAGGAAAAGATCGCCGCCAATGGCGACTACAATCTCAGTGGCGAGCGGTATCGGGAGGGAACGGAACGGGAGACAACTTTCCCCAACGTCGCGTTGGGCGAATTGCTCAAACTGGAATTTGGGACCCGGATCACGAAAAAGGATGACGAAGGAACTCTGTTTCCCGTCTATGGCGGCGGTGGTGAGAGCTTTCGGACTGATTCTTTCACTCGGGAAAACGACGTTGTGATTTCGCGGTTCGCGATGTCGCCGGAATGTGTGCGAGCGGTGCAAGGAAAGTTCTACCTGCTTGATTCGGGATTCACCTTCTCGATAGCCGACGCCTACATCGGCCGGGCAACAAAAAGCTACGTCGTTCAAATTCTGCTCAACAGCCAAGACCGAATTTTCGCGTGTGCTCGCGGCCACGCGCAAAAGAATATCGATGTGGACGCGTTCAAGGGGCTCCCAATCCCCCTGCCGCCACTGGAGGTGCAGAAGGAGATCGTGGCGGAGATCGAGGGCTACCAGAAAGTCATCAACGGCGCCCGCGCCGTCCTCGACCACTACCGCCCCCACATCCCCATCCACCCCGACTGGCCGATGGTGGAATTGGGCACAGTCATCGAGAGCAAACCAAAGAACGGCTACTCAGGAAGTCCCGTTGACCGGGCGACAAACCTCAAGGTGCTGACTTTGAGCGCGACCACTTCAGGCAAGATGGACCTCTCGAAGTTCAAGTATCTCGATGAAGACATCCCGCTTGATTCACCCTGCCGCTGTCGCCGTGGCGACATCTACCTTCAACGAGGGAACACGAAAGAACTCGTTGGCACAGCCGCGATTTTCGATACCGACGACAAAAACTACATCTACCCAGACTTGATGATCCGCGTCCGCGCTGACGAATCGAAGATTGAGAGCCACTACCTGCTTACTGTTCTCCAAAGCGGCCCGGTTCGTGAGTTCATCACTAGGAACGCCGTCGGTGCTGCTGGCAGTATGCCGAAGATCAATCAAGTCATCGTCGAGAGCATTCCAATTCCCCTCCCACCCCTCGCCACGCAGCAAGCCATCGTGGCCGAGATCGAAGCCGAGCAAGCGTTGGTGGGCGCCAACCGCGAACTGATCACCCGCTTCGAAAAGAAAATCCAGGCCACCCTCGCCCGCATCTGGGGGGAAACCGCTCCTGCCAGCGTCTGACCTGTTCCATGTCCGAGACCTTCCCCATTTTGGAAGTCACCTCTGAGATGCGGAGCGATGTGGAACAGTTGGGGAGCAAGCCCAAGTTTTGGTTCAAACTGGATGGGGAGAACTGGCTTTTCAAGGAAGCCCGCCTTGGAACCGGCGAGGATTGGTCGGAAAAGGTGGCCTCGGAAATTGCTCTCCTCCTTGGCCTCCCCACCCACCATGCCGAACTGGCCGTCTGGGCGGGCAAGCGGGGGTGTGCGGTTCGGTCTTTCCTGCTCTCCAACCAGAGCGTGCTCGTCCATGGCAACGAACTGCTTGGAGGCCTTATCACAGGTTACGACAAGGAAAAGGAGCGAGGCCAAGCGGATCATACCTTCGACAACATCGTCACAGTGATTGAAAAACTTTTTCCCACAGAAAAATCCCGCCGGGAAGCCGCCTTTCGCATGGTGGGCTATCTTGTGCTTGATGCCGTGGTGGGCAACACTGATCGTCACCATCAAAACTGGGGCGTGTTGGTGGAGCGGCACGAGGAGGCAGGTCAAGCACCCGGCTTCAAAATCCAGCTTGCACCCACTTTCGACCATGCTTCCTCCCTCGGGCGGGAACTCACTGACGAAGCGCGAGAGGGTTATTTGAGCGAAGGAACCTTGGAGCGATACATCCGCAAAGGCCGCGGTGGCATCTTTTTAAATGCAGAGGCCCGGCACGGTCTCAGTCCTCTGGCCGTGGCCCAGACGCTGGCCGAACGCTACCCCCAGTTTTTCAAACCTTGGCAAACCCGGGTGGCGGAACTGTCGAAAAATGCCGTGGAAGGACTGCTCCATCGGGTTCCTGACACGCGGATCACGGATCCGGCCCGCCGCTTTGCTCTGGCATTGCTGGCCACCACGCGTAGATTGATCTTGGAATTCCCATGAAAAGCCTCTTCCTCGCCTGGCAGGCTCCCACCGATTCCGCCCGCAGTCGGGCATGGTTTCCTGTGGGTCGCTTGGATGCAGATCCTGAAGCTCATCATTACCGCTTCCGCTACACGGGAGGCGCGCTGAAAGCCCAACGCGATGTGGGATTTACCCCTCTGTTGGCCTTTCCCGATTTCCGGAAAGACTATGAGTCCGACGAGCTTTTTCCTTTGTTCAAAAACCGAGTGATTTCACCCAAACGGGAAGATTTCCAGGAATTCATCCGGTGGCTGGATCTGGACCGGGGTCACGCCGACCCCGTCTCAATTCTTTCCGTATCCGGCGGCGAGCGCGTAACGGACAATCTGGAAGTGTTCCCCCAAGTCACCGCTGATGCCGAGGGGCACTTTCATGTGCGCTTCTTCTTGCACGGTCTCCGACATTTGGGCGAAAAAGCGCAAGCTCGGGCCGCCCAGTTGAATGTCGGCGAGGAGTTGCGCATCCTCGTGGAACTGAACAACCCAGCCACCCGGCTGGCGGTGCCACTGCTCACTGTAGATTACCAAATGATCGGCTGGGCACCCCGATACCTGGTGGAAGATCTGATCACCTGCGTGCCCTACGCCCCCGAATTGTCCGCCACGGTGGCCCGCATCAACGACGAGTCTGCTCCTCTTAATCAGCGCCTGCTCATTGATTACAAGGGGCGTGCGCCAGCAGGCAGACAGCCCATGTCCACACCCGACTTCAATCCGCTGTTGGATTAACTGCCAGATTCGTCGCCGACGCTAAGGCCCGTTATTCGAGTTTCCAGCACCCGCTGCGAAAGAAACATCCAAGCCGCCCTCGCCCGCATCTGGGGCGAGGAAGAGGCTTGCCCCGCCGCCGCTTCGGAGTAAATTCGTGCCAGCAAATACGGAAAAGCCACTCTTTACCATCCGCCTAACCGGCGAGGGGTTGCATCCCCATCTCATCCCAGCGAGCCACCTCGCGCAGTTGCTCGTGGCAGCGGAGCAAACCGTGTTGGCCATCGCCGCCCGTGAACACCCGGATGAATCGGAGGAACTCATCGTCGGACTCGCGCAGGTTGTGGACGAGAGCATCGGGTTCGCCTTCACAAGCAACCGGTCCGAAATCGCCCGCTCCGCATACAAGGAGCTGACCACCGCCACCGCCAATCGGCTCTTCCGTAGCCTCCCGGCCCGGAGCCTCGAAGGTCTTCGCACGCTCACCACGTTCTCGCGCCAGCGCAACGGACGCACCCAATTCTGGAACGGCGGCGACCGCCCCATCCTCGACCTGCCTCCCGAATTCGGAGTCGAGGTTCCAGCCCCGGAATACCAACGTGGCGAAACCGTCTTCCACGGCAAGATCGAGCGCGTGGGCGGCTTGCGTCCCCGCGTGCGCCTGCGCGTCTCCGACCGCCAAGTCGTCTATGGTGACGTCACCGAGGAGCAAAGCCGCGAACTTGGCAGCCGACTCTATTCTCAGGCTGCCTTGCGAGGGCAGGCCACATGGGATGCCCAGGACGGCTCGGTCGTCTATTTCCGGGTCGAAGAAATCCTTCACTACGAACGCGGCAAGGCGAGCGAGGCCTTCCAGGAACTCCGTGAAGCGGCAGGCGGAGCCTACGACCAGATCGAAGACATCGACCTCTTCGTCCGCCGCGTGAGGGAAGGAGAACTGCCATGAAACGCGCCTGCCTCGACAACCACATCCTCATCTGGGGCGTGCGCGGCGTCGCCACCCCCGGTCAGGAGGAAATGATCAATCGGGCCCAAGCTATCTTCGAGGACCTCGACACCGCCGACGCCGACATCGTGGTCCCCGCGGTCGTCGTGGCGGAATTCCTCGCCGGCGTGCCCAAGCCGCAACACGTCGGCTTGCTCGACGTGCTCAACCGCAGGTTTCAAGTCGTGCCCTTCGACGTGCGCACGGCGGCCATCGCAGCGGAACTCTGGCGAGATGCCTCCGAACGCAACCCCCATCTCTGGGATCAAATTCGCGAGGCATTCCCCGGCACCGAGCGGGCAAAGATCAAGGCCGACCTCATGATTCTGGCCAGCGCCTTGGCGCGCGGCGCCGACGTCCTCTACACCAATGACGGCCCCTTGAAAACCGCCGCCGACGGTCGCATCGAAGTCCGCGAACTCCCACCCCCGCGCCCGAAACAGGCGGACCTCCCCATGTAGCAGGGGAGACATGCGACCAACCTCAAATGGCCGACCTCGATCAGCAAGACCAGCGATAAAAAAATCAAGTTCCGTGTCCTCGAAAACGAATTCACCCGCAGCGGTGGTTGGGGCAGCAGGACTGAATCGCTCGCGAATCGGCGGCCACTTAAAATGCTCCTAGCAAAAAGCCGGCGCCGGAAGAGTGTTCCGACACCGGTTGGGAATTTTTTTACCGGTGGATCAGTTTGCGTATTTCACCGAGCAGCCATAGGCGGTCGTCGTGGCGGTCGTGACCGGCTTGCCTGCGAGCACTTCTTCCAACGCAACGGCGACATGGTTGGTGGCCCCGGCAATGTCGGCGGCGTCGGTTGACTTCTTGTTGTCAATGGCTCCGTGGTAAACGAGGATGCCGTCTTTGTTGATGATATACATTTCCGGCGTGACTTTGGCTCCGTAGAGACGGCCGACTTTGCCATCTTCGTCGAGGAGGTAGGCGGTTGCGGCGGAGCCGACGGCTTCACACTTTTTGGCCGCATCCTCGCCGGTCATGTGCCCTTGCTTGCCCGGAGCGGACGAGCAGATCGAAAGCCAGACCACGTCCTTCGCGGTGGCGTCCTTCTGGAGCTTCTGCATGTTCCCCGAGCTGTAGTGCTTCACGACGAACGGACATCCGTGGTTCACCCACTCGAGGACGACGGTTTTTCCTTTGAAATCCGAGAGGCTGTGTTCCTTGCCCGAGCAGTCCTTCAAAGTGAAATCCGGGGCGGGTTTTCCCACTTCCACCTGGGCATGGGCGACGGTGGCGAGGGCAATCAGAAGGGCGAGTGCGGTTTTCATAGCGGGTGCAACATAGGCGCGCCCGGCCGTTCCGCAACCGGCTCAGGGCAGATTTTTGAGAGTCTCGAGGAGAATCGCCTCGGTCAGCAACTCGGGCAGCACAATCGGGTTCGCGGCATCACCACCCGGATAAATGACATAAAATGGCACGCCCACGCGGCCGAATGCCTTGAGGGCCGCGGTGATCTCGGGATTCGCATTGGTCCAATCCGCCTTCATCGGCACGACGTTCTTTTCCGCCATCCGGGCGCGGACGGCGGGCGTGTTGATCGCCGTGCGTTCGTTGAATTTGCAAGTGATACACCAGTCGGCGGTGAAATCGAGGAACACGGTCCGCCCGTCCTTCTGCAACGCCGCCAACTCCGCGGCGGAGAACGGCACCCATGCGATGGATTCGGCGGATTCGTTTTCGACAGGGCGTTCGGTGAGAAAAACCTTCCCGCCGCCGAGGATGAGAACCAACGCGGAGACAACGGAAATCCATCGAGCAAGCGGCCGTGCGGTCGGTCCCGAAAAACTCCCGTAGATCCAGCACGCGAGGCCAAGACAGACCAGAAACGCGCAGAACCAAACGACGCCCTCCACGCCGCGCTGACCGCCGAGAATCGACAAAATCCAAACCAGCGTGGCCAGCAGCGGGAAGGCCATGAATTGTTTGAGCCGTTCCATCCAGGCCCCCGGCCGCGGCAAAAACCGCATCCATCCCGGCCGCGCCGAAAGGATCAGATACGGCGACGCCATCCCGGCCGCGACCGATGCAAACATCCCGAAGATCACCGGAGCCGGCTGGCTGAAGGCAAACCCCAGCGCCGTTCCCAAAAACGGAGCGGTGCACGGGGTCGCTAGAAGCGTTGCAAAGACGCCCTGGAAAAACGACCCGCCCAAGCCGCCGGTCGAACCCGCCGATTCCAGCGCCGTGCTGGCGCGACCGGGAAGCACCAGCTCAAAGACGCCGAACAAATTCAGCGCAAACGCAAAGACAATCGCGCCGATGACGATGTTGAACCACGGATTTTGAAACTGAAACGCCCACGTCACCTCGGCTCCTCCGCTTTTCAGCGCGACAATGAGCAGCCCCAGCCCGAGGAACCATGCGAAGATCCCGGCCATGAACGCGATTCCATGCGCGAGAATTTTCCGCGGCTCTTCGCCAGCCTGCCGGATGAAGCCGAAAATTTTCAACGAGATCACCGGCAGCACGCAGGGCATGAGGTTGAGAATCAAGCCGCCAAGAAATCCGTAGAACAATGCTGTCCAAAGACCAATCTCCGCGGTCGTAGGAGCCACCGCGACCGAAGAGGCTTCCGAGTGCTCCACGTACCACGCCCGGCGGGCATCCCCGCTCCCGACCGCGAGCACGCCTCGGAAATCCCCCTCCACATCAACGCGGATCGTTCCATCCGGTCCGGACACCGGATGTCCGACCGTCTGGTCCCCGACCGGCAGTGGAAACAAAGCGACCGCCGTCCCCGCCGGCACACCGCCAACGTGCAGGACCAGCGATTTTCCGTCCCGCGACCATTTCAAGCCATAGGGAGCCGGCTCCGAGGATGGCACTTGGGCGCGGTAGGTGTCGAACAGGCCGGCATTCTCGGGCGACGCCGTTTCGGCCACGGGCAGGGAGAGCTCCAGTTCGGCCGAGCCCGGGATGCAGAGTTCCTTGCAGACGAGCCACGAGGCCCGCGCGCGAAGGGTGATCGTTTCACCCGGACGCACACCGGGCGCGGGAACAATCGTGGTCGTCAAAAGCACGCGGTCGCTGTAGGCGTAGGTAAGGATGTCTCCCGGCTCGATCTTTGACTCCGGTGCGGGCCATTGGATCGGTCCGGCGACGAATCCCTCGGGCAGGGTCCAGGCGATTTTCGTCGGCAGCCCCGCATCGCCGCTGAATTCCCAATAGGTATGCCACTCCGGAGCCATCTCGAGGAGCAGGCCGACCTCGAAAGGTTTCCCGGGAACAATCGCCGAGACCGACGGCACCAAGGTCGCTTTGACGAGATCGCGTCCCTCAAAAATCTGGGCGCGGGACGGTGCGATCAGGAAGAGGGCCAGGAAAAGGGCGACCCACGGGCGAGGGAGATTCTGCATGGGGCATGGTTACCACCGCGGGCCCGGAGGCGCAAATCCGCTTCCCGTCGGGCCGTCGCTTTGCTTTGCTTCGCGCTCGCATGGCGTCGCTTCAAAAGAGCAGGGAAAACTCAGGAAGCGCGCTGCGTTCAATCGCCACGCTGGCCGCTCCCATGCTTCTGGGGCAGGCCGGACAAGTCCTCCTCCAACTCACGGACACGCTCATGCTCGGGCACATCGGGCCGGTCGCCCTGGCGGGCGCGGGGTTGGCGGGAAACTTCATCATGTTCGCGCTCTATTTTGCCTACGGTGCGGTCGGGGCCGTCGCGCCCCGTGTGGCCCGGGCGTTTGGGTCCAACGATGCCGCTGCGGCGGGAACGGCCATCCGCGCCGGCGGCGCGCTCGGCGTGGGGGTGGGACTCTTGATTGCCCTCGCTCTCTCGGCCGCGACGTTCTCGCTGCCGTTTCTCGGCCAGCCAAAGGAAGTCGTGGCTGTGACCGGGGGCTATCTTTTCCTCCTCGCCTGGTCCATGCCATTTGCCCTCATCTCCATCGCGCTCGGACAGGCCGCGGAAGCCGTCAATCGTCCGTGGCCGGTCCTTGTGATCATGGCTGGCGCGGTCGCTCTCAATGCCGCTCTCAACTTCATTCTCATCTTCGGCCATCTGGGTTTTCCCGCACTGGGTCTTGTCGGAGCTGGCTGGGCCACCCTCATCGCCCGCGTGATGCAGGCGGCTGCTCTCGTGGGTTGGTTGGTGACCGACCGCCGCCTGAGAGCTTTTCGCCTGCTGCAACCGCGCCGTGACGATGCGGGCGAGGTTCGGAATCTTTTCCGGCTCGGGCTTCCGGTGGCCGGTCAGGATGTGCTCGAGGGCGGGTCGTTCGCTGTCGGCTCGATCATGCTTGGCTGGGTCGGCACGGTCGCCCTCGCGGCAAACCAGGTCACGATCGGCATTGCCTCGCTGGCGTGGATGTTCCCCATCGCCCTGGCCACAGCGACCAGCGTCCGCGTCGCGCAGGCGGCGGGTGCGGGGGACGTTCCGGCGGCGCGGCGGGCGGGACTCACAGGAGTCGGAATCGGTGTGGTGCTCATGGGCTTTTGCGCGGTGGTTTACATTACGTTCGGACACGCACTGGCGCGGCTCTTCACGGACGATCCAGCGGTGGCTGAGCTCACCGGTCTGCTCGTGACGATTGCGGGGATTTATCAGATCTCCGATGCGATCCAATCGATCAGCCTCGGGTCGCTCCGCGGGTTGCTCGACAACAAGGTGCCCATGCTCGCGAACGCGGTTTGCTATTGGGTGCTCAGCATCCCGACGGTTTATTTGCTCGCGTTCCCGCTCGGCTGGGGCGCGGCCGGCGTCTGGATCGGCTACCTTCCGTGGATGGCACTCACGGGGTTGTTTTTCCTGTTCCGCTTCCTCAAACGAACCGCGGTCTCGCGCGCATGAAAAGTTCGCACGTCGCGCGGTCTCTCTGATACATCCTCGCGCATGACCGAAGTTCTCGACCTTTTTCGCCAGACCGGCGCGCTCCTCCACGGACATTTCATTCTTCGAAGCGGTCTCCACAGCCGCGAGTTTTTCCAATGCGCGCTCCTCCTGCAGGATGCCACCATCGCTGCGAAAGTCTGCGGATGGCTGGCGGACCGGCTGGCTGCGTATGAGGCTTCAACGGTCATTTCCCCGGCCGTCGGCGGAATAATCGTCGGGCAGGAAGTGGCGCGCCATCTTGGGAAGCGTCACATTTTTGCGGAGAAAGATGGCAATGGCGGGCTCGTCCTCCGGCGCGGTTTTGAGATCCAGCCGGGCGAACGGTTTCTTGTCGCCGAGGATGTCGTCACCCGCGGCGGGCGGGTGCAGGAAACGATTCAGATCGTCCGCGACCACGGCGGCATCGTTGCGGCGGCCGGGTCGATCGTGGACCGAAGCAGCGGCCGTCTGCCGGATTTCGGATGTCCTTTTGTTTCGCTCGTGCAAATGCAGGTCGAAACATTCGAGGCGACAAATGTCCCCGACGACCTGCGTGACATTCCGGCCGTGAAGCCGGGCAGCAAGTAAGACTCAGGCGTTCTGCGGCGCAGAGGCGAGCACCTCATTGAGAAGGCGCTCGAAGTCTTCGAGCCCGGTGCTCGGAATAATCACCGTATTCCGGCGGCCGTGGGCTTCTTCCGTAATACGGAGGAAGCGTCCGCGGTCATTTTCGCGGAATTCGATGAAGAAGTGCTTGCGCTCGATTTGCAGTTCGCGCGATTCGAGAATGGTATCCATTTTTTACGACGTGAGAGAGAAGTTCATTGAACGCCCCCGCTCCCGCGAACACAACCGAAAACTTTCCCTGGCACGCCCGATCAGAGGCGCCCCTCGTCCGCATCGATGTAATCAAACATCGTCCGGATTTCGTCGCGGGCTTCGAATCCGCTTTCTTTTTTCCGCCGCTCCAAAGTCGGTGTCACGGCGTCGTTCCAGCCGCGTTTGCTCATAAAGTCGTTCCAAATCTCGATTTCCTCGTCGGAAGGTCTCCGACCCGCTTCGAAGGCCCAGGCCAGCAACGCGTCGTCGTCCAAGCCTTCGGCCACCTTGGCCTTCAAATCGTCGTAACCGATCCGCAGAAAACTTGTGCACCGCTCATCGAAGCCCTGGCCAAGGTTGGCATGCAGGTCCGGGTGAAGCTCTCCGGCGTTCATGAAGCGGATTTTTTCGACCATGCGACCGAAGTAAACGATGCCGCCGGTCGTCTCGCGGGGCGATTTGGGATATTTCATGGCCGAAATCTGCCCGCGCGTCCCAGCTGCGTCACGCACGGAATTCGAGTTGATGTCTTCGTCCGGATGAAGCATGATATACAGCTCTTTCGATGAAAATCCTCCGCCGCATGGTCATCGCTGCCGTCGGCATCTTGGCGCTGGCCGCTCTGGCTTCGGCTCAGGATGCCTCGGATTTGTTTCTGCGCGCGTATCAGGATTTTCAGGCGGGCGAGAAACTCGAGCGCGATGCGAATCCGCGCGAGGCGCTCGCCCGCTACAACAATGCCGCGAAACTCCTCGAACAGGTCAATCGGGCCTTCGCTACCTGGCAGCCGGCGGTCGTCGAGTATCGTCTGAAAAAGACGCGGGAGAATATAGACCGTCTTAGTATGGACGTCGCGCGGCTCCCGGTCGCCGATGTCGGGCCGGAGGGGCCATTGCCCCAAGCCGAGCCCTCCCTGAATCTCCCGCCGCCGGTCATCAACACCTCCACGCCCCTGGAAGGCGACCGGACCCAGACTCCTCCGCGCAGGACGGCCGCGCCTCCGCCACCGGTTCCTCCAGGCGGTTCGTCCGAAGCCGCCACACTCCGTCGTCAGCTCGCCGATGCCCGCCGCGAAAATGAACGCCTTCAGGCCGAACTCAAAAGCGCCCGTGTCGAAGTCGATCGCATCAAGGTCAACGTGGTCGAACTCAAAGCCCAGCTCGCCCAAGCGCAGGACGCCTACGAAAATGCCGCCCGCGATCTCGCGGCGATCCGCCCCGCGGGAGAGGACCCGCGCCTCAAGGAACTGAACGATCGCATGCTCGCCATCGAGGCCGACAATGCGGTTCTTATTGAAGAAAACGAACGCCTTCTCGCCAAACTCGAGACCGCTGCCAAATACATCGAAGCCTCGGACTCCGCCCGGAAAGTTCTCGACAGCGACCGCAAGAAAGTCGCCCAACAGCGCGACGAGGCCATTGCCCGCACGAAGCGGATCAAGGACAATACTGCGGCTTTGGAAAAACTCGCGTCAGAGAAAGCCGAGCTCGAAAAAACCTTCGCCAAGGAGAAAAAAGACCTCCAAGCCCAACTCGCCAAAGCCACCAATTCCGAGCAGTTGGAAAAACTCACCGCCGAGAACAAGCAACTCGCCGAACGCCTCGCCGAGGCCGACCAAAAGCTTGCGGAGGCCCTCAAAAAGCCCGAGGAAAACGAAACAGCCCTCATCGCGCTCCGGAGCGAGATCAACTCGCTCAACGACCGCCTCCTCGAAGCCCAGGCGCAAATTGCCAGTCGCGACGAGCAGATCAAGACCCTGGCGGCCCAGCTCGATGAATCCGCAGGCGACCTGGCCCGACTCAAGCTCAATCCGGATCCCACCGCCGAGGACAAGCGCGTCATCGCCGAGAACGAAGTCCTCCGTGGCATCATTCTCCGCCAGATCAAGGAACAGACCGAACGCGACGCCGCCCGCGTTGCTCTGGAAAAAGAACTCCAGGCGCTTCAACTCAAGTCCGACACCATCGCGCAGCAACTCGGCATCCTCGCCAAGCCCGCTTTTCAACTCACCGAACCCGAGCAGGAGATCTTCCGCGAACCGGTCGCCCTTCTCGCCGAACCCAATCCCGAGACGCTCGAAGTCTCGCTCGCCGTTGCCAAAGTCGGGGAAGAACCCCCGCCGCCGCAAGGAGCCGAGAGCCTTCCCGAGGCCACCCGCGAACTCGTCGAGGAAGCCCGCCGCCTCTTTGACCTCGGGCGTTACAATGATGCCGAGAAACTCTACCAGCAGATTGTCGAATACGCCCCGGAGAACTATTTTGCCCTCTCCAATCTTGGCGTGACCCAGATCCAGGCACGCAAGCTTTCCGCCGCCGAGGTTGCACTCAAAAAAGCCGTCTCCATCAATCCGAAAGATTCTTTCGCCGCGACCAACCTCGGCATCGTTTTCTGCAAGCAGGGACGCTTCGACGACGCTATCGCCTCGCTCACCGAGGCCATTGCCGTCGACGAGAAAGACCATATCGCCCACAATTACCTCGCCGTCTGCCTGGGCGAGAAAGGCCGCAAAGCCGAGGCCGAACAACACTTCCGCCGCAGTATCGAGATCCGCGACGACTACGCCGACGCCCACTTCAATCTCGCCGTCCTCTATGCGACCACCGAGCCGCCGTCCATGGAGCTCGCGCGGCAACATTACCAAAAAGCCACGTCCCACGGAGCCCCGCCGGACCCCTCCCTCGAGCGCCTGATTCAGTAACGCTCACCCGCGCTCCCGCCCGCGCAGCCCGAACCAGGCCGCGGCATAAGTCGCCAGCGTCCACGCCCCCAGCGTTCCCAGCCCCACCCACGCGGGTTTCGCCTGACAAAAAACCTGCCCGTTTTTCAGACTCCGGTCGCGGTTCAGATTGGCGAAGGCCGTCGGAAAATCCACGCGCATCGAGCCGCGGATCTCCCGATTCCAAAACAAACTCACATCCATCACCGCTTGGATCGCCGCACTCGGCATCAGGCGTGAGACCACGTACGGACCGTCTTTCATGTCTCCCGCGGGCGGAGTGAATCCCGAGAAGAGGATCTGCGGAATCAAGACCAGCGGCACCAACATCACGGCCTGCAAGATGGATTTGGAGAACGCCGAGATCGCCAGTCCCATCCCCACCGCAGCGAACGAGGTGGACACCAGTGCCGCGACTTGCCAGCCCACCGATCCGCCGATCCCGCCGCAGCCCCATTGCAAAACGCCGTAGAGGAGCAGGCTCTGCACCGTCGTGATCCGTGCCAACGAAAGAAACTTGGCCAGCAAATACTCGTGCCGCCCGAGCCCGATGAGACGTTCCCGCCGGAACATTGGCAGTTCTTTCACGATTTCCTGCGCGGCATTTCCACAGCCGAACCACAGTGTCGAGATCATCGCGAAAAACAAAATCAGCGACGCATCCGACGTTACCCACGTGACCATGGCTCCGATCGCCACCGGCTGGCCAAGCACGAGCAAAAGATTCCGCACATCCGCCCGCAGGATCGCCCATTGCCGCAGCAACAGGATCGGCAGCGCTGCGGCCCGCCGCCGCCGGGTCTGTGGGGCCTCGGATGCCGCCGGGGGATCCGACACCGGCCCGGGCAAAGCCGGCACTCCCTCCAACCTTTCATAAACTTCCGGCAACCGCTGCACGCCGAAGGCACGGCACGCGCCGGATGGCGGTCCGTCGTAAACCAGACGCCCGCTGCTCAAGACCAGCAGCCTGTCCATCAGGTGGGCGTTCTCCATGACGTGGGTCGTACACACGACCGTGCAGCCGCCGGAGGCCAGATTTCGCAGCGATTCCATCAAACGAAACTCCGCCGCCGGGTCCAGGCCGGATGTGGGCTCGTCCAAAAACAAAAGCCGCGGCCGTCCGAGCAATTCCGCCCCCACGCTCACCCGTTTCCGCTGACCGCCGGACAATTTGGCGACGGCCGTTCGATCCCGTTCGGCGAGTCCGAGTGAGGCAATCGTCCGCGCCACCAATCGGCGAATTTCCAAAAGTGGCGTCCCTGCCGGCAAGCGCAATCGCGCGCTATAGAACAACGCGTCGGAGACCGTCAGCTCCGGCGGCACAATGTCGTCCTGCGGCACATAGCCCAGATTTTCCCGCAGCGCATCGTAGTTCCGGAGCAGATCCACACCGTCGAGACGCACCTCTCCGGTGTCCGCCGGCCGCAGCCCGCACAGCGCATCCAAAAGCGTGGATTTTCCCGCACCACTCGGCCCGATGACACCGACAAACTGACAAGGTGTGATCCGCAAGGAGATATCGTCAAGCAGGCGCTGGGAGCCGACCGATTTTATGAGATGCCAGGCTTCAATACACGCTCCGGTGACGCCACTCGTCTCGACGAGGCGGAGTCCGTCGAAACGAAACGCAAACGGTCCGATCTGAACAATATCCCCGAGGACGAGTTGCTCGCTCTGGAAAAGCCGGCCATTCCAATACGTGCCACTCCGGCTCCCGGCGTCCTCGACCGCCCAGCCGCCGTCTTTTGCTCGGATCACCGCATGACGGCGCGATACCGACGGATGAGGAAGAACGGTATCCGCCTCCGCGCCACGCCCGAAGACCCAGCCATCCCGCAGCACCACGGGCTCGATCCCGGCGACCGTGGCGGGTTCCGGGCTCAAGGCAGAACGGCCCAGACCTCAACGACCCGGTTCTTGTCGAGCTTCGCGGCATCAAAAAGATCCGAACTTCCCATGCCCACGGCATGCACGACGTTTTTCACGCCGGCCCGCTCCTTGAGCACATCGACCACCGCCTCTGCGCGGGCGAGGGAGATTTCCTGGTTCACATCGCTTCGCCCCTTTTTGTCCGCATAGCCAAGAACCACGAAGACCACCGTGGGATCCTCGAGAAACTTTTGGATCTGAGGTTTCTGGACCGCTTTGACGACCTCCGACACGAATGTCGGCACGACGTTCCGGCCGCCGGATGCAAAAGGAATCGTGATCACTTTTCCCATGCCGCGCGCCCGCTCGACCTGGACGTAAAGCTTGTCCCGCTCATCTTCGGACAAGTTCGGCATCCGGTCGATTCGGTCGAGCACTTCGATCTTCACCGCGCGATTCTCGGCATCTGCCGCGTCGAGGTTGATCATCTCCGGCGTGGTAACCGCTTCGATGATGAGCTCGGATGCCGGGATGGCCGGGCTCGGTTCCGCGACACCCACAAATCCCGGCTCCGGCGTCGCCGTCGGTGTCGGGATGGGACTGAGCGCCTGTTCCGACCCCGTCGGCGGCCGTCCGCAGGCCGTCAGTAACAGGGTCGCCGCCGAGACAAAGAGAAGTCCGCGCATGACGGTATTCCTGAACCGCCCGCGCCCGCCTGACAAGCCTACCGTTTGATCACGCTGGCAAAATCGAGGCCGTTTTTCACCGCGTAGGCCTCAAATTCCGCCGCATGTCCGTCGAGCACCGCCCGCACGACGGCCTGATCGTCGCTGTAGCCACCGGCCACCGAGTCGGGGATGATGTCCACTCCCTTCGCCAGATACCGTACGGCAAAAATCGCCTCCGGAAGGGCGGCAAAATCTCCCGGCACATAGACGTCGTCGAGCACGTCCTCGACATAGCGAAGCAGAAAAGACGTTTGCTCGCGGAGTTGGGACTGTCCGGCCGCTTCCAGCGTTTCCGCTTTGAGTTTGTAAACGGCCAGCTGGCGGCGGAATGCGTCCACGTCTCCAGCCGTGATGGCCTGCCCGCCCTGAACCACGTATTCTTGAATGCTCGACATAATTTTGAAACTGAAGCCGATTAGACACGGCGGGGTGGGGGATGTTCAACGGCAATCGGAGCCTGCGGTTCCGATTTGTCTTTTTGGTCGGTCTCTGCGACGTTTTCTTCATGCGTGCTTTCCTCCGCCCGGTCCTGCTCGCGCTTGCCCTCGTATCCACGGCCGCGGCCTCCCCGATCATCCGCGAACCCGGCGCCATTTATTTTTCGGATTTCGACCTGAAGCCGCTCCGCCTCAAGCTCAATGAGGCGGCTCCGGTTTATTTCGACACCGCCCAGACCCGTTACGCCGGGACGCTCCGCTTCCCCCAGACGATCCAAGCTGAGGCCCTGTCTGCTGACGGTCTTCTCCGCATCCGCGGCAATGCCCAGCAGGGCGGTGTTGCCGCCTGGGTGAATCCGCAATTTTTGGAACCGCTTCCCGAGGGCTTTGCCGCCAATCTCGCCAAGGCCGAGAAACGGCGCATCGAGGTCGAGGCCCTCATTTCCCGCAACGAAGTCGCCCTTGGCATGACCCTCGACGAAGTCTCCCGCAGCCTCGGCAAACCCCAGAAACGCACCCAACGCGCCAGCAAAGAAGGCATCCAGCAGGTTTGGGAATACGTGAAATACGAACTCGTCCCCCAGACCACCTACGTCCCGGTTAACAACCAGACCGTCATCCAGTTCAAACCCGGCGACAAACTCCCCGGCGGAGCCCTCATCCAAAACACCCCCGGCTACGCAGCATCGACCATTTACATCAAGGTCCCCGTCGGCACGCTCACCGTCACTTTCCGCGACGACGTCGTTGAAACCCTCGATCAATCCGAAGGAACCACCACCGGAGGGCAAGTATCAGTTGTCATTCCCCCCATTAACGTGTATTAACTCGCTCCTGCGGTCTTTCGCGGCGGGGTAGCCAAGTGGTAAGGCAGAGCTCTGCAAAAGCTCTATGCGTCGGTTCGATTCCGACCCTCGCCTCGCGATTTTCTACCTCGTCGAGACCTCCTACAACCGCCGCCGTCGCCACTCTGCCGTCGGTTCCATTTCGCCCTTCGATTACCTCCAAATCCACTTCATAACCCAGGACAAAAACCTAAACTAAGTTGCGCTTAACCGCTCCATTTTTCGGGGGACTTCCAGTTCCAAGTGATTTTCCGCATCCTTTCCATCCTCCCGGCACTATTTGTCTTCCTCTGCGTGGCCGACCTTCGCGCGGAAAGTGACAACCCGGCCGAAACCGCCGCTGCTCCCATCCTGCGCCTGGCCAAATCCGCCGAGACCGGACGCGGCGACCCTTGCATCTCAAACGGATCGAAGGCGGTGCCAATGACCTGAGATTTACGTTTTTTGTGCCGCCAGCGCTGGCAGCGGACTACGAGCGGCTGGCGAGCGACGACGAGCGTTTTGCGTGGATTGCCGCCCAGTTGCGCGAACAAGGCGACACCGCCAGCAACCACGACCTTGGAATTCTCACGCTTTACGGGCTGGGGACACCCCGCGATGCGGTCGAGGCGCGCAGGCTGGTCGAACCCGCCATCACGGCGGGTAAATTGCAGGGCGCGCAGCACCTCGCATGGGAACGGGTTTCCTCCCCGGATCAGCCAGCGGCTTCCCGCGAGGCCGTGCCGGTGATCCGCGCTTTGCTGGAGGCTAGCGATTGGTGGTCGATGTGGGCGGCGAATTCGGCATGGGGACACCTTGCCAAGACGCGCGAGCCCGGCGACCGCGCGTTGCGCGATTCGCTCCGCGAACCCGCCAAAGAAACCCTGCTCGCGGCCCTCGCCGGGAAGCTGGATGCGGAACAATCCAAAACGGTCCAAAACTTCGCCAACCAATGGTGCGGCCACCTGCTGAACACCAAAGAGGACGCGGTCATCGAAGATGTCTCGCAGATCACTGAGGCCTGGCTGCGGGCGACACCCGATAGCCATCGCGCAAAAATTTGCCTGCTCGGAGTCCTCATTCTGCGCAAGGACAATGAAAAGCAATACGCCCTTGCCACCGAACTCAAGGAATCTGCGGCGCTCGACGAAAGCGAACGTTACTGGGTGGTCGCGGCGCGGTTCCAATCAGCCACCAAAAGCGGCCGGGTGGTGGATCGGGCGGACACCTTCTATCTGCTCAAGGAACGGATTTTCTCCACCAAACTCTGGCTGGTGCCGATTATTGCCCTAGCCTGTGTCGAGCTTTTGCTGGCCCCTCTGCTCACACGCTACCGGCGGTCCGGCGCGCTCTCCTGGTGGCATATTGTCCTTTGGCTCATCTGGGGGGTGGGCTTTGCAGGCTTTTTAATGTTTCCAATGCCCGTTGGCGTCCCGGCAGCGGTTATGGCAGTGTTGCTGATGGTCTTCGCCGCGACCGGGCCGCGGGATCTGGGATTTTTCCAAAGACCAAAAACTCCCAATGGCGATGGGTTTGCCAGCTGGGGGAAGATCGTGGGCTGGTGCGTGTTGCTGTTTGGCGTCTACGTGCTGTTTTGCATTGGTTACGGCTGGGCCTATGAAAAACTCCTCGGCAAACCGCTGGAGGCGCCGATCAAGTCCCTATTGCAAAGCGCCGATGTCTTTTCCCTGCTCGGCATCGTGGTGATCGCCGGGATTTGTGGCCCGTTTTCGGAGGAAATTGTTTTCCGCGGATTTTTTCAGGGATGGCTGGGGCAGCGGTTGCGTCCGCTGATCGCCAGTCTGATCACGGCCGCGGTTTTTGGCCTTCTCCATGGCCTTGATGTCGCCATCCCAATCGCCTTGATCGGCCTGATGCTCTCGTGGCTGCGCGTCCGTTACCAAAGCCTCTGGCCGCCGATCCTCCTCCACGCGCTCACCAACACCCTGTTCGTCATCGGCAGCTATTTCTTTGCGGAGTGAGCCGCAGCAGAAGGCGCACGTTTTTCGACTGCTCCCTCGCCGCTGGATCGCCCAGTGAGAAAATGGGGCTGTCCAGCGACCATTAACATTCCCCATCCAGCGACAGTTGTTTTTCCCCATAGGCAAAGCGGCATGATGGTGGGCAATTGGTTTGGTTTTGTTGTTTTTTTGTTTGTGGATTCGTGTGGCCATTTTTTGGTGGTAGCGCATGGGGTGTGCTGATCGGGCTGGAGGTTGGGCGGCGGGCTCCGTGAGGAGCCCGTGCGGCGTAGCCGCAAAGCCCAGCCGGAAGCCCGATCAGCGCGGGCGCCGCCGGGGGGGTGGAACGGTCAGGCCACGGTTTTGCCGCTCCAGGTTTTGGGAACTCGCTGGCTCTCGCCTGCGAACTCAAGAATGATGCTTTGATGGACATGTCGATCCACGGCTGCCATGGCGGTCATGGGTTGCGGGCTGATCGAGGTGCGATGTGAGATAGGTCATTGTTTTCCAGTGGGGGCGGGGTAAAACGGGAGCATTGAAAAAGGAGCGCCTGTATGCCCTGCCGTATTTGTTCACGGCTCTGCGGGAGTATAACGGGCAGAAATTCCTTCGCGATCTGGGGGCGGGGTTGACGCTGGGGGTGATCGCGCTGCCGCTGGCGATGGCGTTTGGCATTGCGTCGGGCGTGACGCCGCAGCAGGGGATCTATACGGGAGTCGTGGCGGGATTTCTCATCTCGTTTTTCGGTGGCACGCGGCTGTGTGTGGGCGGGCCGACCGGGGCGTTTGTGGTGATCGTGTATGGGATCATTCAGACGTATGGTGTGGAGAAGCTGCTGGTCTGCACGATGCTGGCCGGCGGCGACGATCTGCTCGGCTTTCGGGGGGATTCCCTCGGGGTTTCCGATGCCGGGCTGGCCGGCGATGGATTTGGCGACGGTGACGGAAATGTTTCCGCCTGCGGTCACAATCGCGTTGCTCGCGGCCATCGAGTCGCTTCTTTGTGCGGTGGTGGCGGATGGGATCACGGGGGACCGTCACGAGGCCAACACGGAGCTGGTCGGGCAGGGGCTGGCAAATTTGGTGACGCCGCTCTTCGGGAGGATACCGGCCATGGGTGCGATTGCGCGAACGGCGGCAAACATCGAGGCCGGCGGGGTTTCGCCGATTTCCGGAATCCTGCACGCCGCCACGCTTCTGGCAATCGTGCTGGTCGCGGCACCGTTGGCGAAGTTTGTGCCGCTTGCGGTGCTGAGCGCGATCTTGGTCGCGGTGGCTTTGAGGATGGGCGAGTGGCGGGAGTTCCTGCGGTTGGGCAAAATTCCGCGGGCGGACGCGGCGGTTTTTCTGGCGACGTTTTCCCTGACCATCGTGTTCGATCTCACGGTGGCGGTGGAGATCGGCATGTTGCTGGCGGCGGTGCTCTTCATCAAGCGGGTCACGGATACCACGGTCGTTTCGCGCGTGACCGAGGCCAACGAAGACGAGGTAGATCGCCATTCGATTGTCGGCAAGCCCATCCCGCCGGGTGTAACGGTTTATCGCATCGCCGGTCCATTTTCGTTCGGAGCCGCGGACAAGTTGGAGGATGCGCTGATCGGGGCGAATGTGCGGCCGAAAGTGGTGATTCTCCGGATGCGGTCGGTCACGTCGATGGACACGACGGCGCTGAATGCACTGGAGATGCTTGTGGAGAAAATTCGGGCCCACCACGGGCATGTGATTATCTGTGGGGCGCACACGCCGCCGTTTTTCATGATGACGCAGGCCGGGTTTCTGGACCATCTCGGGCCCGGGCATGTGGCGGCGGATGTGGATGAAGCGCTGGCGATGGCGGCGAAGATTGTGGGTTGAAGCGCCCGCACCCGCTGCCGAAGGGGGAGCGTAAACCGAATATGGCTCGAACGATCTGGATCCTTGGAGATCAACTCACCCTCGCCCACACGGCACTCGCGGCCGCCGACCCGGCGAGGGATGTGGTGCTGATGATCGAGCCCCGGCGTGGCGGCGGATATGCGAGGTTCCACAAGATCAAGCTCGTTCTTCTCTTCGCGGCGATGCGCCATTTTGCGGCGCGTCTGCGGGAGGCCGGATGGACGGTGGATTATTACGGGCTGGGCGACAATGAGGACATTGCCGGCGCGTGGAAGACGCACCGGGCGCGATTCTCGTCGACGGAACTCTGGGTGATGGAGCCGAACAACTATGCCGAGCGGGAAATGGTTCGAAAGACAGCCGCGGGGCAGGGGATGACTTTGCGGGAGTTTGAGACGTGCCAGTTTTTGGTCTCGCGATCCGAATTCGCGGCATTCGCCGGGAATCGCAAACGTCTCCTGATGGAAAATCACTACCGACTCGCGCGGCAGCGGCTGGGGATTTTGATTTCCCCGGACGGCTCGCCCGAGGGAGGAGCTTGGAATTTTGACCATGACAACCGCCGGACCCTGACGGATTGGAAGCGCGATGGCGCGCCACGGCCTCCGGAACGCGCAGCGTTTCCGCCCGACAAGATCACGCGGGAGGTTCTGCGGGAGGTCGGGACGGTTTTTGAGAAGAATCCCGGTCGAGTGGAAGAGTTCTCGCTGCCCGTGACGCGCGAAGGAGCGCTCGAGGTCCTGCGGGAGTTTGTCGAGATGCGTTTGGTTCGGTTTGGGGATTATCAGGATCTCATGCTGCAGGATTCGCCCGGCATGTTTCACAGTTGGATTTCCGGCCCGCTGAATATCGGACTTCTGGAGCCGCGGGAGTGCCTGGAGGCGGCGATCTCGGCGTGGCGGGCGGGACGGGCTCCGCTCGCGGCGGTCGAGGGCTTTGTCCGTCAGATCCTCGGCTGGCGGGAGTTTGTGAATGGGGTTTACTGGATGCGGATGCCCGAATACGCCGCGGTGAACGCGCTCGAAGCCACGCGTCCCCTGCCGGATTTTTTCCGGACGGGCGAGACGTCGATGAACTGTCTGCGGACGGTGATCGGGGAAGTTCACGCGACGGCTTATAATCATCATATTCAGCGGTTGATGATTTTGGGGAATTTTATTCTCTTGGCGGGCATTCGACCGCAGGAGGCGTTGCGGTGGTTTACGGATCTTTATATTGATGGTTTTGATTGGGTGATGGCGGCCAATGTTCTCGGGATGGCGCTGCATGCGGATGGCGGCTTTGTGGCGACCAAGCCGTATGCCGGATCGGCGGCTTACATTTCGAAGATGTCGAATTACTGCTCCGGCTGCCGGTATGATCCGAAGAAGAAATCCGGCGAGGGGTGCTGTCCGTTCAATTTGCTGTATTGGGATTTTTACGACCGGCATGACGAAAAATTTGCGAAGAATCCGCGGACATCGATGATGGTAAATGCGTGGCGCAAGCGTCCCGAGGCCGAGCGTGAGGCGATCCGGCGAGAGGCCGCGGAGTTTCTGGCCTGGCTCTCGTGATTGTCCTGCGGGAGGATTGGCTTCGCGGGCAGGTGTGATAGGGTCTTGGGGTCGTCCATGAAGTATGAACCTTTGCCGCTGTCGCTCCGGCAGCATCTGACCCACATCTTCGTTTGGGCGGTTGTCCTCGCGGTGTTTGCCCCGAGTCTTTTCTGGCTTGGAACGGTAGCGGCGACGAGGGATCAGGTGAGAGACGCGGCGGTGGTGTTGATGTTCGGCGTGATTTTTCTGCTGCGCGAGCGTCCTGCGGCGGCGCGGTGGGCTTTGAGATTCGACGAGCGGTCGCTTTGTTTCTTGGGGGTTGCTTGCGTGATTGCCGGGCTCGGGAGTTTTTTCCACCAGCCTCTTTTGTTGGTGATCGCCTTGGGGCTTCTGGCCGGCGCGATTTTGCTTTTTATGTTCGGACACGATGTGACCGGGCCGGCGACCGGGCTGGCGATTGCGTTTTCGGGATTCACGGTGCTGGCCATTATCTTTCCGCTGGCCGACCTGCCGATGCGGGTTTTTGCTGGTCAGGCCTCCGCGCAATTGCTGGACCTCTTCGGGTCGAAATCCGAGTTGGCGTTTGTCGGCGATCCGGCGCGGCTGATTCTTGTCTCCGGGGGGCGGCCTTTTGAGGTTGCGCCGGAATGCAATGGTTTTGGAATCACGAGCAGTAGCATGCTCCTTGGTCTGCTGCTGGCGTTCAGTCGAAAGCTACGGCTTCTCGACAAGGTTCTCGTGATCGTCCTGGCTCCGTTGGTCGGCTTGTTTTCGAATGCGCTGCGCATTCTTGTCATCGTGGCGCTTGCGCCGGTGGCGGGACCCGGAGGTTACTTGGTGATGCACGAGGTGGTGGGGATCGCTCTCTTCCTCGGGACGCTGATCTTTATCTGGTGGCTGGTCTCGGGGCTCCCGGAGCGGCCACGGCCGGTCCTTCAGATGAAATCGGCCATTTCGTAGAGGGCCGGGTCGCGCTGCGGGGCGCGGTGTCGAACGCGCGGGCCGCCGTCGGAACCGTCGGCGGGTTGGTCGTCGTCGGGGAGGTCCATATTTTCCATGACGTCTCCAAATTCCTCTTCGAGTTTCTCGGGATCTTCGCCTGCCTCGAGACGGCGGAGCATTTGTTCCATCTCGCCCGGGACTTTTTGTCCGGTGGCCTCGGTCATCCGCCGCATCATGCGGGCGAGGGCGCGGGGGTCGGGATTGGCATCGTCGAGCCCCGACATTTCGCGTTCCATTTCCGCCATAACGCGGTCCATGCGCGGGTCGGCGTCCGGTACGGGTTCGGATTTTTCGCGGGCGCGGCCGGTCACCGCGAATCGCGAGACGACGCGCTCCATGCGGGCCCCGTCGCGATCCGGGCAGCGGGGCGTTTTTTGCCCCTGCGAGATGCTGCGGGCGAAGAACGAGTAGATCTTGTTCGTATCCGGCGAGTAGAATTCGTAGATCGGCATGGTCAGCATTTTGCCGACGTGATTGTTTTCGTCAATCGGCCTTGTGGACGAGCGGATGGTCGAAGTCGGGGAGGACGGAGGATTCGGAGATTTCGACTTCGCGTTCGATGCCGAGGAGTTCGAGGAGAACCTTCACGCGGGCGCGGGCCGGGAGGACCTGGGTGACAACGGCCCGGATGCCGCAGAACGGTCCTTCAATAACGCTGACTTCCTCGCCCGGCTGAATCGTGGCGGGAATCTCCACAAGTTCGCCGCTGGAGACCATGGCGCGGAGTTCTGTGATGATCTCGGGAGCGACGATGGCGGGTTCGCCGCCGAAGGACACGATGGTCGAAACGCCATTGGCGGCGCGGACCTGGCGGTGGAGCTCGGCAAAGTGGAAGCGGCCGAAAAGGTAGCCGGGAAACATCGCCTCGGTGACGCGAACTTTTCCGGAGGCGCGGGCGCGCTCAAAGCGAACCAAGGGGCAGAAGACCTCGACGAGGCCTTCCTTGGCCAGCCAGCGGCGTGCCACCTGCTCCTGGCGGGGGCGACATTTGATGCAATACCACTGGGGTTCAACGGGAGCGTCACTCATGAAGGTCGGACATCGTGGCGAATTTGCTGTCCAAGGCAAGCCTGTTGGAATGTGTCGAAATCGTCACATTTTCCCATTTTTCAACGATCTGCCTGCGGTGAATAACTTGTGAAAAAACCAGATGAAATACTATCGAACCGGATGGATCTCGGACGTTCACCTCGGCACGAGGGGAAGCCAGGCCGCCGCCTTGCTCGAATTTCTGAAAGAGGCGGAATTTGAGACGCTTTATCTCGTCGGCGATCTCGTTGACATCTGGGCTCTGCGGCGCGGGATCTTCTGGCCGCAGGAGCACAACGACGTGATCCAGAAAATTCTGCGCAAGGGACGCAAGGGCACGGAGGTGATTTACATTCCGGGAAACCATGACGAGTTTCTCGCGGGATTTCTTGGGGCGTATGCCAGTGTGAGCCTTCAGGAGAACGCCATTCATACCACGGCCGATGGAAGGCGGATTCTGGTAATGCACGGTCACGAGCTGGACACGGTGGTTCAAAATCTCGGTTGGCTCGCGCATGTCGGAGATATCGGGTATACGTTGCTTTTGCGGTGCAATGGCGTGGTGAATTTTGCACGGCGGGCGCTCGGTTTCAAACCGTGGTCGCTCAGCGCCTACGTGAAAGCCGAGGTCAAAAACGTGGTGAGCTTTATCGGCCAGTTCGAGGAATCCGTGGTGCGCTATGCACGGGAATACGATGTGGACGGCGTGCTCTGCGGACACATTCATACCGCGTCGGTCCGGACCATCGATGGCACCGAGTATTTCAATACGGGGGATTGGGTGGAATCGTGCTCGGCCATCGTTGAGCATTACGATGGGCGGATGGAACTCATCCACCCGGGCGAAGGAGCGGTTCTCCGCGACGTTGAGCGCGTTGAGGCGGTTCGCGCCTGAATCAGGTCTCGTCGGGTTTGGATTCGCGACGACTGGCGAGGCTCACCACGGCGAGAACGACAAAGAACGCGATTCCGGAGAAGGCGGCCATCATGCCTGCCGAGCTGACAGCTCCCAGCGATGGAATTCCGAGGATGCCTGCCAGGAAGCCGGGGACGAGCGAGATCGCTGCGAGGTGTCCGAGTCCCGCCGAGCCGGCGGCTACGGCGAGGCTGAGGGCAAGCACAATGCTAAGCCGGTGGCTGAGGAGCAGCGCCGTGGCACCGGGGACGATCAGCATGGCGATGACGAGAATGCTGCCGACGCTTTCGAAAGCCACGACGGTCGTCATGGCCGTGACGATGGTGAGTCCGTGTTGCATCCAACGAGCGGGGATTCCGAGCGACGTGGAGAGCGCGGGATCGAAAGCCGAGATCCGCAGTTCTTTGTAGAAAAGCCCGGCGAGGAGAAGGTTGGCAGCGAGCATGCCGCCGGAAAGCCAGGCGATGCGCGGAACGAGACCGGAATCAATGACGGCCGTTTCGATGGAGCCATAGAGCACGCAATTCGGATCGAGATCCACACGATCCGCCGCGAGGCGGATGAGCACCAGACCGAGCGCAAACAGGCTGCAAAAGACGACGCCGAGGGCGGCTCCCGAGTCGACGCGTCCGCGCCGGTGAATGATTTCGGTGAGAACGCCAGTGAACAGTCCGGCGGCAACCGCTCCGACAAACATTGGAAGGGGATCGCGCGTCCCGGAGATAAGAAATGCAATGGCGAGCCCCGGAAGGACAGCGTGGCTGATGGCATCGCCGAGCATGCTCTGTTTGTTGAGGAGGAGAAAAACGCCCGGAACGGCACAGGCCATGGAGATAAGCGCACCGGTGACAACAATCCATGTATCGATCTCGGTCCAAATCATGGCGGCGACAGTTTTTCCGGATTGAGCGGTACAAAGGTCTGGCGTCGATTGGCGTCGAGGAGATCCTCCAGCTCATCGACGAGCCGGGGATCGAGGACGTGTTCGATGAGATCGGCGTCGCGATCCACGCGGCCCGGGGCCACATCGGCGTGGTGGAGAAGGTAGAGTTCCCAGAGACGGTGATTTCGAACGAGACGTCGTGCTTCGGCGAACCCGCGGGCGGTGAGGCGGACTTGGTCGCCCGAGACCGACGTGGCTACGAGACCGGCATCTGCTTGACGCTCGATTTCCCGCTCGAGGGCCTTGGTTTTCCACGGGCGTTTTTCCAAGAGATGAGCGAGGGGGACGGGTTGTTCGGCCGAAGGGAAGGCATGGATTTCGGCACATTCGTAGATGGCCCGGAGCAGGTGTTCTCTCCGGAGCGTGGCGGAGGCGCGGCGGTCGTTTTGCGAACGGATCAAGAGGCCCCGTCGACTGCCGAAGATGAAACTGATCCCGAACAGCACAGCGGCGCAGAGGACAATGAGCGCCCCGGTCGGCATGCGCGGCCAGATGGCGCTCACCGCGACGCCGGCTCCTGCGCTGAGAAAGCCGAAAAGGGCTGCGACCGCCGCCATCGCTCCGAGCCGGTCGCTCCAAAACCGCGCCGCCGCCGGGGGCATGACGAGCAGGGCGACCACGAGCAAAAGACCAACGGCCTGAAGCCCCACCACCGTGACCACGACCACCAGTGCCATGAGACCGACATCCAGCCATCGGACCGGCCACCCGGCGGCGTTGGCGTAGCCTTCGTCAAAACACAGGAGAGCAAATTCCTTGAAAAGCGCGACGCACACCACAAACACAAGAAGTGAGGCGAGAAAAATGAACCAGGCGTCAGCCGCCGTCATGGACGCCGTTTTTCCGTAGATAAAATGATCCAATCCCGCCGCATTGCCACCGGGGAGTTGTTGCACGGCGGTGAGGAGCGTGACGCCGGCTCCGAAGAAAACGCTGAGTACGATGGCAAGTGCCGCATCATCTTTGATGTGGCTGAAGCGTCGGATGAGAAGCACGGCGACCATGCCCGCGATGCCGGAAAGGGCCGCTCCGGTCAAAAGAACCGGGAGCGATTTTCCCGCCGCGCCAAGCGCTTCGGCCACCAGAAAGGCTGCGGCGACCCCCGGAAGCGTGGCATGGCCGAGGGTATCCCCCAAAAGCGACCTCCGGCGCAGGAGCAAAAACGTCCCCACCAACCCGGCAGCCGCCCCGAACACGCAGGCTCCGGCGAGGACGATGCGGGTGTTGTAATCCTGGAGGGAAAAGAGACGCCAGAGAGTTTCCATGGCGGGTCAGCGGACGGGACCGCTTCGACGCGACAGATCAGCGACGGCTTCATCCAGAAGCGCGAGGCGCGCGCCATAGGTTTTTCGCAAATTTTCGCGGTTGAAGACCTCCGAGACGGCCCCCGAAGCCACGACGCGCATGTTCAGAAGCACCACGTCATCGAAGTATTCCGAGACGGTGTCGAGGTCATGATGAACACAGGCCACGGTGCGGCCTTCCTGCTGGAGACGGCGGAGCACTTCGAGAATCGCCTGCTCGGTGGCCGCATCGACACTGGCGAACGGCTCGTCCATGAGATAAAGATCCGCCTTTTGCGCGAGAGCGCGGGCCAGAAAAACCCGCTGCTGCTGTCCGCCGGAAAGCTGGCTGATTTGTCGGCGGGCGAAATCGCCGAGACCCACGTCCGCGAGCGCGTCCTCGGCGAGTTTGCGATGTTTGGACCGGACGGGCAGGCACCATCCGATCCGGCGATACAGTCCCATGGCCACGACATCCCGCGCGCTGACCGGGAAATCCCAGTCGACACTTTCCCGCTGCGGCACATAGGCGACACGAGGTCGGGATTCGCGGTAGGGTCTGCCGAAAAATAGAACCTCGCCCGATGCGGACGGAAGGAGTCCGAGCGCGGCCTTGATCAACGTGCTTTTCCCGGCTCCGTTCGGTCCGACAATCGCGGTTGTTTTTCCGGCACGGATCGAGAGGTCGACATCCCACAGGACCAACTTGCGCTGGTAGGCGACATTCAGAGACCGCACCTGAAGGGGCGGCTCGTTCATGGCGAGAGCCGGTCCGCCATGCCCCGCTCGGGAGCATTGCCGCCCAACGCGCGCGTCATGGTCGTGATGTTGTGATCAATCATGCCGATGTAGGTTCCTTCATACGTCCCCGTGGCTCCCATGGCATCTGAAAAAAGTTCTCCGCCGAGGCGCAGGGTGTGACCGCGGGCGGCGGCGCCTTCCATGACGGCGCGGACATTTTTGTCCGGCACGCTGGATTCGACAAACACGGCCGGGATTTTCCGCTTCACGACCTCGTCAACGAGGCGATTGATGTCGGCCACGCCCGCTTCCGACTCGGTGCTGATGCCTTGCACGCCGAGAACGGTGAGTCCAGTCGCCCGGGCGAGGTAATGGAAGGCATCGTGGGCGGTGATGAGCACGCGTTGTTCTTCCGGGATCGAGCTGATGGATTTTTTCGCATACGCGTCGAGCGCGAGAAGCTCTTCGCGGTAGTTGGTGGCCCGTGTGGCAAACGTTTCGCGACCCTCGGGGTCTTTCTCGGTGAGCACGGTCTGGACGACCGGAATGCACTCGGCCCATAGCACGGGATCCATCCAGATGTGCGGGTCCGGATGCCCGTTTTCTGAAATCAATCGCGAGGGGTCGATTCCGGATGAGATGGCTTCGACGCGGGATCCCCGCTCCGCGACTTTTTTGAAAATATCCTCCAATTTGCCCTCCAGGTGCAGTCCGTTGTAGAAGACGACATCGGCCTTCAAGAGCTTGGCGACATCGTCGCGGGTGGGTTTGAACAAATGCGGATCAACTCCTTCACCGATGAGCGCCGTCACCGCGACCCGGTCTCCTCCGACGTTTCGCACAAGGTCTGCGACCATGCCCGTCGTGGCGACCACATTCACCGGTGCGGCGTGAATTCCAACCGCCAGTCCCAGATATCCGAGAATTCCGAAAAATGTTTTCATCGGAAAACAATATTAGCATGGACTAACTTCTTTACAAAAGAAATTTTCTGGGCGGGTCGTGAAGGAAAAGTCAGCGGGCCTTGGCAGCCTCGCCGCGGAGTTGGCTTTCGGCCTCGACCCAGTCGCTGGTGGAGTCACCCGGCCACCCCATTTTTTGGCGACGTTCGGCGATGTAATAGGCGCGAAGGGCGATGTCGTCGTTCGAGAGGACGATGGGGGCCGGGGCGGGCTTGCGCTTGGCGACGGTTTTGACCTTCGGAGCTGCCTTTTTCGTGGCCGGGGCCTTTTTCAGAGGAGCGGCCGGGGTGGCGGTCGCTGTGGGGGCGGGTACCATGACGGGAAGTGGCGGTAACACGGCCGTGGGCGTGGTCGGCTCTTCGGCGGTGTGGACAACCTTGGCGAGCTTCTTTTTGGCGGCCTTCTTTTCTTTCGGCTTCTTGTCGGAATCGGAAGTTTTCTTTGGCATGGCCCGGGAATTGTTCACTCCCTATTCGCGCGCCATGCAAAATAAATCTTCAAAAAAGTGCATGCAAAAATAGCATGAAAGGCATGGCGGCTTTTCTGATTCGATGGGTTGTGACAACCGTGGCCGTCTTCGTGGCGGAGAAAATCGTGCCCGGGATCGAGTGCGATTCCACGAGTGCGTTGTTGGGGGCTTCGTTGCTTTTGGGCATCATCAATGCCTTCGTGCGCCCGGTTCTCCTGCTGTTGAGCCTGCCATTTATCATCGTGACGATGGGCCTTTTTATTTTGGTGGTGAATGCGCTTCTGCTCCTGCTGGTTTCCGCGGTGATCCCCCCTTTTCACGTCGACGGATTTTGGCCGGCGTTTTTTGGGGCGATTATCATCGGGTTGGTCAGCTGGTTGCTTAGTTCGTTTTTTCGGACGAGTGATGGACAGGTCCATGTCATTACCCACCATCCCTCCGTCAAAAAAGCCAATGCCCGCACGCTCCGTTGAGGCGGGCAGCGTGTGAGGTTACGCCCATGAATTTTTTCGAAACCGGCTCGGTGCGGGTGAAAATCTGCGGGATCACGAGTGAGGAAGATGCGCGGATGTGCAAGCAGGCCGGAGCCGACGCGCTGGGGTTTAATTTTTACCGTGGATCCAAGCGTTATTTGGATCCGGCGGAGGCCTTGCCGTGGATTCGTGATTTGGGCCACGCGGTTACGCGGGTGGCGGTGGTGGTGAATCCTTCGGAGGAGCTTTTGCGGGAACTTCGCGAGGCGGGGTGTTTTGAGGCCATCCAGTATCATGGCGATGAGTCGCCGACCTTCTGTGACTGGGTGGGATTTTCGCCGTGGATCAAGGCTTTCCGGGTGCGTTCGGAGGCTTCGCTCCAATCCGTGGCCCTCTACGAAACGCCGAATCTCCTGCTCGACGCGTTCGTGGAAGGTGCCTACGGCGGGACAGGGACGCGGCTGGACTGGGACATGGTGCGCGACTATGTCGCGGCAAATCCCGGGCCCCGCTACATCCTGGCCGGCGGTTTGACGGTCGATAATGTCCGCCAGGCGGTGCGGATTGTCCGGCCGCATGCGGTGGATGTTGCCGGGGGGGTGGAATTGACGCCGGGAAAGAAGGAAGAATATCTCGTCCGGGAGTTCATTCGGGCCGTCCGCGGGTAGGCTCCAAATCGCCGGGCTTGCCTCGCGCCGGAGCTCCGGCTTAGATGAGCACGCATGAATTCTGACAATTCCTTCCGCATCGCCGTTCTGGCTGGTGACGGAATCGGACCCGAGGTGATGGTCGAGGCCCTGCGGGTGCTGGACCGGATACAAAAGAAATTCTCAATTGAGTTGACCTACGACCGGCGTTTGGTCGGTGGCGCGGCGATTGATGAAGTCGGCCGGGCCCTCCCGCCGGAAACCCTCTCCGCCTGCGAAGAGGCGGACGCAATTTTGTTTGGGTCGGTCGGCGGCCCGAAATGGGAGTCTCTTCCGGCTTCTGAACAGCCCGAACGAGCCGCCCTCCTTCCGCTTCGCAAACACTTCGGCCTCTTCGCAAATCTGCGGCCGGCGGTTTGTCTGCCGGAGCTGACCCATGCGTCGCCCCTTCACCCGAAGTCGGTCGAGGGTGGGTTTGACGTGCTCTGTGTGCGCGAGCTCACCGGCGGCCTTTATTTTGGCGAGCCGAAGTATTTGAAAAAAGAGGGCGGTGAGGAATTTGCCGTCGATACGATGGTTTATTGGGAGAGCGAGATCCGCCGCATTGCGAAAGTCGCTTTTGAAGCGGCGAAAAAGCGCCGCGGACGCGTCACCTCCATCGACAAGGCGAACGTGCTCCAAAATGGCGTGCTCTGGCGGCGGGTGGTCACCGAGACGGCCCGCGATTACCCGGAGATCTCGCTCAACCACCTCTACGTCGACAACGCTGCAATGCAGCTGATCAAAAACCCGAAGGCCTTCGACGTGATTCTCGCAGAAAATCTCTTCGGAGACATCCTGAGTGATGAGATGGCCATGATCGCCGGGTCACTGGGCATGCTCCCGAGTGCCAGCTTGGGCGACGCGACGGGTGGGTCCCGCCGGTTTGGCATGTTCGAACCGAGCGGCGGCACGGCTCCCGACATCGCCGGCCAGGGGATCGCCAATCCCATCGCGCAGATCCTCTCCGCGGCGATGATGCTCCGGTTTTCCTGCGGTCTCGAAGAACCGGCTGTCGCCATCGAAACGGCCGTCCGCAAGGTTATTGCCGGCGGACTTCGCACGGCGGACATCCACACCCCGGACACCAAGCGCGTCGGCACCGCCGAGATGGGCAAGGCCATCGCAGACGCGATTGGATAGATGATCCGCTCTTAGAGCGGTTTAAATAATACTATAGCCACAGGAAGCAAACCAGTTTCTGGCATCGGCGGCTGTGACTCGGGAGAGAGCGGTGGCGATTG